>NZ_CM001514.1:4965497-5265497 GCF_000263715.2 Pseudomonas synxantha BG33R
GCGCATGGCTTCTTCGAAGGTCATGTGCGGGAATTCGCCGAACTCCAGGTCCAGCACTTCCTTGAACAGGTTGCGGATCATCTGCTCGGTCAGGCCCATGATCTCTTTTTCATCGAGGAAGCTGGTCTCGATGTCGATCTGGGTGAATTCCGGCTGGCGGTCAGCGCGCAGGTCTTCGTCACGGAAGCACTTGGCGATCTGGTAGTAACGGTCGAAGCCGGCCACCATCAGCAGTTGCTTGAACAGCTGCGGCGATTGCGGCAAGGCGAAGAAGCTGCCGGCGTGGGTACGGCTAGGCACCAGGTAGTCGCGCGCGCCTTCCGGGGTGGCCCGGGTGAGGATCGGCGTTTCGACGTCGAGGAAGCCGTTCTCGTCCAGGAAGCGACGGATGCTGGTGGTCATGCGCGAACGCAGGCGCAGCTTCTCGGCCATTTCCGGACGACGCAGGTCCAGGAAGCGGTAGCGCAGGCGGGTTTCTTCGCCCACGTCGGAGTATTCGTTGAGTGGGAACGGCGGGGTTTCCGACTCGTTCAGCACTTCCAGCTCATAGCCCAGCACTTCAATGCCGCCGGACGCCATGTTCTTGTTCACGGCACCGGCCGGACGCAGGCGTACCTTGCCGGTGATCTTGACGACGTATTCGCTGCGCACCCGGTCGGCGGCGGCGAAGCTCTCGGCGCGGTCCGGGTCGAACACTACCTGGGCCAGACCATCGCGATCACGGATATCGAGGAAGATCACCCCGCCGTGGTCGCGGCGACGGTGAACCCATCCGCAAAGGGTGATTTCCTGACCTTCCAGGGTCTCGTTCAGTTGGCCGCAATAGTGGCTGCGCATCATGGTCGTGGTTTCACTTCTCGTAATTCGAAATTCGGTGGCAGGCCCGCCTCGTCACCGTACATTAAAGCAGGGGACGGATAATGCAGGAGCCTGCGCGTAGAGTTCAACTCAGTCTGCTTTGTCGCCGCCGGCCAGGTTCTTCTTGGCACCGGTCTTGAAATCAGTCTCGTACCAGCCGCTGCCGCTCAGGCGGAAGCCCGGCATGGACAACATCTTCTTCAACTCAGGTGCCTGGCAGGCAGGGCAATCGACCAGCGGCGCTGCGCTGATCTTCTGAATGGCTTCCAACTGGTGACCACAGGAAGCGCATTGATAGTCGTACATGGGCATGGAGATGTCTCGGCGATCAGATCGTTACAGCGCCACGCCCTGCCCTGTGCATAAAGCCCCGGCATGCGCAGCAAAGCGCGGGATTATATCTGGTAAATCGACACAGCGCAGCCGGCTTTCTGCCCCGGGGCCGGCCCACAAGGATGAAGGCCGGGCCCAGGGCCGCCGAGCTACGACGCGAAGGTGCCCTCAGCGGCGGGAGCAACCCGGCCCTTGAGCACGTGAACCACGCACACCACCCTCACCAGCCCACTGAAGTTCTTCACGCCTCCGTAACGCAGATGCACTTCCCGATCGACATAGGACAACAAGGCACTGACCGAACAGGCATTGATCCTGGCGATCTCCGTCAGGATGTTCCAGTAGATCTGCTCAAGCCGCAGGCAGGTCGAAAACCCATTGAGCCTGACCGACCGCGACAACGGCTTGGCCAGTCCCATATCGAACCCTTTTGCAAAAGGGTCGACCTTTATCTTGTGAAAACCACAGGTTTCCATCACTCCTTTACCCATTCCACGTGACATACACCCGACACTCCATTGCCAAACAGCAGCCAATGGGCTTCTCCCATTGAACGATGGGCCTATAAAACAGCACCCAGCGTGCAGCAGCCAGAAGACGGGGAGTCGTTAGTCGTAGGACAACGCCAGGAAGCGCAGGGAAACAAGCAGGCAGCGCTGAAACAGCGCCGCCCGGGTTCGACAGTTACTGGTTTTCGAGCAGCGAACGCAGCATCCACGCGGTTTTCTCGTGTACCTGCATACGCTGGGTCAACAGGTCGGCCGTCGGCTCATCGCTGACCTTGTCCAGCAGCGGGAAGATGCCTCGCGCGGTACGCGTAACCGCTTCCTGACCGGCCACCAGTTGCTTGATCATCTCTTCGGCGCTCGGCACACCCTCCTCTTCCTTGATCGAAGACAGGCGGGCGTAGATCGAATAGGCGCCCGGTGCCGGGAAGCCCAGGGCACGGATGCGCTCGGCAATGGAGTCCACCGCCAGCGCCAATTCGTTGTACTGCTCCTCGAACATCAAGTGCAGCGTACGAAACATGGGGCCTGTGACGTTCCAATGAAAGTTGTGGGTCTTCAGATACAGAACATAGGTATCGGACAGCAGTCGTGAAAGTCCGTCGACGATGGACTTACGGTCTTCTTCACTGATACCAATATCGATTGCCATGTTTTTCCCCTTCAATTGACGAGTATTCATTGATCAGGTGCAGGACCACTCTAGCAAGAGAGCGAGCCGCATGCAGCCCGTCACACCCAGGCGACCTGCGGCAAATCGCCCCGCATCGCTTGCAACTCGCGAATTGGCAAGCCTTTTTAGCCGTAGGAACGGTCTCGCAACGCCCGCCAAAAAATCCTGCACCTGTCTAGGACAAGCGTTTGCCGCACAAATGCCGTTGCCGTCGCAACACCCCGAAATGCTTGATTTGAGTAGGCACAGCCTTTGCTGTTAAATAGACGCCGTGTGGCTGCCGTTTATTCCTGCGGCACTTCACATAGGCTGATACCCGCGCACGTGCTCAACGCCTCCCATTGTTCAGAAGCGAACCGTGCCAGTCAGCTCTTCCTTGTGATCCGTCTTAACGTGAGTTAATCAAAATGTTGAAAATCGTCCACCTGCTAACGGGCGTTGCAGCTTTGCTGCTGTCCTTTATCCCGAGCCTGCAGCCTGAAAGCCTGCCCTACCTGCAACAACATGACGCTCTGTACCTGGCCTTGTTCGGCCTTCTTAACCTGACGCTCGCACCGGTAATCCCTTACTGGAACAAAGGCACGCGTCATCAACTGCAAAACCTGGTCAGTGCGCTGCTGGTGCTGACTGTTGTTGTTCAAACCCTCACCCTTTTGGCGCCTATGCCTGAAGTGGGTGGCCATCCGGCTATCCTGCTCAGCCTGGTGATTGCTGTGGTTGCCATTGTTCTTCACCTGGCCATCAGCTTCTACCGTTCGTCTCCGGCGGCCGCGTCGCAAAACTACGACATGACCAACCGGGATACCGGTACCGTCAAGTGGTTCAACACCTCCAAAGGCTTCGGCTTCATTTCCCGCGATTCGGGCGACGATATCTTCGTCCACTTCCGGGCTATCCGTGGCGAAGGCCATCGCGTGCTGGTCGAAGGCCAGCGCGTGGAGTTCTCGGTGATGAACCGTGACAAGGGCCTGCAAGCCGAAGACGTCATCGCTGCCCTGCCGCGTCGCTGATCCCAAGCCTTCGCAGCAAAAAAACCGCGATCCGGCGTTGGCTGGATCGCGGTTTTTTATGGCCTGTGCATTTCAATAGTGCGGCGGCGGTGCTTCTTCTTCAGATGACTCGAACTGACCGCCCATTTCTTCCTGGCGCTTGAGCAAGGCCGTCATTTGCAATTGCAGGCGTTCAACCGCCCGCTGCTGTGTGACCAGGATGTCGTTGAGGGTCTCGATGGTGTCGTCCTGGAAGGCCAGGCGGCTTTCCAGGTCGGTAACGCGCTCTTGCAGGTCCATGATTCAGTCCTGGGTAAAGATGAAGTCGGCAGGCAACAGCGCACGCAATCGAGCGCGAATCGCCGCCACTTGCTCTTGGGTATAGGGCCGGGCCGGGTGCTTGCCCCACACCGGTGCCGGCCAGGCGGCGTCATCGCGTTTGCGCACAATCACATGCACGTGTAATTGGCTGACGACGTTACCCAGCGCACCGATGTTCATCTTGTCAGCGGCCAGCCCCTCGTTAAGCAGTTGCGCCAGGGCCGTTGTTTCTTGCCACAAGGTTTGTTGATCTGCGACATCCAGTTGAAACACTTCGCTGATACCGTCGATGCGTGGCACCAGAATGAACCAGGGGTAATTGGCGTCATTGGACATTAGCAGGCGACAGAGCGGGAAGTCCCCAATGGCCAAGGTGTCTTGTTGCAGGCGTTGATCTAAGGCGAACACGTGGACACTCCGTTCGGCAGGTCGGGACAGGCGCCCAGCATACCTTTGAACGCCCAAGGCTTCACGGCCAATCCTGGCACTGTTGAGGCAGGCGGGTAAAAAATGCACCTTTTGGAGGCAGAAAAACAGTTGATCTACGCTAGACCGGGCCTTTACGGCACGCACCAAAATGACCCATTCGTGCGTCAAAGGGATCCGCCAATTACCCACTGATGGGGGTGAACCGGTAACGTTTTACCCAAGTGAAGGTTTTGCGCGGCACCCGACAGTGGTAACACCCTGGACGTCAAGCCCAAACCAAACGGCGTAAGAGGCCCGTGCTTATGCGGTTTTTACATTCCCATCACGTTTTTCACGAAAAAATGACATTCGGTCGCAGGTTTGAGCACGCTTGTTGCATTCACCCCCGTATCGTCGGCAACGGCACCCGTTTGGAAGCAGGTGTTTCGCGATAAAAGTAGTGGCGTTTCAGTGTGTATCAAGGAAGTGTTCAAACTTTGAAAGAAGTCTGAAAACAGCATTGAAGTTGTCAGCCTGGATACATTTTGGGCTGTGAATTTGCGACATGGATCTAGCGATTTACGACAGCCTCGTAAAGAAGCTGAAAGGATAATTGAGTAAGTATCGTCAATAGAGCCTGCGTGAGATAACTTTGCGCCGGCACAAAAAGAAAGAGCCGCCCAGATAAAAATACAGGTGGGACGGCAGTACTCTTCCTAAAACCAAAGGAGCAAATCACGATGCGCGTGATGAAGTGGAGCATGATCGCCCTGGCTGTTTCAGCAGGCACCTCGCAGTTCGCAATGGCGTCCGCCCAGGACGATTCCAAGGGCTTTGTTGAAGACAGTACTTTCAGCATCAATACTCGCGCTCTGTACTTCAGCCGCGACTTCCGTAATGAGCCAGGGGGCGGTTACAGCACCGTCAACGGCAAGCGTAAAAGCCGCGCCGAAGAAACCGGCCTGGGCTTCAATGCCCTGTACGAATCCGGCTTCACCCAGGGCACCATCGGTGTCGGTGTGGACGTGATCGGCCTGATGGGCCTCAAGCTCGACAGCGGCAAGGGTCGCGCCGGCACGGGTCTGTTCCCTACCGGTTCCGACGGTCGCTCCCAGGACGACTACTCCAAAGGCGGCGGCGCAGTTAAGTTCCGCATCTCCAATACCGTGTTGAAAGTGGGTGACCAATACACCACCGCACCGGTGTTCGCCTCTGATGACAGCCGTCTGTTGCCGGAGCTGCCACAAGGTATCTCGATCACCAGCAACGAGATCAAGGGCCTGAAGCTTGAGGGCGGCCACTTCACCTCAAGCGTCGCGCAGGCGCAGACCTACCACGACAGCCTGGGCCTGACCAAAACCGACTTTGTCGGCGGCGTCTATGCCTTCACTCCAGAAGTCACCGGTAGCCTGTACTACGCGAAAACCGAAGATTACTTCCGCAAGTACTACAGCAACCTGAACTGGACCCACGCCCTGAGCGATGACCAGTCGTTCGCGCTGGACTTCAACATCTACGACACCAAGAGCGATGGCGCCGGCCTGCAACGTGCAGAGAAGGATGGCGTGACCAAGCTCGACAACCGCGCGTTCAGCTTGCAGGGTGCCTACACCATCGGCGCACACACCTTCACCCTGGCAGCCCAGAAGGTTACCGGTGACGGCGACTACGGCTACGGCGTAGACGGCGGCGGCACGGTGTTCCTGGCCAACTCCATCGCCCGTTCCGACTTCAACGCCGAAGGCGAGAAGTCCTACCAGGCGCGCTATGACATCAACATGGCAACCTTCGGCATTCCTGGCCTGAGCTTCATGACGCGTTACGTTACCGGTAGCGGCGCCAACACCGGCACTACCAGCAACGGCAAAGAATGGGAACGCGACATCGAAGCCAAGTACGTGATCCAGAGCGGCCCGGCAAAAAACCTGAGCCTGCGCCTGCGTCAAGCGACTTATCGTTCCGGGGATGGCGTTTACTACGGTTCGCCGTCGATCGACGAGCTGCGTCTGATCGCGAACTACCCGCTGAACATCTTGTAATTGCCGGTTTAATTACAACGATGGCTTGAGGCTTCGGCCTTAAACAAAAAGCCGCTCCTCTGTTTAAACAGGGAGCGGCTTTTTTATTGCAGTTTTATTTCAACCAGCAAAACAACTAGCAAGCTAAGTAACTAGTTTATCAAAGCTGACCTTTCGGCCAACTTCGATAGCAGTACGCCAAGTTATTTCGGCGCACTTTCCTGCATCACGCGAATAACCCGTTGTGGGAACGGAATATCAATCCCTGCCGCTTTCAAACGGTCACGTGCCAGTTCATTAAACATAAACACCACGTCCCAATAATCCGGGGTATTGGTCCAGCAGCGCAGCGAAACGGTGATGGAGCTGTCGCCCAGGGTCGATACCACCGCTACAGGCGCAGGATCAGCCAGCACGCGTGGGTCTTTGGCCAGCTCCAGCAACACTTCACGGGCTTTTTGCAGGTCGGCCTCATAGTCCACGCCTACATCAAACACTACTTTGCGGGTTGGCTGGCGGTTGGTGTTGGTGATGATGCCATTGGACAGGATGCCGTTCGGCACGATCACTGTCTTGTTGTCACCGGTACGGATCACCGTGTGGAAGATCTGGATGCTATCGACGGTACCCGAGGTGCCCTGGGCTTCGATCCAGTCACCGATGCGGAACGGACGGAACAGCAGAATCAGCACACCACCAGCGAAGTTCGCCAGGCTGCCCTGCAATGCCAGGCCGATCGCCAGGGTTGCCGCACCGATGGCGGCGACGAACGAGGTGGTTGCCACGCCGATCATCGAGGCCACGCTGACGATCAGCATGACTTTCAGCGCAATGTTCGCCAGGCTGGTGACGAAGTGCTGCAGCGCCAGGTCGGCGTTGCGCACGGCCAGCAAACGGCCTACGCGATGGGTAAAGACATTGATCAGCCACCAGCCAATGGCCAGGGTGATCACTGCCAGCAATACCCGGCTGCCATATTCCATGATCATGGGGATCCAAGACTGAGAGGTCTTGATCAGGTGATCCATTTCAGCGTTCAAATCCATCTACTTTCTCCTGTGGTGCGGCGATAGGGCTCTATTGACTGCCTGAAAACGCAATTGAGCCCCGAAGGGCTCAATTGCAGGCACTGATTCTGGGGCGTGGGACGTCAAAAATACCCACAGGTTCCCCAGAGTGCCATCAGTCGCGGAAGTTATTGAACTGCAGCGGCATATCGAAAGTCTTGGCACGCAGGGCCGCGATGGCCTCTTGCAGATCATCGCGCTTCTTGCCGGTGACGCGAACCTGCTCGCCCTGAATGGCGGCCTGGACCTTGAGCTTGGCGTCCTTGATGTGGGCGACGATCTTCTTCGCCAGTTCCTTGTCGATGCCTTCCTTGAGCACGGCTTCCTGCTTCATCAGCTTGCCGGAAGCATAGGCGTCCTTGACTTCAAGGCACTGCACGTCGATCTTGCGCTTGACCAGGGCCAGCTTGAGGATCTCGATCATCGCTTCCAGCTGGAAATCGGCTTCAGCGGTCAGGTTGACGGTCAGTTCCTTTTCCTTGAATTCGAAGCTGCCCTTGCCTTTCAGGTCATAGCGACGGTCCAGTTCCTTGACGGCGTTCTCGACGGCGTTGGTGACTTCGTGTTTGTCCAGTTCAGATACCACGTCGAACGAAGGCATGTGATTTCTCCAATATAAGGGGCAGGCTCAGTAGAGATGGAGCGCGCCCGAGCTAAAATGCCGGGGCATTATAGCGGTTCTTTCGCGCCGTTCACCGCTGGCGACCTTATGGAGCACACACTGATGTCGACCCCCTGGCATATTCTTGGCGCCGGCAGCCTGGGCACCCTCTGGGCCACGCGATTGGCGCGCGCCGGCGTGCCTGTCAGGCTGATTCTTCGTAACCAGGCGCGCCTGGCCAGCTATCGCGCCAGCCAAGGGCTGACCCTGGTGGAACGCGGTGTGGAACAGACTTATCCGGTCATCGGCGAAACGCCTGACAGCCCGGAGCCGATTCGGCGTCTGCTAGTAGCATGCAAAGCCTACGACGCTCAAAGCGCCATCGCCCAGTTGCAGCATCGGCTGGCGCCGGACGCCGAATTGATCCTGCTGCAAAACGGCCTCGGCAGCCAGGACGCGGTGGCTGCGCAATGGCCGTCGGCGCGCTGCATCTTTGCCTCCAGTACTGAAGGTGCATTTCGCGATGGCGATTGGCGCGTGGTATTCGCCGGCCATGGCTACACTTGGCTGGGTGACGCGAGCCATCCCACCCCACCGCTGTGGCTGGATGATCTGCAAGCGGCGGGCATTCCCCATGAATGGGCCACCGATATCCTGACGCGCCTGTGGCGCAAGCTCGCGCTCAATTGCGCCATCAACCCACTGACCGTGCTGTACCACTGCCGCAACGGCGGTTTGAGCGCCCACCACTGCGAGGTCGCCACGCTCTGCGCCGAACTGGCCGAACTGCTGGAGCGCTGCGGCCAGCCTGCGGGTGCACAGGACTTGCACAGCGAAGTCGAGCGAGTGATCCAGGCCACCGCCGCCAACTATTCCTCCATGTACCAGGACGTCGCCAACGCCCGACGTACCGAGATCAGTTACCTGCTGGGCTACGCTTGCCAGGCCGCGGCACGCCATCAGTTGGCAGTGCCGCATCTGCAACAGGTGCACGCGCGGCTGGTGGCGCATTTGCTCGCACGCGGATTGGCCAGCGACTGAGGCACGCGCTACCCTGCCTACCTGTCTATCACCTGGGAAAACCCTGATGCCATTGCGCCAGCGTCTTGAAAATCTACCGGTAGGGCAGAAACTGCTGGCGGCCCTGCTAGTACTGTTGACCACCGTATTGCTGGTGGCCAACCTGACGTTTATCAGCGCCGCTTACTGGATCTCCCAGGAAAGCATGGCCCCCCAGGCCTTGCAGGCCATCGGTCGGCTGGTGTCCAACCCGTCGCTTGCCGAACAGGCGCTTGAATCCCCGACCAGGGCCGAGGCACTGCTCAACGAACTGACCAGCTATTCACCGTTGCGCGCCGCCGCCCTGTATGACGGCGAAGGCAACCGCCTGGCGCAGATGCAACACGGCGACCGCCTGCACCTGCCGGACCACTACCGGCATATCGAAGCGTGGCGTGTTACCGAATTTCGTAGCAATCAGGTCATCACCCTGCCCCGTGGCGCCCAGCCTTCCGGGCATTTGCTGCTGGTGGCCAGTAGTGAGCTGCCGGTGGCCTTTTATACCGGCACACTGACCGCGAGCCTGGGCATCCTGATTTTCAGTGTGTTGCTGTGGCTGGTCATCGCCCGGCAGATCAAACGCCTGATTACCCGCCCCATCCATGAACTGGAAGAGCTTTCGCGCCAGGTCACCCGCGAAGAGAACTACGCCCTGCGTGCCGGGCCTGGCAACCATGATGAAATCGGCAGCCTGGCCGAAGCCTTCAACACCATGCTGTCGCGTATCGAAGCCCGCGAGCAGCAGCTCAAGCGTGCGCGTGACGATTCCCAGGCCGCCTACGACCAGGCCCAGGGTTTGGCCGAAGAAACCCGGCATACCAACCGCAAGCTGGAACTGGAAGTCCAGGTGCGCAGCAAGATCGAGAAAAAACTCACCGGTTTCCAGAACTACCTCAACAGCATCATCGACTCGATGCCCTCGGCGCTGATCGCACTGGATGAACAGCTCTACGTCACTCAGTGGAACCAGGAGGCCACTGCTCTCTCCGGCACGCGCCTGGACGAAGCCCTGAACCAGCCGATCTTTCTGGCCTTCCAGCCGCTCAAGCCGTACCTGCCACAAATCAAGGCAACGGTGGAGCAACACTCGGTGGAGCGGATAGAACGGGTCACCTGGATCAAGGACGACGAGCCCAAGCATTACGCCCTGACGTTCTATCCATTGATGGGCGGTGCCGGGCGCGGCGTGGTGATCCGGATCGACGACATCACCCAGCGCCTGTCCCTGGAAGAAATGATGGTGCAATCTGAGAAGATGCTCTCGGTCGGCGGCCTCGCGGCCGGTATGGCCCATGAGATCAACAACCCTCTGGGCGCCATCCTGCATAACGTGCAGAACATTCGCCGCCGCCTGTCTCCCGACCTGCCCAAGAACCTGGAGCTCGCCGAGCAAGTGGGGATTGAACTGGATACGGTCAATCGCTACCTGCAAGGCCGCGAAGTCCCGCAGTTGCTCGACGGCATTCAGCAAGCTGGCGCCCGCGCCGCGAAAATCGTCACCCACATGCTCAGCTTCAGCCGGCGCAGCAATCGCCAGATGGCGCCCTGCGATTTGCCGGCCTTGATCGACCAGGCCGTGGAAATCGCCGGCAACGATTTCGACCTCACCATCGGCTTCGACTTCAAGGGCCAAGCGATCATCCGCCAGTTCGACCCGCAACTGGGCCCCGTGCCCGGCACCGCCAACGAGCTGGAACAAGTGCTGCTCAATTTGCTGAAGAACGCCGCCCAGGCCATTCACCTGCGTGAAGACGACAGCGAACCGGGGCGCATTATCCTGCGCACCCGCCTCAACCCGCCGTGGGCAGAAATCCAGGTGGAAGACAACGGCATCGGCATGAGCGAAAACGTGCGCAAACGCACGTTCGAGCCGTTCTTCACCACCAAGGAAATCGGCCAGGGCACCGGGCTTGGGCTGTCGGTGTCGTATTTCATCATTACCAACAACCACAAGGGCCAGATGGAAGTGCATTCCACCCTGGGCCAGGGCACGTGCTTTACCTTGCGCCTGCCGCTTGCCGGCAGCCAATTGCCCCCCACTGAACTTACCCAACTGGAGCACTGACCATGGGCTTTCGCCTGTCGAAGATCTACACCCGTACCGGCGACAAGGGCGAGACCGGCCTCGGCGACGGCCGCCGCGTACCCAAGGACCACCCACGCGTGGAGGCGATTGGCGAGGTGGATACGCTGAACAGCCAGTTGGGCTTGCTGCTGGCCAACCTTGAAGAGCAAAGCGGCAAGCACCCGGCGCTAATGGATGTGATTGAGGTGCTCACACCTTGCCAACATCGCCTGTTCGACCTGGGCGGCGAGCTGGCGATGCCGGTGTACAAGGCATTGAATGCGGCGGAAGTGGATCGGCTGGAAGCGGCGATTGATCGCTGGAATGAGGAGGTTGGGCCGCTGGAGAACTTCATCCTGCCTGGCGGCTCGGCGTTGATCGCCCAAGCCCATGTGTGTCGTAGCCTGGCGCGCAGTGCGGAGCGGCGGTGTCAGCACCTGAATGCGCTGGAGCCGCTGGAGGGGGTGGGATTGGCGTATATCAATCGGTTGTCGGATCTGTTGTTTGTGGCGGCCAGGGTGATTGCCCGGCGCCAAGGTGTTGCTGAAGTGTTGTGGCAGGCGGCTGCCAAGCCACACTGAGATTTATCGGGTGACTGGCAAGACCTCATCGGGAGCAAGCCCCCTCCCACATTTTGAATTGTGAATACATTCAAGTGTGGGAGGGGGCTTGCTCCCGATAGGGCCCGTCAGCGCAACATCAAACCTGCGGCCAGAACGCCCGAATCCCAGCCACGCCTTGCGCCCCGGCTTCCCAGGCCTGCTCCCGCTGCGCAGGCCCAACCCCGCCCAGCAGAAACACCGGCTTACTGAAGCCGGCGATCAACTCAGCCGCCTGCTCCCAACCTAAAGGCTGCGCATCCGGATGCGTCTGGGTCGGCTGTACCGGCGACAGCGTGACAAAGTCCACGTCCATCATCTCTGCCAGTGCCAGCTCTTCGGCGTTGTGGCAAGAAGCCGCCAACCAGCGATCCTTCGGCAGCGGTCGGCCTTTGCTCGCATACTTACGCAGTTGCGCCGAGGTCATGTGCCAGCCGGCGGCAGGGAAATCCCCCAGCCATTCGAACGGCCCCTTGAGCATCAGTTGTGCCTTGCCGGCACACAGGCCCACCGCGTCCACCGCCAGATCGCGGTATTTGGGGTCATAACCGTTGGGCGCACGCAGTTGAACCAGCTTGATGCCACCGGCGATGGCCTTCTGGATACCGCGCAACAACATCGGGGTTTCCAGCTCACCGGGGGTGATCAGGTACTCGGCGGGCAGGCGCGCAGCAGCAACAATCGGCGCATTCGCCGCCGGGAACTCGTAGTTGAGCAAGTCCCGCGGCGACACCCATTCCAACGGCTGCCCTTCGGCCCCATGAGGCTCGCCGGTAAAAGCCGAGACTTCCCAGACATCCAGCAATACCTGCTTGTCCGGGTAGTCGTGCTGCACCTTGATCAGCGGCCGCGCCGTGGTGACCTGGATGCCCAGCTCTTCCTGCAATTCACGGGACAAGGCCGTGGCGACCGACTCATCGGCCTCCACCTTGCCTCCGGGAAATTCCCAGAGGCCGCCTTGATGCTGGGTATCGGCACGGCGCGCCAACAGGATCCTGCCGTCGACACCGCGGATCACCGCTGCTGCTACATGCACTCGTTTCACCACCAGTTTCCTCTTGGTATCAGGTACGGTATTCCGCGTTGATCTTCACGTATTCGTGGGACAGGTCGGTAGTCCAGATGGTTTCGCTGCACTCGCCGCGGCCCAGTTCGATGCGGATGGTGATTTCTTCCTGCTGCATCACCGCCGAGCCTTGGGCTTCGGTGTAGGTTTCGGCACGAGCACCGCGGCTGGCGATGCATACGTCGCCCAGGAACACGTCGATCTTGCTCACGTCCAGGTCCGGCACGCCGGCACGGCCAACGGCGGCCAGGATACGCCCCCAGTTAGGGTCCGATGCAAACAGTGCGGTCTTGATCAGCGGTGAGTGAGCCACGGTGTAACCCACATCCAGGCATTCCTGATGGTTGCCGCCGCCATTGACTTCAACCGTGACGAACTTGGTCGCGCCCTCGCCGTCGCGCACGATGGCCTGGGCCACCTCCATGCACACTTCAAACACGGCCTGTTTCAACGCCGCGAACAGCGGGCCTTCGGTGGACGTGATTTCCGGCAAGTTGGCCTGGCCAGTGGCGATCAGCATGCAGCAGTCGTTGGTGGAGGTGTCGCCGTCGATGGTGATGCGGTTGAACGACTTGTTGGCGCCATCGAGCATCAGGCGCTGCAGCACATCGCGGGAGACTTTGGCGTCGGTGGCGATATAACCGAGCATGGTGGCCATGTTTGGACGGATCATGCCTGCGCCCTTGCTGATACCGGTCACGGTGACGGTCACGCCGTCATGCACGAACTGGCGGCTCGCGCCTTTTGGCAAGGTGTCGGTGGTCATGATGCCGGTGGCCGCAGCCGCCCAGTTATCCACAGACAGGTCATCCAGCGCAGCCTGAAGGGCGCCTTCGATTTTTTCCACTGGCAGCGGCTCACCGATCACGCCGGTGGAGTACGGCAGCACTTGGCTGGCGTCCACGCCGGCCAGTTGCGCCAGCTTGGCGCAGGTGCGCGCAGCCGCCACCAGGCCAGGCTCGCCGGTGCCGGCGTTGGCGTTGCCGGTATTGGTCAGCAGGTAGCGAATCGACCCGGCCACCCGCTGCTTGGCCAGGATCACTGGCGCGGCGCAAAAGGCGTTGAGGGTGAATACACCTGCCACGGTCGAGCCTTCGGCACAGCGCATCACTACCACATCCTTGCGCCCCGGGCGCTTGATGCCGGCCGAAGCGATACCGAGTTCAAAACCGGCGACCGGGTGCAATGTGGGCAAAGGACCAAGACCAACAGCCATGTATGCGCTCCTTGAATATAGATGATGTCTGTGCCGTCGCTATCGACGGTGGGAATTAATGGCAAAACGCCGCGACGGCTGGTGCCGGTCGCGGCGCGGGGGTGTTGCAGCGTCAGGCGAAAATCTTATTCGATCTGGCCGTGGCAGTGTTTGTATTTCTTGCCCGAACCGCAGAAGCACAGCTCGTTGCGGCCCAGTTTCTGATCATTGCGAACCGGGCTTTGAGCCAGGGCCACGTCGACCTCTTCACCCAACGCTTCAGGCGCTTCCAGGCCCGGAGCCTCGTCATGCTGGAACTGCATGCGCGCAGCCAGTGCCTCGGCTTCCTGACGCAGGCGTGCCTCTTCCTCGATCGGGTCTTCGCGACGCACCTGAACGTGGGACAGCACGCGAATCGAATCGCGCTTGATCGAATCCAGCAGCTCGGAGAACAGCGTGAACGACTCGCGCTTGTACTCCTGCTTCGGGTTCTTCTGGGCGTAACCGCGCAGGTGGATGCCGTGACGCAGGTGGTCCATGGTCGACAGGTGGTCTTTCCACAGGTCGTCCAGCACGCGCAGCACGATTTGCTTCTCGAAGGTGCGCAGTGCTTCGGCACTCGCCTGCTCTTCTTTCTCGTTGTACGCGGCCAGCAGTTCGGCCATCAGTTTTTCGCGCAGGGTTTCTTCGTACAGGTGGTCGTCTTCGTCCAGCCATTGCTGAACCGGCAAGTCGACACCGAAGTCGCTCTTCAACGCGGCTTCCAGGCCGGCAACATCCCACTGCTCAGGCAGGGACTGTGGCGGGATATGGGCGCTGACGGTAGCGTTGAGCACGTCCTGACGGAAGTCAGCGATGGTCTCGCCAATATTGTCGGCGGCCAGCAACGTGTTACGCATGTGATAAATCACTTTACGCTGTTCGTTGTTGACGTCATCGAACTCGAGCAGTTGCTTGCGAATGTCGAAGTTGCGGCCTTCGACCTTGCGCTGGGCTTTCTCGATGGCGTTGGTCACCATGCGGTGCTCGATCGCTTCACCGGACTGCATGCCCAGGGCCTTCATGAAGTTCTTCACCCGATCAGAGGCGAAGATGCGCATCAGGCTGTCTTCCAGCGACAGGTAGAAACGGCTGGAACCGGCGTCACCCTGACGGCCGGCACGGCCACGCAGCTGGTTGTCGATACGGCGCGACTCGTGACGCTCGGAGGCGATCACCTGCAAGCCACCGGATTCCAGCACGGCCTGGTGGCGCTTCTGCCAGTCAGCCTTGATCTGGGCGATCTGCTCAGGGGTCGGGTTGTCGAGCGAGGCCACTTCCACTTCCCAGTTACCGCCCAACAGGATGTCGGTACCACGACCGGCCATGTTGGTGGCGATGGTCAGTGCGCCTGGGCGACCGGCCTGGGCGATGATCTCGGCTTCTTTTTCGTGGAACTTGGCGTTGAGTACCTTGTGCTCGATGCCTTCCTTGTTGAGCAGGTTGGACACGTGCTCGGAGGTCTCGATGGTGGCGGTACCCACCAGGATCGGGCGGCCCTTGGCCATGCCATCCTTGATGTCATTGATGATCGCCGCGTATTTCTCTTCGGCAGTCAGGAACACCAGGTCGTTGTAGTCTTTACGCGCCAACGGTTTGTTCGGCGGGATGACCATCACGGCCAGGTTGTAGATCTGGTGGAACTCGAACGCTTCAGTGTCGGCCGTACCGGTCATGCCGGACAGTTTGTTGTACAGACGGAAGTAGTTCTGGAAGGTGGTGGACGCCAACGTCTGGCTTTCGGCCTGGATGTTGAGGTGCTCCTTCGCTTCGATGGCCTGGTGCAGGCCTTCGGACAGACGGCGACCGGGCATGGTACGACCGGTGTGTTCGTCAACCAGCACGACCTGGCCGTCCTGCACGATGTATTCGACGTTGCGATGGAACAGCTTGTGGGCGCGCAGGCCGGCGTAAACGTGGGTCAACAGGCCCAGGTTGTGCGCCGAGTACAGGCTTTCACCCTCGGCCAGTTCGCCGATCTGGGTCAGCATCTCTTCGACGAACTGGTGACCGGCTTCGTTGAGTTCGACCTGGCGGGTCTTCTCGTCGATGGTGAAGTGACCTTCTTTGGTCACCACGCCTTCGACTTCCTCGATGTGCTGCTCCAGGCGCGGGATCAACTTGTTGATCTCGGTGTACAGGCGCGAGCTGTCTTCGGCCTGGCCGGAGATGATCAGCGGCGTACGGGCTTCGTCGATGAGGATGGAGTCGACTTCGTCGATCACGGCAAAGTTGAGTTCACGCTGGAATTTTTCTTCCATGCTGAACGCCATGTTGTCGCGCAGGTAGTCGAAACCGAATTCGTTGTTGGTGCCGTAGGTGATATCGGCGGCGTAGGCAGCGCGCTTCTCTTCCGGCGGTTGGAACGGCGTTACCACGCCGACGGTCAGGCCGAGGAATTCATACAGCGGGCGCATCCAGTTGGCGTCCCGGCGGGCCAGGTAGTCGTTCACCGTCACAACGTGCACGCCCTTGCCGGACAGTGCGTTGAGGTAAACGCCCAGGGTTGCCACCAGGGTCTTGCCTTCACCGGTACGCATTTCGGCAATCATGCCTTCATGCAAGGTCATGCCGCCGATCAACTGGACGTCGAAGTGGCGCATGCCCATAACGCGCTTACCGGCTTCGCGGGCGACCGCGAAGGCTTCGGGCAGCAGCTTGTCGAGGGTTTCACCTTTGGCTATGCGGGCCTTGAACTCTTGGGTCTTGGCGCGCAATTGCTCGTCCGACAGAGCAACCATCTGCTCCTCGAAGGCATTGACCAGCTGCACCGTCTTGAGCATGCGTTTGACTTCGCGCTCATTCTTGCTTCCAAAAAGTTTCTTTAACAAAGGCGCAAACATATCGGCAGGTTCTTCCACACATAGGGATGGAGGGCGCACCGTGAGTGGCCCGAGCAGCCCTCACGGCCGCATTGCGAACGCGCATTCTACCCGGAATCGTGGGTGAGGAAAGTAACGTTGTTTCCCGATGCAGGCGCGGCGCTATGAGAGGGCTTGTTTAAAATAAGGGCTTTTGCGCGAACTTCAACCCATAGAGCGCAGAAGTTACTTATTGATTTCATGGGTAAAGCCCAGCCAATGCATGGCTGCGGGGCGTACCGGCGCTTTCTGGTAAGATAACCGCTCTGTTACCTAAGGTGTCTAAACATGGCATTTCGCCCTCTTACAGCCCGCGCTCCCGGCGTGTTGCTTCGCGAAGCCAAGCCGTTGAAAGCCATCTTTGGCCATGCGCAACGCTTGGGCCGTTTGCAGCGCCTGCTTGAAAGCCAGTTGCAACCGGCCGCACGTGAGCATTGTCATGTGGCGTCCTGGCGAGAAGGCAATCTGCTATTAATTGTCACTGATGGCCATTGGGCCACACGCTTGCGCTATCAGCAAAAACGCTTGCAGCGCCAGTTGATGGTCTTTGATGAGTTCGCCGGTTTGACGCGCATTCAGTTCAAGGTACAGCCGCCCACCGTGCCGCAAGGCGCAGTGGGGCATACGATGGACCTGTCGGAAAATGCGGCCGAAACCCTCCAGGCAACCGCCGAAGGGATCAGCGACCCAGGCTTGCGCGCAGCCCTGGAACGGCTGGCCGCCCATGCCCGGCCCAAAGCCTGAACACTACTTGCGTTTGCTGCCGCCCAGCAACGAGCCCAACAGGCCACGCACCAACTGGCGCCCCATTTGATTGGCCGCCTGCTGCATGGCTGACTTCAGCGCCTTGCCGGCAGTAGTCCCCAGGAATGCACCGGCCTTGTCGGTAAAGCTCGGTTCTTCGGCGGTCGGTGCGGTTTCCTCGGTGGGCCCAAGTTCCTTGCGAGCCATCAGCACTTCATAGGCCGACTCCCGGTCAACCGGCTTGTCATAGCGGCCCAACAGCGGCGAACTGGCGACCAATGCCGCACGCTCTGCTGCGCTGAGCGGTCCGATCCGCGATTGCGGCGGAGCAACCAGTACGCGCTGGACGACTTCCGGGGTGCCCTTTTCCTGCAAGGTTCCCACCAACGCCTCACCCGTCCCCAACTCTGTGAGCACCGATAAGGTATCGAAGGTCGGGTTGGGCCGGAAACCGTCGGCCACCGCCCGCAGGGATTTCTGCTCTTTGGCGGTGAACGCACGCAAACCATGCTGAATGCGCAAACCCAGTTGCGCCAGCACCGTATCCGGCAAGTCGCCCGGCGATTGGGTGACAAAGTACACGCCGACGCCTTTGGAGCGGATCAAGCGTACGACTTGCTCCAGACGTTCCTGCAAGGCTTTTGGCGTATCCGCGAACAGCAAATGCGCCTCGTCGAAAAACAGCGCCAGCAGCGGTTTGTCGGCATCGCCACGCTCCGGCAATTGCTCGAACAACTCTGCCAGCAGCCACAACAGGAAGGTCGCGTAGACCTTCGGCGCTTCATGCACGAGCCGGCTGGCATCGAGCAGATGAATGCGACCGCGGCCATCGCTGGCCGGTTGCAGAATATCTTCAAGTTGCAGGGCCGGCTCGCCAAACAAGGCTTCGGCGCCCTGCTGCTCCAGCACCGCCAGGCGCCGCAACAGCGCCTGGCTGGAACCCGTGGTCATCAACGCCGCGTCGTCACCCAGCAGCTCCGGGTGATAGCGCAGGTGATTGAGCAGTGCCTTGAGATCCTTGAGGTCCAGCAGCAACAAACCTTCGCGGTCGGCCACCTTGAAGGTCGCATAGAGCGCCGATTGCTGGCTGTCAGTCAGCTCCAACAAGCTGCCGAGCAACAACGGGCCCATTTCGCTGATGGTGGTGCGCAGCGGATGACCGGACTGCCCGTGGATATCCCACAGGGTGACCGGATACGCCTGGGCCGTGTAATCCAGGAACGGCATACCGGCAATGCGCTCGGCCACTTTGCCCTGAGGGTTGGCGGCGGCGCCCAGGCCACAGAGGTCGCCCTTGATGTCGGCGGCGAACACCGCCACGCCCGCATCACTGAAGGCTTCGGCCAGGCGCTGCAAGGTGACGGTCTTGCCGGTGCCGGTGGCGCCGGCGATCAACCCGTGACGGTTGGCCAGGCGCATGGACTGGGCGATGGGCTGGCCGTCAAGGCCGGCACCGATAAGCAGTTGTGTGGAGTCAGGCATTTCGTCACCTATGGTTAATCTTTAGTGCCGCGAGGTCGATATAGACGGATGTAAGCCCGACAAAGACTAAAAAATGGTCAGATAATTCCGATATGGACCAACGGAGCTATCACCAGAAATACCACACCTTTTTTAACGCTGCCATTTTGCGCCTCCCCTATAGGACGCGCCTCGGATATTAAGACCTTAGCGGACCCTACAAGCCATGAATAAAAATCTGCGCTTCAGCCACAAGATCCTGCTTGCAGCCTCCCTTATCGTCATCGCCGCCTTCGCGTTGTTTACCCTTTACAACGACTACCTGCAGCGCAATGCGATTCGTGACGACCTCAATAACTACCTGCACGAAATGGGCGACGTTACCGCCAGCAATATCCAGACCTGGCTCACCGGGCGTATCGCCCTGGTGGAAAACGCTGCGCAAAACATTGCCATCAACCCTGAACCGTCCGTGGTTGCCGGCCTGCTGGAACAGAAAGCGCTGACGTCTTCGTTCATGGCGACCTACGTGGGTGACAGCCAGGGCACCTTCACCATTCGCCCAGACACCAAGATGCCCGACGGTTTCGACCCGCGTGTTCGCCCCTGGTACAAAGGCGCCCAGGCCAGCAATGGCTCAACCCTGACCGAACCTTATATAGACGCGGCCACCGGGCAACTGATCATCTCCGTGGCCACCCCCAGCGCCAAGGGCGGCCAAAGTGTCGGTGTGGTAGGCGGCGACCTGAGCCTGCAAACCCTGGTGGATAACATTGGCGCGCTGGATTTTGGCGGCATGGGCTATGCCTTCCTGGTCAGTGCCGACGGCAAGGTGCTGGTGCATCCGGACAAAAACCTGGTGATGAAGACCCTGGCTGACGTGTATCCAAAGGACACGCCGAAGATCAGCAGAGACTTCAGCGAAGTACAAGCCAACGGCAAAACCAACATCGTGACGTTTACCCCGATCAAGGGTCTGCCATCGGTGAACTGGTACCTGGGTGTTTCGGTGGATAAAGCCAAGTCGTTCGCCATGCTCAGTGAGTTCCGCACATCAGCCGTGATCGCCACGATTATCGCGGTGGTGATCATCATCGCCTTGCTGGGCATGTTGATCCGCGTGCTGCTGCAACCGCTGCACCTGATGACCCGGGCCATGCAGGACATCGCCGACGGCGAGGGCGACCTGACCCGGCGCCTGATCATCCAGAACAACGATGAGTTCGGCACCCTGGGTACGGCCTTCAACCGCTTCGTCGAGCGCATCCACACCTCGATTCGCGAAGTGTCGTCAGCCACCGAGCAGGTCAATGAAGTGGCGCTGCGCGTGGTCAGCGCCTCCAACTCGTCGATGGTCAACTCCGACGAACAGGCCAACCGCACCAACAGCGTCGCCGCCGCCATCAACCAACTGGGTGCCGCCGCCCAAGAGATCGCGCGCAACGCTGCGCAAGCCTCCAATCAGGCCAGCGACGCCCGACATTTGGCTGAAGACGGCCAGCAAGTGGTTGAGCGCAATATCAAGGCAATGACGCAGTTATCGAGCATGATCAGCGCCTCCAGCAGCAATATCGAAGCACTTAACAACAAGACAGTGAATATCGGCCAGATCCTCGAAGTGATCACCAGCATCTCCCAGCAAACCAACCTGCTGGCGCTCAACGCCGCTATCGAAGCGGCGCGCGCCGGGGAAGCCGGGCGTGGCTTTGCGGTAGTGGCCGATGAAGTGCGCAACCTGGCCCATCGCACTCAGGAATCGGCGCAACAGGTGCAAACGATGATCGAGGAGCTACAAGTGGGCGCGCGCGATTCGGTCAGTACCATGAGTGAAAGCCAGCGTCACAGCCTGGACAGCGTGGAAATCGCCAACCTGGCCGGTGAGCGCTTGAACAGCGTGACCCAGCGCATTGGCGAGATCGACGGTATGAACCAGTCGGTCGCCACCGCCACTGAAGAACAGACCTCGGTAGTGGAGTCGATCAACATGGACATCACCGAGATCAACACCCTCAATCAGGAAGGGGTGGAAAACCTGCAATCGACGCTGCGCGCCTGCTCGGACCTGGAACAACAGGCCTCGCGCCTGAAGCAATTGGTGGGTAGCTTCCGGATCTGAGCTCCCCCCTAATCCACCTGTAGGGGCGAGCAAGCTCGCTCCTACACAGTGCATTTGTCCGCTCCCGCCAGCTTCATCCTGCGAATCTAAACCGAACATCTATCCTTACCTCAGGTCCATCTAGGGAGAGCAATGGATCGGAGGGATGTTCATCGTGCATATCGCTGACATAACCATGTTCTACGCCCCGGCAAGCGGTGGCGTACGCACTTACCTCGATGCCAAGCATCGACGGCTGGCGCTCAAGCCCGGGATTCGCCATAGCCTGTTGATCCCCGGCGCGCACTTGAGCGAACAGGACGGGGTCTTCAAAGTACCGGCCCCTGCCCTGCCCTTTGGCAAGGGTTACCGCTTCCCCCTTCGCCTGGCGCCCTGGCGAAATGTCCTGCACGATTTACAGCCCGATCTGATCGAGGTCGGCGATCCATACCTGACTGCCTGGGCCGCGCTGGATGCCCGGCGTCAGTTGGATGTGCCGGTCATCGGCTTCTACCACTCCGACCTGCCGCTGCTGGTGAGCAACCGCATGGGTCCCTGGTTTACTCCCAACGTTGAAGCCTATGTAAGCAAACTCTATGGGAATTTTGACCGGGTGCTCGCCCCCAGCCAGGTAATGGCCGACAAACTCAGTGGACTCGGGGTAAAAAACGTCTTCGTCCAACCTCTGGGGGTTGACCTGCACACCTTCACCCCGGATATGCGCGACCCCGGCCTGCGCGCCGAACTGGGGATTGGCCAGGATACACGGCTGCTGATCTTCGCCGGACGCGGTTCCAAGGAGAAGAACCTGCCGGTACTGCTCAACTGCATGAAGCGCCTGGGCGAGGGCTACCACTTGTTGCTGGTGGGCTCCGGTATGCCAGCCAGCGTGCCGGACAATGTCACTGTGATAGATGGTTTCCGCCCCGCCCACCATGTTGCCCGCCTGATGGCCAGCGCCGACGCCTTGTTGCATGGTGGCGACCAGGAAACCTTCGGCCTGGTGATTCTGGAAGCCATGGCCAGTGGCATCCCGGTCGTCGCCGTCGCGGCCGGGGCCTTTACCGAGATTGTCGATGAGCGCTGTGGCCTGCTGTGTGCCCCCAACGACCCCAAGGCGATGGCCGATTCGGTGCGCGAACTGTTCAGCACCGACAGCCGGCGTTTGGGCGCCCAGGCTCGGCGCCATGTCGAGCAGCATTACGCGTGGGACACGGTGGTCGACAGCCTGCTGGGGCATTACCACGCGGTGCTGGGCAGTCACAAGCCGATGCTCGCCCATGGCTGAACCTGCGCTGATGCTGGTGCTGCACGACGTGGCACCGAGCACCTGGGCCGACTACCGGCCCTTTGTCGAGGCCGTCGATGCCTTGGGCAACGTGCCCATCACCTGGCTGGTGGTGCCAGACTTCCATCACCATGATGCCCTGGCAGCCCACCGCGATTTTCGCCAACTGCTCGACAGCCGCATCGCCAAGGGCGACGAACTCGCCTTGCACGGCTATTACCACTGCGACGACCAACCTGCGCCGCGTTCGCCGAAAGAGTGGTTCATGCGGCGCATCTACACCCATGAAGGCGAGTTTTACCAGTTGTCCGAGGCCGAGGCGTTGCGGCGTCTTACTGCCGGCATCGAAATATTCCAGCGCAATGACTGGCCGTTGCACGGCTTTGTCGCCCCGGCCTGGTTGATGAGCGAAGGCACCCGCCAGGCGTTGCGCCAGTTACCGCTTTGCTACACCAGCGACCCGCAGCATCTTTATCGCCTGCCTGACTTCACCCCTATCGATGCCCCGGGTCTGGTCTGGAGCGCCCGCAGCGCCTGGCGCCGCAGGCTGTCCAAAGTGCTCAGCGACCGGCGCGAGCAGCGCTGGCGCGAGGCCCCGTTGATCCGATTGGGATTGCACCCGGTAGACATGCGCCACGAGTTTTCCCGTGGTTATTGGCTGCAAACCCTGCAACGCCTGCTCAACGCGGGTCGTCGCCCCCACACCAAGGCCGCCTGGCTGAAGACGCAGTCATGAGCCGACTGATCTGGCTGCTATTGGCTCTCTTGGTCGCGCTGTTGATACCCGTATGGCTGGGCGGCGGCGAAACGGTTGCGCGCCTGCGGCAGTTTCCCTTACCCCAACTAGTGGGGATGTTTGCCATGATTATCGGCTGCTGGCTGATCAACAGCCTGCGTCTGCGCCTGTTGCTGGGCGAGCAAGGCAGCCAACTGGGACGGCTCAAAAGCCTGGGGGCAGTGATATCGACCGAGTTCGCCATGTGCGCCACGCCCGGCGGCAGCGGCGGACCGCTGACCCTGATGGCGTTGCTGGCGCGCAATGGCATAAGCCCTGCCCGCGCGAGCGCGGTATTCGCCATGGACCAGTTGAGCGATTTGCTGTTTTTTCTGTGCGCCTTGGCGGGAATCGTTTTGTATGCGCTGTTCCATAGCCTCAACCCGCGCCTGGAATGGTTGCTGGGGCTCAGTGCCATATCGATGATCGGCGGGATCATCAGTGGCTTGGCGGTGGTGCGTTTTCATCGTCGGCTGATTCGCCTGGCCGGCGCGATACTCAAGGCCATTAGGGTAAGGGCCCCCACGCGTCGGCGCTGGGCTCGCAGGTTGCTGCGTTTTCTCGCGGCGTTCACTGCCACGCTGAAATTACCCTGGCCCTTGTTACTCGGAGTGTTCGCGCTGACCAGCCTGCATTGGTTGCTGCGCTACAGCGTGTTGTACCTGGCGCTGCGCGGTTTGGGGGGTGATGTACAGTGGGCCTTGAGCTTCCTGATCCAAATGCTGTCCCTGACGGCGGGGCAGTTCAGTCTGCTGCCGGGCGGAGCGGGAGCGGCGGAGCTGACGTCGGCGGCCTTATTGGCCCCCATGGTCGGCAAGTCCACTGCGGCAGCGGCAATCCTGATCTGGCGGGCGGTCACCTATTACTTCTATCTGCTGGCCGGCGCCCCGGTCTTTGTGCTGATGGTCGGCAAGCCGCTGCTCAAGCGTCTTTTACAGGGCCGACAGGCGGCTCGTCCTGCGCCTGCAGCTGTTCCCACAAACGGGCCGCATCGGGAAACTCAGTACCATCCTCGGCGCCCAGCGCCTGCGGGTCGTAGCGACTCAGACAACCCTCGCCCACCGTAGCGGGCGCCCTGGAGGTGGCTTTATCGAGTGGATCGGTCATAGATGCCTCCTTGATAGCAGGAATAAAAAAGGGCCTGAGGAGTTTTACTCCCAGGCCCCTGCTTATTCAACCAAACCCGAACGATCAGAACACCACGGTCTTGTTGCCGTGTACCAATACCCGATCTTCCAAGTGGTAACGCAGGCCACGCGCCAGCACCATCTTCTCGACGTCCCGGCCAAACCGCACCATGTCTTCGATGCTGTCACTGTGGCTGACACGCACCACGTCCTGTTCGATGATCGGGCCGGCGTCCAGCTCTTCGGTGACGTAGTGGCACGTCGCGCCAATCAATTTCACGCCGCGCAGGGAAGCCTGGTGATACGGCTTGGCCCCAACAAACGATGGCAAGAAACTGTGATGGATATTGATCACCTTGCCGGCGTATTCGCGGCACAGTTCAGGTGGCAGGATCTGCATATAGCGCGCCAGCACCACCACATCCGCTTCGTGCTGCTTGACCAGGCGCGACACCTCGGCGAATGCCGGCTCCTTGTCCTGCGGGTTGACCGGTACGTGGTAGTACGGGATGCCATGCCACTCGACCATGCTGCGCAGGTCGTCATGGTTGGAGATCACGCAGGCGATCTCGCAGTCCAGCTCGTCGCTGTGCCAACGGTGCAGCAGATCTGCCAGGCAGTGGGATTCGCGGCTGGCCATCAGCACCACGCGTTTTTTCTGTTCCGTGTCGGTGATGTGCCAGGTCATCGAAAACTCTTCAGCGATGGGCGCAAACGCCTCGCGGAAAGCTTCCAGGCCAAAGGGCAGCGTATCGGCACGAATTTCGTGACGCATGAAAAACCAACCGCTGAGATCGTCCGAGTGATGGCTCGCCTCGGTGATCCAACCATTGTGGGAAGCCAGAAAGTTACTGACCTTGGCAACGATGCCAACCCGGTCCGGGCAAGCAATCACCAGCCGAAAAGTGCGCATTAGGGGGAAACTCCAGAACTTCGCAAAGGCCGCTATTCTAGCGATTGCGCAGAAAAACTGCAGTATTCCTTGCGCCTTATTCTGCAGCCGCCTGGTGGCAACAGCCCTTAATAGCGTAAGGCTTTACCATCGCTATATGACCGTACAACGGTACGCCCAGACAGTTAGCGAAAAATTAAGGTATTTATCTTTCGACGTAACGGCTGCCAATTAACACTTTTGCATCGCTTTGCCACAAACATTCAATCTGCTTCACATAAATATCTTCTTAAATGTTTACTTGGTGAAATTGCCTGACTATTATTAGGCCACTCACCCTGTCAATCAGCGTTCTACATAAGGTAGTCCACATGTCCCTGATCAACGAATACCGCGCCACCGAAGAAGCAATCAAAGAGCTGCAAGCCCGTTTGAAGAACCTGTCCCAAGACGACAAGCTGCAAACCGAGCTGGAATTCGAAGGCAAACTGCGCACCCTGATGGGTGAATACTCCAAATCCCTGCGTGACATCATCGCGCTGCTGGATCCAGAATCGAAAGTTAAAGCGCCGCGCGGCGCTGTAAAAACTACTGGCACCAAGCGTGCTCGCAAAGTCAAGCAATACAAAAACCCGCACAACGGCGAAGTGATTGAAACCAAAGGTGGCAACCACAAAACTCTGAAAGAGTGGAAAGCCAAGTGGGGCGGTGACGTAGTTGAAGGTTGGGCGACTCTGCTGGGCTAAGCCTGGTCGGACGTTCACCCGATACGCTACACATTAAAAACGCCAGCTTGCTGGCGTTTTTTATTGTCTGAATACTCAGCAATTACCAGCCTACAGGCTCAGGCGGGCCGCTAAAGAATCGGCATACTCCTGCCATTGATCCAGCACCTGGCACTGAAATGAGGTGGCACTAAGCGCCAACTCCTCGCGCGCCTGCTTAAATGCCATCAGGGTATTCGGTGCTCCCCACTGCGGATCTGACAAACGTTGCTGACAGAAAAGTCTCCAGCGTTGTTGCTCCTCTGTATTCAAGGTTTCAGGGAAGTTACGTGCACGATAGCGAAATAATAATTCCGGCAAACGATGATCATCGAACGGCCACGATTGATGTGCTAATTGAGCGGGCTCTGCCATGCGAACTTGTTCACATAACCGGCGATCCCGATCGCCAATAAAGCCATCGTAGAGCTGCTGCTCCGGGTCTGCATTCGAGGCAAAGTCCTCCTCGGCATAAATGGCCGCCAACTTGTCGCGCCAAACTTCCTGTGCGTCAGTTAGCCGCAGCGCCCGCGCCTGATAGGTGCTCATATCCAATTGCAGACGCTCGCGATCTTGCGCACGCAACACCTTCAACGGTGCTACCACCGGGCAGCGGTTGATATGCAACAACTTGAGGGGCACCGGCAGTTCACCGTCCGCCAACTCATCACGGCGCGTATAGAGGCGCTCGCGCAAGGTCTGTGCATCCAGCTCCAGCAACCCCTGTGGGTCGAGCCCAAGGTCGCAGACAATCAACGCATTGCGGTTGCGCGGGTGCCAGGCCAGGGGCAAGACCACGCCCAGGTAATGGCGCTCGGCGGAAAAACGCCCGGAGATATGCACCATCGGTTGCAACAACCGCACCTCATCCATAACTCGCTGCTTGCTGCGCAGTTGAAATAACCACTCGTACAACCTGGGCTGCTTTTGCCGAACCAATCGCGCCAGGGCGATGGTTGCACGCACATCAGATAACGCATCGTGTGCCTGACCATGGTCGATACCATTGGCGTGGGTCAGCCGCTCCAGCTTGAGCGTCACGCGCCCGTCCTGCTCAGGCCAGATAATGCCCTCCGGCCGCAGCGCATAGGCAGTGCGCATCACGTCGATCAAATCCCAACGGCTGTTACCGCCCTGCCACTCGCGCGCGTAAGGGTCGAAAAAATTGCGGTACAGACTGTAGCGCGTCATTTCATCGTCAAACCGCAGCGTGTTGTAACCGGCGCCGCAGGTGCCTGGCGCGGCCAGCTCGGCGTGCACCCGGGTCATGAAGTCGGCTTCGGCAAGGCCCTTCTGTGCCAGGACGCCTGGCGTGATCCCGGTGATCGCGCACGCAGCCGGATGGGGCAGAATATCGTCGCCGGGCTGACAATAAAGATTGATCGGCTCGCCGACCTCGTTGAGTTCGAGATCGGTGCGAATACCGGCAACCTGGAGCGGGCGATCGTTGCGCGGGTTGATGCCGGTGGTTTCATAGTCGTACCAGAAAATCGAGGTCACGGGCTATTCCTGTGCTGAAGACCGACAAAGTCTAGGCGCTGCAAGGTGTCTGGGGCCAGCGATACCTTTACTGTATAAATATCCAGTAAAACCTTGAATGGTTGCTTCCAGCGTCGACACTGCTAGCATCCGTGTCTCCTAACCGCTTTGCACTGCCAGGGATCGCAATGCCGCCAGCTCCTTTGGATACCCATTACCAAATCGAGACCCCGGAGGGGATCGACCTGCCCTTGCGCCCTGCCGGCCTGCCATCCCGGGCATTGGCCTTTGCATTCGACCTGGGTGTGCGTGGCATCATCATGGGCATCCTGCTGGTGCCCCTGGCGCTGCTGGGCAATATTGGCCTCGGGCTGGGGTCGCTTCTGCTGTTCCTGGTGAGCTGGTGGTACATGGTGCTGTTTGAAGTGCTCAACCAGGGCTGCTCGCCGGGCAAGCAGGTCATGGGCCTGCGAGTGGTGCAGGATGACGGCACCCCGATTGGCTGGTCGGCGTCGCTGATCCGCAACCTGCTGCGCTTTGTCGACATGCTGCCTTTTGGTTACTTCCTCGGTGCGATCAGCTGCCTGCAACACCCGCACTTCAAGCGTCTGGGCGATCTGGCCGCCGGTACACTGGTGGTCTACCGCGAACTACCGCTGGTGCGCCCGCGTATCCCTCAAGCCGCCGCGCTGCGGCTGCCCTTTGCACTGGAGTTGAGCGAACAGCGGGCCATCCTCGGTTTTGCCGAGCGCCAGGCCGAGCTGTCTGCCGAACGCGTGCATGAACTGGCGGCGATCCTCGCCACGCCCCTGCAAGTGCCTCCGGCACGCGCCGTGGAGCAACTCAACGGTGTGGCCCGTGGCTTATTGGGGCCGACATGAAGCAGAGTCTTTTTGAAAGCCGCCACCAGCAGCAATGGCAAACCTTCGCGCAACAACTTGAGCAGTTGGAGCAAGGCAAAGCCAAGGCTGGCGGAGTGGCTGACTTCCCTCACCAGTATCGACGCCTGTGCCAACACCTGGCCCTGGCCCAACAGCGTGGCTACAGCAGCTACCTGGTAGACCGGCTGCAGCAACTGGCGCTGCGCGGCCATCAACAGTTGTATCGCCATCGCAGCCAACTGGCGGCCAAGATGCTGGCGTTCCTGCTCGCCGATTTCCCATGCCTGGTACGTGAACAGTGGCGCTTCGTACTGATCTCCGGTCTGCTGTTCTTCGGCAGCCTGGTGGGCATTGCACTGCTGGTCTACCTGTTCCCCGACCTTATCTACAGCATCGTCAGCGCCCAACAGGTGGCCGAGATGCAGGGCATGTACGACCCCGCCGCCAGTCGTCTGGGGCGCGCCGCCGAGCGTGCAGCCAGCGAGGACTGGATGATGTTTGGCTATTACGTGATGCACAACATCGGCATCGCCTTCCAGACGTTTGCCGCCGGCCTGTTGTTTGGCCTGGGCAGCGTGTTCTTCCTGATTTTCAACGGTTTGGTCATCGGCGCGGTCTCAGGGCACCTGACCGACATTGGCTATGGTCAAACCTTCTGGTCATTCGTCATCGGTCATGGCGCATTCGAATTGAGCGCCATTGCGCTGGCCGGTGCCGCGGGTTTGCAATTGGGTTGGTCACTGATCGCTCCCGGGCGGCTGGCACGCAGCGAGGCCTTGCGCCTGGCAGCCCACAAAAGTGTGCGGATACTTTGCGGCGTCATGGTGTTTCTGCTGATCGCGGCGTTCATCGAAGCCTATTGGTCCTCCACCACCCACATCGAGCCCTGGCTCAAATACCTGGTAGGCACCGCGCTCTGGCTGCTGGTGGCCGTTTACCTGATCTTCGCCGGACGGAATCGCCATGCGCCTGACTGACGCCAGCGTGGTGATTCGCCCGCGTACTTCCTGGGAAGCCATGGACCTGGGCGTACTGATGGCCAGGGAACATCGTTTGCTGCTGATGGGCAGTTGGGCGATGGTGAGCCTGCCGGTGTTTATCTCGCTGACCGTACTGCTGTGGAATTACCCGTCGCTGGCCATGTTTCTGTTCTGGTGGCTCAAGCCGGCCTTTGACCGCTTGCCGCTGTACATTCTTTCCAAAGCCCTGTTTGGCGCCCCCCCCGTCTCAAACAGGCCATTCGCCAGTGGCCGCAACTGCTCAAGGGGCAACTGTTCGCCAGCCTGACCTGGCGACGCCTGAGCATGAGCCGCAGCTTTACGTTGCCGGTAAGTCAACTTGAAGGCCTCGAGGGTCAGGCGCGGCAACAGCGCCTGGGGATATTGCTGCAACGTAACGCTGGTGCCGCCCGCTGGCTGACTGTTATCGGCGTACACCTGGAAATCGGCCTGTGGTTCGGCGCCATGGCGCTGTTCTATTTATTCATCCCGCAGCAGCTGGAAATGGATTGGGACTGGCAACGCCTGGCACTGGCAACCAGCCCGAACGTGCTGTGGCTGGAGCACCTGGGCAATGCCTTTTACGCGCTGATCCTGGTGTTCTGGGAACCCATCTACGTTGCCTGTGGTTTCAGCCTGTACCTCAATCGTCGTACGGCTCTGGAAGCCTGGGACCTGGAGTTGGTATTCCGCCGTTTGCGTCAGCGCCTGAGCAGTGCCGCGTCGCTGTTGTTGCTGGTCGTCGGGCTGACGCTCATACCGTTCAGCCCACCCGCCATGGCCGATGAATCAACGGGCCATAAGCCACTCAATACCCAGGCTGCCAGTCAGTCCATCAAGGCACTGCTGGACAAGCCGCCCTTCAAGAACCCGGAAACCGTCACCCGTTATCGGTTTGGTGAAGAAAAAACACCGGTTAAAAGCACAGCCCGTGGCGACGGTAAATTACCCGGTTGGCTCCAGGCCTTACTCGACAATCTCAACAGCGACACCTTCAAACCCCTCGCCAAAACCCTGGAAATACTATTGTGGAGCCTGGTGATTGGTGGGCTGGCCCTGGTGGTGTGGCGTTACCGTGAGTGGCTACGCACCTTTGTCAGCCGCAGCCGGCGCGCCCGCCCTGCAACCGCCACCCCTACCCCCGCTCAGTTGTTCGGGCTGGAGCTGGGGCTCGATACATTGCCGCAAGATATCGCCAGTGCCGCCGAACAACTATGGCCCACTCAGCCAAGGCAAGCCCTTGGCCTGCTGTATCGCGGCCTGCTCAGCCGGCTACTGCATGAATTCGACCTGCAGCTCAAAAGCGCCGACACCGAAGGCCAGGTGCTGGAGCGCGTTCGACACTTGCAACAACCGCAGTTGCTGGCTTTCAGTGACGAACTGACGCGTCACTGGCAAAACCTCGCCTATGGTCATCGCCTGCCGCCCTCCTCGACCCAACAAAAGCTGTGCAGCGATTGGCGCGCTCTGTTCAATGACGGAGCCAGCCAATGAACCGGCCATTATTGTGGGTGGCACTGCTGCTGGTATGCCTGCTGGGCGTGGGTGGCTTGTACGCCTGGCACAAGGCAATCCCCTATGACGAAGTGGTGGACCGCGGCCCATCGCCGGATGCACTCGCCAATCCTTATCTGGCTGCCGAGCATTTCCTGCACCAGCAAGGCCTGGTGGTGGAACGCGCCAACGGCCTTGAACGGCTCGCGGACCTACCCGCCAAAGGTCATAGCCTGTTGCTGCTGGGGGAACGCAGCAACATGACCCCGCGCCAGGTCGAGCAACTGCTGGGTTGGACAAACGCCGGCGGGCACTTGCTGCTGGTCGCCGAGGCATTGTGGGACGAGGAGACCAGCAAGAGCGGCGACCTGCTGCTTGATCGCCTTGATATCCACCAGGCTTTGAGCGAAACCTTCGACGAACCGGCGCCTGCCCGTAAAAAGCCTGCGGCAGACTTGACCAGGCTTTATGTCGACAACGAAACCGCCCCGGCGTATTTCAGTTTTGACACCGACTTCAACCTCATCGACCCCAAACACCTGGCGCAGTTTTCCGCCAACAGCGCCCATTCAAGCCACCTGATGCAACTCAACCTGGGGCACGGCCGCGTCACTGTGATTACCGATAGCGACCTGTGGAAAACCCCGAGCATCGGTCAACACGATAACGCCTGGTTGCTGTGGTACCTGACCCAGGAGACTGACGTCACCTTGCTGTTCAACAGTGAAACGGACGATCTGTTTACCCTGTTGATTCGATATTTCCCACAAGCCCTCGTCGCCCTTGCGGCACTGGTTGCCCTGGCGCTATGGCAGGCCGCCATGCGCCAGGGCCCGATCCAGGCACCGGCGCCCAAGGCACGTCGGCAGCTCCAGGAACATTTGAAGGCCAGCGCCGATTTCCTGCTGCGCCGCAGCGGCCAGGGCACCTTGCTGCAAGCCTTGCAGCACGACATCCTGCGCGCCGCCCGGCGACGCCATCCAGGCTTTGAGCATCTCGATACAGCAGAGCAGTGGCAGGTGCTGGAACACCTGACGCGACAACCCCCTCATATCATCAGCCAGGCGCTCGAACCACTGACGCAGAAACGGCTCTCCAGCGCCGACTTCAGCCGACAGGTTGCGTGCCTGCAAACCCTCAGGAATGCCTTATGAGCGACTCTCCAATGGCCACCGCCCTGACCGCCGAGAACCTGCAACGTGCCAGCCAGCAAGCCCAGGCCCTGCGTGTGGAATTGCGCAAGGCAGTGATTGGCCAGGATCAGGTGATTGACGATGTGCTCACCGCCTTGATCGCTGGCGGCCATGTACTGCTCGAAGGCGTACCCGGGCTCGGCAAGACCTTGCTGGTACGTGCCCTGGCCCGATGCTTTGGCGGTGATTTCGCCCGTATCCAGTTCACCCCGGACCTGATGCCCAGCGATGTCACCGGCCACGCCGTGTACGACCTGCAGACCGAACAGTTCAAACTGCGCAAGGGGCCATTGTTTACCCACCTGTTGCTGGCCGACGAAATCAATCGCGCCCCGGCCAAGACCCAGGCAGCGTTGCTCGAAGCCATGCAGGAACGCCAAGTCACCCTTGAGGGCGAGGCATTGCCCATCGGCGAGCCCTTCATGGTGCTGGCGACCCAGAACCCCATCGAGCAGGAAGGCACCTACCCGTTGCCCGAAGCCGAGTTGGACCGGTTCATGCTCAAGGTCCGCATGGACTACCCCGACGCCCAACAAGAACTGGACATGGTCCGCGAAGTGACGCGCTCATCCAGGGCAGACATGCTGGATGTGCAGCCGTTGCGCACCGTGCTGCAAGCCGAGGATGTGGTGCTGATGCAGCAGATCGCCAGTAACATGCCCCTGGATGAACAGGTGCTCGATTACGCTGTGCGCCTGGCGCGCGCCACACGCAGTTGGCCAGGATTGACCATCGGTGCCGGGCCCAGGGCCTCTATCGCCCTGGTACGCGGCGGCCGTGCCCGAGCGCTGTTGCGTGGTGCAGAATTCGTGACACCCGATGACATCAAGGGCTGTGCCCTGGCAGTGCTGCGGCATAGGGTACGCATTGCGCCGGAACTGGACATCGACGGCCTGGAGGTGGATCAGGTGCTCAAGCAGTTGCTGGATCAAGTAGCGGCGCCAAGGCAATGACACGCCCATGAAACCGACCCGTCTGCTCCTGATCTGGCTGGGTGTGCTGCTTGGCCTGAACACCCTGTTGGGCGCTTCCGTCGCGTTGCAGCTCAAGGTACCTGAAACCTTGCATTCAGTGGCCTGGGGCCTGCTGCTGGCTTTGCTGCTGCTGGCCCTGCTGGATGCCGCACGCTTGCACCGTCGCCCCACAACGCGCGTCCACAGGAAACTGCCCGGCAGCCTGGCGCTGGGGCGCTGGGAAGAAGTGCGCCTGTGCCTGGAGCACGACTATCCTCAGCCACTGACCGTGCAGGTATTCGATCACGTGCCCGATGGCCTGAGTGTGGATAACCTGCCTCAATCCATTGAATTGCGCCCTGGCGAGCGCGGCGAGTTGGGCTATCGCGTTCGTCCCTTGCGACGCGGGCATTTCAGCTTCAGCCGCTGCGAACTTTGGCTGCCCAGCCCATTGGGGCTGTGGTCGGCACGGCGATGCATCGAAACCCACGACGCCACCCGGGTCTACCCGGATTTCGCCCGCTTGTACGGCGCGCAGTTGCTGGGTGTGGATAACTGGCTTAGCCAGTTGGGCGTGCGCCAACATCAACGCCGGGGTTTAGGCCTGGAGTTTCATCAACTGCGCGAGTTTCGTGAAGGTGACAGCCTGCGCCAGATCGACTGGAAGGCCACCGCCCGCCAACGCACACCGATCGCCCGGGAATACCAGGACGAGCGCGACCAGCAAATTGTATTCATGCTCGATTGCGGCCAGCGCATGCGCAGCCAGGATGCCGAGTTATCTCATTTCGACCACGCCCTCAACGCCTGCCTGCTCTTGAGCTACGTCGCGCTGCGACAGGGCGACGCCGTGGGGTTGTGCACCTTTGCCAGCGACCAACCGCGTTACCTGAAGCCGGTCAAGGGCAGTGGCCAGTTGAACACTTTGCTCAATGCTGTCTACGATCTGGAGGCCACCCGAAACACCGCCGACTATGAGGCTGCCGCCCATCAATTGCTGGCACGCCAAAAACGCCGGGCACTGGTGATCATCGTCACAAACCTGCGGGATGAGGATGATGAAGCGCTGATGAGCGCCGTCAAACGAATCGGTAGGCGACACCGCGTACTGGTAGCCAGCCTGCGAGAGGAAATCCTCGATCAACTGCGCCAGGCCCCTGTGCAAACATTGCCCGAAGCACTGGCCTACAGTGGCACCGTCGATTACCTCAACAGTCGAAACCAGCTCCATGATCGCTTGAGCGCTCATGGGCTTTCAGTATTGGACACGTTGCCTTCAGAAATGGGCGCCACGCTGGTGACGCGCTACCTGGGATGGAAAAAAGCCGGGGTTTTCTAACTGCTGTGTTCAGACGGAGGCCTGTTGAGGGTCAAAGCTGAAGTACTGCAACAGGGCATCAATCAATTGCCCGTACTCTTCGGGTGCATTCTGCACCCGGAACCCGGAGTCATAGTGCTGAGGATTGACATCCTCATGACTCCATAAACAGGTCGCTGTGAGATCAATCGTCTGAAATTCGCCTTGTGCCGTTGGTACTTTCAGGCACAGCTCAAAATCCACATTGATCATCATGGGTAATTGGCTGATCAACATCAGCCCGTTTTCAGACACATTGCCCAAAAAACCGATTGGTTTGTCGGTGATACGGTTGAACACCTGCAAAAAATAAGGCAATTGATGCCGTTCGATCCGTCGCGCAGTAAACATGATGAAAGTCGCCATCCAATAGCCAAGAGTCTGACTGTGCCAGTGATTCGGAACGAGCAACCGCTCGCTCTCCCTGGATCCCGGTTTGACAACAGGTACCGCTCTTCACCAGACGGCTGCCGAACCCGGGCCTTGCATCCGTTCAAATGGAAACCTATACAAACAGACCTCCAAAGAATAGCCCAAGACTGGCGACGGGCCAGCTATGAAATGACAAATATCATTACAAAGACGCGGGCCGTGGTTTTACAGCGCTCCCGCCTTGGTAATGCCCCAGCTGCTGCAAGGTATCGAGCCGGGCGCGAGCGCGGTAGGCGTACTCGCTCGACGGGTATTGACTGATGATGAACTGATAGGTTTGTGCGGCATCGACAAACAGTTTCTGCCGCTCCAGGCACTGCCCGCGCAACATCGAAACCTCCGGTTGCACATAGCGACGGGTACGGCTTTCGCGATCGACCTGGGACAACTCCAGGGTGACACGTGCGCAGTCGCCCACCCCATAGGCACGGTAGGCGTTGTTCAAATGGTGGTCCATCGACCAGCGGGTACAGCCGACAACACTGACGGCCAGGGCAGCAACAAGCAAAATTCGCATGGGGGTTCTCCTGTCTTGTGCAGTGTATCGACCCCCGGGCGAAAATCTTCAAGGCTGTTTACCCATCCAACTGCAGCAAAAACAAAGGCAATCGTCGATAAGTAGTGCAAACGAACAATGACTACAACGAAAGAGCATAGTAGCCTTCCCCAGCGCTTGAACTCAGGAGTCTGTGCATGTCCGTCCGTCGTACCAAAATCGTCGCCACCCTTGGCCCGGCCAGCAACTCGCCGGAAGTCCTCGAACAGCTGATTCTGGCTGGTTTGGACGTCGCCCGTCTGAACTTCTCCCACGGCACCCCGGACGAGCACAAGGCTCGCGCCAAGCTGGTGCGTGACCTGGCCGCCAAGCATGGCCGCTTCGTCGCATTGCTGGGTGACCTGCAAGGCCCGAAAATCCGTATCGCCAAATTCGCCAACAAGCGGATCGAGCTGAAGATCGGTGACAAGTTCACCTTCTCCACCAGCCACCCGCTGACCGAAGGCACCCAGGACGTTGTCGGTATCGACTACCCCGACCTGGTCAAGGATTGCGGCGTCGGTGACGAACTGCTGCTGGACGACGGTCGCGTAGTCATGCGCGTCGACACTGCGACCCCGACCGAGCTGCACTGCACCGTGATCATCGGCGGCCCGCTGTCCGACCATAAAGGCATCAACCGCCGCGGTGGCGGCCTGACAGCACCGGCCCTGACTGAAAAAGACAAGGCCGACATCAAGCTCGCCGCCGAAATGGAAGTCGACTACCTCGCGGTGTCCTTCCCTCGCGACGCCGCCGACATGGAATACGCCCGTAAACTGCGCGACGAAGCCGGCGGTACCGCCTGGCTGGTAGCGAAGATCGAACGTGCCGAAGCCGTGGCCGACGACGAAACCCTCGACGGTCTGATCAAGGCTTCCGACGCCGTGATGGTTGCCCGTGGCGACCTGGGTGTGGAAATCGGTGACGCCGAGCTGATCGGTATCCAGAAGAAGATCATCCTGCACGCACGCCGCCACAACAAGGCGGTGATCGTCGCGACCCAGATGATGGAGTCGATGATCCAGAACCCGATGCCGACCCGCGCCGAAGTGTCCGACGTGGCCAACGCCGTGCTCGACTACACCGACGCCGTGATGCTCTCGGCTGAAAGTGCCGCCGGCCCGTACCCGCTGGAAGCCGTCCAGGCCATGGCACGCATCTGCGTCGGCGCCGAAAAGCACCCGACCAGCAAGACCTCCAGCCACCGCATCGGCAAGGTCTTCGAAAGCTGCGACCAGAGCATCGCCCTGGCAGCCATGTACACCGCCAACCACTTCCCGGGCGTTAAAGCGATCATCGCCTTGACCGAAAGTGGCTACACGCCGTTGATCATGTCGCGCATTCGCTCCTCGGTGCCGATCTACGCGTTCACCCCGCACCGCGAAGCCCAGGCCCGCGCGGCCATGTTCCGTGGCGTATACACCATCCCGTTCGACCCGGCGTCGCTGGCACCGAACGAAGTCAGCCAGAAGGCTATCGACGAATTGGTCAAGCGCGGCGTCGTGGAGAAAGGCGACTGGGTCATCCTGACCAAGGGCGACAGCTACCACACCACCGGTGGCACCAATGGCATGAAGATCCTGCATGTGGGCGACCCACAGGTCTGAGTGACAGGCTGAAAAAACAAAAGCCCCGCCATGAGAATGGCGGGGCTTTTTGCATTTCAAATGCCGGCTCAGGTGTTAAACCGTCGGGCCTCATCGGGAGCAAGCCCCCTCCCACAGTTAATCGCGTACACCCGCAAAGCCTGTACTCGACAGTCAGCACTCAACCACGGGGCAGGAACACATCGGCCAGCAGTTGATTACGCGGCAGCCCCGCCAGAAACAAGCGCTTGGAAAAGGCTTCGACGCTGGCAGGATGCCCGCAGACCAAGGCCAGGGTTTGTCGCGAAGCAAGCCGCAGTTGCCCCAATGCCTGGGCCAACTCATCTGCAGTCCATAACTCCACCACAATGTTCTGATGCTGCGCGGCCAGCGCCGCCAGGGGTTCGGCCAGGTAGTGAGCCTGGGCATCATGGGCCAGGTGAATGACGCGGATGGCACCCTGGTGTTCCTGGCGCAGCGCTTCGCGCAATACCCCCCACAACGGACCCAGCCCAGTGCCGGAGGCCAGCAGCCACAAGGGCCGGGCTTGCCAGTCAGGGTCGTAGTGCAACGCCCCGCCGCGCAATTCGCCCAGGCGTAACGGCTCACCGACCTTGAAGTGGCGAGCAGCATCACTGAATTCCCCGGGTTGACGGCAATCGATATGAAACTCCAGGTACGGGTCCTGCTGGGGCACGCTCGCCAGGGAATAGGGGCGCGCCACCTGCCCTGCCCACAACACCAGATGCTGCCCGGCGCTGTACCGCAGGCCACGCTCAGGTTGAAGGCGCAGGCGCAGCACCGTCGGACTCAACCAATCGGCACCCTCCACCCGCGCAGGCAGGCCATCACGCAACGGATCAAACGCCTCGACCCTCAGATCAGCGCTGATCCGGCACTGACACGCCAGGCGCCACCCGTCCTGGCGTTGCGCCGAGCTCAGCGCGTCAGGCTGCTGGTCGTCGACTTCGCCATGGCAACGCACTAGGCACGCATGGCAACTGCCGGCCCGGCAACTGTAGGGCACGGTCACACCTGCCTGATTCAAGGCATCCAGCAGGTTGCTGCCGGTGGTGACCGACCAGTGGCGTTCGCCGACGTACAGTTCAGGCATATCAGGGTCTCAAGCATAAGGAGCGCGCACAGGGAATCATGCCTGCGACAGTTTGACCATAGTCGGGTGTATCGGCCACCGTGCCGGGTTATACTGCCGCGCCTTTTTAGCGTCGCGCCTGCACCACTTTGGCGTGCCTTGGAAAGGTGGGCTCAGCCGACCGATGCAGCACTGAGCCCACCTTTATTGAATGTTCCCTTATAGAGGAGCGCGACTCATGACCGTGATCAAGCAAGACGACCTGATTCAGAGCGTTGCCGACGCCCTGCAATTCATTTCCTACTACCACCCCGTTGATTTCATCCAGGCCATGCACGAAGCCTACCTGCGCGAAGAATCGCCGGCGGCCCGTGACTCCATCGCCCAGATCCTGATCAACTCGCGCATGTGCGCCACCGGCCATCGCCCGATCTGCCAGGACACCGGTATCGTCACCGTGTTCGTGCGCGTAGGCATGGATGTGCGCTGGGACGGCGCCACCATGGGCCTGGACGACATGATCAACGAAGGCGTGCGTCGCGCCTACAACCTGCCGGAAAATGTTCTGCGTGCCTCGATCCTCGCCGACCCGGCAGGCGCGCGCAAGAACACCAAGGACAACACCCCTGCGGTGATCCACTACTCCATCGTCCCGGGTAACACCGTGGAAGTGGACGTGGCGGCCAAGGGCGGCGGTTCCGAGAACAAGTCGAAAATGGCCATGCTCAACCCGTCCGACTCGATCGTCGACTGGGTGCTCAAGACCGTTCCGACCATGGGTGCCGGCTGGTGCCCACCAGGTATGCTCGGTATCGGCATCGGCGGCACTGCCGAGAAAGCCGCGGTGATGGCCAAGGAAGTGTTGATGGAATCCATCGACATCCACGAGCTGAAAAAGCGCGGCCCGCAGAACCGTATCGAAGAGATGCGCCTGGAGCTGTTCGAGAAGGTCAACCAACTGGGCATCGGCGCCCAGGGCCTGGGTGGCCTGACCACCGTGCTCGACGTGAAGATCATGGACTACCCGACTCACGCCGCTTCCCTGCCGGTGTGCATGATCCCCAACTGCGCCGCCACCCGTCACGCGCACTTCGTGCTCGACGGTTCGGGCCCGGCGTCGCTGGAAGCGCCATCGCTGGACGCCTACCCGGAAATCGTCTGGGAAGCCGGCCCATCGGCTCGCCGCGTCAACCTCGATACCCTGACCCCGGAAGAAGTGCAGAGCTGGAAGCCGGGCGAAACCGTATTGCTCAACGGCAAGATGCTCACCGGTCGCGACGCGGCGCACAAGCGCATGGTCGAGATGCTGAACAAGGGCGAAACCCTGCCGGTGGACCTCAAGGGCCGCTTTATCTACTACGTCGGCCCGGTTGATCCGGTGCGCGAAGAAGTGGTTGGCCCAGCGGGCCCGACCACCGCGACGCGGATGGACAAGTTCACCCGTCAGATCCTCGAGCAGACCGGCCTGTTGGGCATGATCGGCAAGTCCGAGCGCGGCCCTACCGCTATCGAAGCGATCAAGGACCACAAGGCCGTGTACCTGATGGCCGTGGGCGGCGCCGCCTACCTGGTGGCCCAAGCGATCAAGAAGTCCCGCGTGGTGGCGTTCGCCGAGCTGGGCATGGAAGCCATCTACGAGTTCGACGTGAAAGACATGCCGGTCACCGTTGCAGTCGATAGCAAAGGCGAATCGGTACACATCACCGGTCCTGCCATCTGGCAGAAAAAGATCAGTGAGAGCCTGGCGGTGGAAGTGCAGTAAGCGCTTTCTCCACAAGCATAAAGGCGACTGCGGCCCATGGCCCAGTCGCCTTTTTTACACCTGAAGCGATTGCCATGGCGAACGCTGTGAAATGTGGGAGCTCCCACACAAGCTCGTTCGCCACAAGATCCAGACAGCTCATGCTATGGTGCTCGCCCCTCACTGTGCCTGTTCATCATCGTATGATCGTGATCCCTCGCCCTCTGCGTCTGACGTTTTACTCGTTGCTGATCATCGCCGGCGCAGTGCTGGCCGCCGCCCTGGCCACCCGCCACGCCGAGCGTCAGGCCCTGGTGGATGAAGCCGCTCGCGCCAATCAACAGCTGGCGCTGTATGCCAACTCGCTGCATACCTTGATCGAACGCTACCGCGCCCTCCCCGCCGTGCTGGCGCTGGACTCGGAAATGATCAGCGCGCTGAAGGGCCCACTCGACAGTGCCACCCAGGATGTACTCAATCGCAAGCTCGAACGCATCAACGGCGCGGCCCAGTCCTCCACCCTGGAGCTGATGGACCGCACCGGCCTGGCCGTGGCCGCCAGCAACTGGAATTTGCCCAGCAGTTATGTCGGCCACAATTACGCGTTCCGTCCGTATTTCAGCCAGACCTTGAGCCAAGGCACCGGGCGCTTTTACGCGGTGGGGGTGACGACCGGCATTCCGGGGTATTTCCTGTCCAGCGCGGTGGTCGATGAACACGAGCAGTTCCTCGGCGCCATGGTGGTCAAGCTGGAGTTTCCCGAACTGGAACGCGAATGGGCCCAGGGCAATGACTTGCTGCTGGTCAGCGATGCACGCGGCATTGTGTTTATCGCCAACCAGCCGGGCTGGCGTTATCGCAACCTGCGACCGCTGTCAGAGAGTGACCTGGCTGAACTCAAGGCCACTCGCCAATACGACAAGAAGCAGCTGCAACCCTTGGATACCCAGACCCTGCAGCGCTTCGACGACAACAGCCACCTGATGCGCGTCAACGGCCCGGACGGCAGCGCCAACTACATCTGGGAATCCCTGCCGCTGAAAGCCGAAGGCTGGACCCTGCACCTGCTGCGCAAACCGCAGTTCCCGTTTGAAGACCAACGCAACGCCGGCCTCGCCGCCGCCGGGTCCTGGCTGGCGCTGGTGTTTCTTGTGCTGTTCCTGAGTCAACGCTGGCGCCTGGCTCGCCTTCGCCAACGCAGCCGCGAAGAACTCGAACACTTGGTAGAAGAACGCACCCAGGCCCTGCGCACCGCCCAGGATGGCCTGGTTCAATCAGCCAAACTGGCGGCGCTGGGGCAGATGTCCGCCGCCCTTGCCCATGAGATCAATCAACCGCTGACCACCCAACGGATGCAGCTGGCCACCCTGCGGCTGTTGCTCGACCATGGCCGTGTGGACGACGCCTACAAGGCGCTCACGCCGTTGGATGACATGCTGACGCGCATGGCCGCGCTGACCGGCCACCTCAAGACCTTCGCGCGCAAAAGCCCCAGCGGCCTGCGCGAACGCCTGGATCTAGCCACCGTAGTCGACCAGTCCCTGCACCTGCTCGACGCGCGCCTGCGCGATGAGGCCATCGGCGTGGTGCTGGACCTGGCCCGCCCGGCCTGGGTACGCGGCGATGCGATTCGCTTGGAACAGGTGCTGATCAACCTATTGCGCAACGCCCTGGACGCCATGGCCGACAAGCCGCGCAAACGCCTGGAAATCCGTCTGCACGCCGATCAGCAGCTGTGGCAGTTGAGCGTCAGCGACAGCGGTGGCGGGATTGCCGAAGAACATTTGAACAACGTATTCGACCCGTTCTTCACCACCAAACCGGTGGGTGACGGGCTCGGCTTGGGCCTGGCGGTGTCCTACGCTATCGTGCATGAATTGGGCGGGCGCCTGATCGTCGGCAATCATGGGGACGGCGCAGTCTTTACCCTGACCCTGCCCGTCGCGCTGGAGACACCTGACCTATGTTGAACGCAGTGATTGTGGTGGATGACGAAGCCAGCATTCGCACGGCAGTCGAACAGTGGCTGAGCCTGTCGGGGTTTGACGTTCAGTTGTACAGCCGTGCCGAGGAATGCCTGGCGCACCTGCCGAAGGACTTCCCTGGGGTGATCTTGAGCGATGTGCGTATGCCCGGGCTCAGTGGCCTTGAATTGCTGGCCGAGGTACAGCGGCGCGATTCCGACTTGCCGGTGATTTTGCTCACCGGCCACGGCGACGTGCCAATGGCTGTCGAAGCCATGCGCGACGGCGCCTACGACTTCCTGGAAAAACCCTTCAGCCCGGATGCCCTGCTCAACAGCCTGCGCCGGGCGCTGGACAAGCGCGGCCTGATCCTGGAAAACCGCCGCCTGCACCAACAGGCCGATCACCGTGCACAACTGGAATCCAGCCTGTTGGGGGTGTCCAAGGGCCTGCAAACCCTGCGTCGCCAGGTGCTGGACCTGGCGACACTGCCGGTCAATGTGTTGATCCGTGGCGAGACCGGCAGCGGTAAAGAGCTGGTTGCCCGCTGCCTGCATGACTTCGGCCCACGAGCGAAGAAGCCGTTTGTGGCGCTCAATTGCGCGGCTATCCCCGAACAATTGTTTGAAGCCGAGCTGTTCGGCCACGAAAGCGGCGCCTTCACCGGCGCCCAGGGCAAGCGTATCGGCAAGCTGGAGTACGCCCGTGGCGGCACCGTGTTCCTCGACGAAATTGAAAGCATGCCCCTGGCGCAACAGGTAAAACTGCTGCGCGTGTTGCAAGAGCAGAAGTTGGAGCGATTGGGTTCCAACCAGAGCATCAATGTCGACCTGCGCATCATCGCCGCTACCAAGCCGGACCTGCTCGAAGAAGCACGCGCCGGGCGTTTTCGCGAGGACCTGGCTTATCGCCTGAACGTCGCACAACTGCGCCTGCCGCCCCTGCGCGAGCGTCGCGAAGACATTCCGTTGTTGTATGAGCATTTCGCCCAAAGCGCTGCCGAGCGTTTGGGCCGCCATCTTCAGCCGTTGAGTGGGCCGCAGCTGAGTCGCCTGCTCAGCCATGACTGGCCGGGCAACGTACGTGAACTGGCCAACGTCGCCGAGCGCCAGGTGCTGGGGCTTGGCGAGCCTGAACCTGAAGGTATTGAACCTGGGCAATCGCTGGCGGCGCAGCAGGAGGCTTTCGAGGCGCATTGCCTGAAAGCCGCGCTGACCCGGCATAAAGGCGATATCAAAGCGGTGTTGGCCGAGCTGCAACTGCCGCGTCGGACCCTCAATGAAAAGATGCAGCGGCATGGGTTGGTGCGGGAAATGTTCCTCTGATCCTGCTTATGTAGCGATTGCAAGGACGTCTTCGCGAGCAAACCATAAGCGGATTTCCGCTCATCCCGCAAAAATCATCGGCAACTTTCCGCTCAAAAAAACCTCGCAACCCTTCTATTCCGGGCCTTCATCCACTTGGCACAGCTTCTGCTATAGCCCAAGCCAGGCAGTGCTCAAGCACGCTCCATAAAAACAACTAGATGAAGGATCCTTCAATGGATAACTCCAACTCCCTGCCTCTGGGATCGGCGTCTGCGCCGGCAAAAGAACGCACCACCTCCAGCCGCATCAAGTCGATCTTCAGTGGATCGGTCGGCAACATGGTCGAGTGGTACGACTGGTACGTCTACGCCGCCTTCTCGCTGTACTTCGCCAAGACATTCTTCCCCAAAGGCGACACCACCGCCCAACTGCTCAACACCGCCGCGATCTTCGCCGTGGGCTTCCTGATGCGCCCTATCGGTGGTTGGCTGATGGGCCTGTATGCCGACAAGGTCGGGCGTAAAAAAGCCCTGATGGCCTCGGTCTACCTGATGTGCTTCGGCTCGCTGCTGATTGCCCTGAGCCCGGGCTATGAACTCATCGGTATCGGCGCGCCGATCCTGCTGGTGTTTGCCCGTTTGCTGCAGGGCCTGTCGGTCGGTGGCGAATACGGCACTTCCGCCACTTACCTCAGCGAGATGGCGACCAAGGAACGTCGTGGTTTCTACTCCAGCTTCCAATACGTGACCCTGATCTCCGGCCAACTCATCGCGCTGGCGGTGCTGATCGTGCTGCAACAACTGCTGACTACCGAACAGTTGTACGCCTGGGGCTGGCGTATCCCGTTCGCCATCGGCGCCTTGTGTGCAGTGGTCGCGCTCTATCTGCGTCGCGGCATGGAAGAAACCGAGTCGTTCACCAAGAAGGAAAAGGCCAAGGAAAGCGCAATGCGCACCTTGATGCGCCACCCCAAGGAACTGATGACCGTGGTCGGCCTGACCATGGGCGGCACCCTGGCGTTCTACACCTACACCACCTATATGCAGAAATACCTGGTGAACACGGTCGGCATGAGCATCTCCGACTCCACCACCATTTCGGCAGCCACGCTGTTTCTGTTCATGTGCCTGCAGCCGATCATCGGCGGGCTTTCGGATAAAGTCGGCCGTCGCCCGATCCTGATTGCCTTCGGTGTCCTGGGTACCCTGTTCACTGTGCCGATCCTCACCACCCTGCACACCATCCAGAGCTGGTGGGGCGCGTTCTTCCTGATCATGGCAGCGCTGATCATCGTCAGCGGCTATACCTCGATCAACGCCGTGGTGAAAGCCGAACTGTTCCCCACCGAAATCCGCGCCCTGGGCGTGGGCCTGCCGTATGCGCTGACGGTGTCGATCTTCGGCGGCACTGCTGAATACATCGCGCTGTGGTTCAAGAGCATCGGTATGGAAACTGGCTACTACTGGTACGTGACCGCGTGTATCGCAGTGTCGCTGATGGTCTACGTGACCATGAAAGACACCCGCAAGCACTCGCGGATTACCACGGACTAAAAAATATGGGAGGGGACAACCCCCCTCCCACATTGGATATGATGTGGGCCCCAGAATCGAGAGCAGAACAGGTCATGTCCGACGATATTCACTTCTACGAACCCGCCAATGGCCACGGCCTGCCCCATGACCCGTTCAATGCCATCGTCGGCCCGCGCCCGATTGGCTGGATCTCCTCGCACGACAGCGAAGGCCGCCTGAACCTGGCGCCTTACAGTTTCTTCAATGCATTCAACTACATCCCACCGATCATTGGGTTTTCCAGTGTCGGGCGCAAAGACAGCTTGAATAACATTGAGCAGACCGGCGAGTTTGTGTGGAACCTGGCCACTCGCCCGTTGGCCGAGCAGATGAACCAGAGTTGCGCAGCGGTCTCGGCGGATGTGAATGAGTTCGAGTTGTCCGGCCTGACGCCGGTGGCTTCGAAAGTCGTCGCGGTACCCCGCGTCGGCGAGAGCCCGGTGTCGTTTGAATGCAAAGTGACGCAGATCATCCAACTGCAACGCGCCGACAAGGAGCTGGTGCCGAGTTGGCTGGTGCTGGGCGAAGTGGTTGCGGTGCATATCGCCAAGTGGTTGCTAAAGGATGGGATCTACGACACTGCTGCCGCCGAGCCGATTTTGCGCGGCGGCGGCCCGGCGGATTACTTCCAGTTGGGGCCGCAAGCGCTGTTCAAAATGCACAGACCTCAATAACCCCTGTAGGAGCGAGCTTGCTCGCGAAGATCGTTAACGATAACGCGGGCACCAGGCTGAACGCGGTGCTCTTGAGTTTTTCGCGAGCAAGCTCGCTCCTACAGTACGGCGGGGGCCCAGCTCAGTTCGCCGTCAGCATTCACATCATTCAACAGATCAAGTTGCTGCATTGCCGCATCGTCAGCGTCAGCAGCCGTCTTGAACTTCTGCCCGTCGAGGATCTTGTGGAACTTGGGGGCGCCCATGCCATCCAGTGCCTTGACGGCGATGGCAGCGCTATAGCCACCCTCTTCTTCACGCACCAAGGCGGAAACGGCTTCGTGGTGGGCAAACTCTTTACGTGCCATATTGCAGGTCCTGGCCAATGGAAAAGTCGGCCATTGTAAACCGGTTCAACCGGCCAGTTGCAGGTACTCGCCGTAGGCGTTGACGGCAGATGCATCGGTGAAGGTCCGGAAGTCCATGCTGCGGACCACCATGTCGTTCAACAGCTCGGTAAAGATCATCAGGGCCGGTGAGCTGAAGTAGGCACTCATGGCCTCTTCGCTGCTCCAAAAACCTGATACCAGCCATACATCAGTATCGACCTGGGAATGCTGCAACGAGAATTGCAGGCAACCTGGGGCTTGGCGACCCGGTTCGATCAAACTGCTCAAGCGTGCACCGAGTTCGGTGCTGCACCCGCTACGGGCGCGGATAAAGGCCATGTGGCTCGCGGGAATGGGGGTGGACATGTTCGACTCTCCCGTTGAGAAGTGATGCTCGGCAAGCACGGTGAGGGTGTGTTGCCACAGGATCAAAGATAGCCGCCCGGCTGTGGCTGCGGTTAGTCGATTCCTGCAGGCTTATTGCACAATCCTGCGAGAAACATAGAGAAGACGTTTGGCCCCCGGGATTTATTCCATGGGCCGGTCCAGTGTTTCAGGGAGATGACAGGCGCCCTGCTTGCCTGATTCACTACCTATCGCAGGATCAGGCAAGGATCCTGCAGAATCGACGTAACACTTTTTCAAAAGCTGCCGCTAAGCTGAGCCCATCAAAGCAGCGTGTAGAGGACGCCCCATGTCGTCGCCCGAACCAAAGCCTACCCCCGTCGATGCCGAGATGGAGAAACAACGCGCCGAGCTGGCCAGTATCGTGCACCGCCACACCTGGGAAGATGGCTCCTACGGCACGGCGATCACCTCGCTGTATCTGAACCGCCACAACACGCCACGGGATTTCATGCCGGTGCTGGTGGAACCTGCCCTGTGCATCCTCGCCAGCGGCAGCAAGGAAGTGCGCCTGGCCGACGAAATCTTTGCCTACGACCCGCTCAATTATCTGGTGTTCTCGGTCGCCATGCCGGTAGCCGGCAGAATCATCGATGCCACCCCGCAAGACCCCAACCTGTCGGTCCGCATCAATATCGATCCGGCCCAGCTCACCGCGCTGATTGCCGAAGCCGGGCCTATGGGTGTGCCGTCGCGGCCCACCTCTCGCGGCATGTATGTGGACCGCATCGACACCCCGTTGCTCGACGCCGTGCTGCGCCTGGCCCGCCTGCTGGATACGCCCAAAGACATCGCCATGCTCGCGCCGTTGATCAACCGTGAAATTCTCTATCGCTTGCTGCGGGGCCCACAGGGTTATCGCCTGTATGAAATTGCCGTGGCCAACAGCCAGAGCCATCGCGTCAGCCAGGCGATCAAATGGCTGAACGGCAACTATGAACAGCCACTGCGCATCGACGACCTGGCCAAGGAAGTGAACCTGAGCGTCTCGACCTTGCACCATCGCTTCAAGGCGATTACGGCCATGAGCCCGCTGCAGTACCAGAAGCAGCTGCGCTTGCAGGAAGCCCGGCGCTTGATGATTGCCGAAGGACTGGAAGCCTCGGCTGCGGGGTATCGGGTGGGGTATGAAAGCCCGTCGCAATTCAGCCGGGAATACAGCCGGTTGTTTGGGGCGCCGCCGCTGCGCGACCTGGCCCGGTTGCGCCAAAGCATCTGATGTACGCAGAGCAAAATGTGGGAGCTGGCTTGCCTGCGATGGCGGTGTGTCAGTCACTAATGAGTCAACTGAACCACCGCTATCGCAGGCAAGCCAGCTCCCACATTTGAGCTCAGGTGTTTGTTAGTCCAAGGTTCTTGGTAGTTGCAGGGTGACGCGCAGTCCGCCTTCGCGCAGGTTCTGCAAACTCACTTCACCGCCATGGCTATGGGCAATGTTGCGCGCGATCCCCAGCCCCAGGCCATACCCCTGCTGCTGGCCGGCCAGGCGAAAGTGCGGTTCAAATACCTGCTCCAGACGCTGCTCCGGCACACCGGGGCCTTCGTCATCCACATGCAGGACGAACTGCACACCATCATCTTCGATATGCAGATGTGCGTTCTGCCCGTACTTCAAGGCGTTGTCGATCAGGTTGCCGATGCAACGCTTGAGCGCCAGCGGCTTGCCCGGGTAGGCCGCCAGGGCCGCGCCATCAAGGGTTACCCGCCCATTGCCGTTGGGTGCCAGGTACGGTTCCACCAGGCATTCGAGTACGTGGTTGAGGTCCACCGGCTGGATGTTTTCGTGGATGTCGGTGTCTTTCACGCATTGCAGCGCGCCTTTGACCAGCAGTTCCAGCTCATCCAGGTCGCGGCCGAATTTGGTTTGCAGGTTCTCGTCTTCGAGCAATTCCACACGCAACCGCAGGCGGGTAATCGGGGTGCGCAAGTCGTGGGAAATTGCGCTGAACAACTGGCTGCGTTCGGTCAGGTAACGGCTGATGCGTTCGCGCATTGCGTTGAATGCGCGGCCCACCTCCACCACTTCACTGCCGCCGCCTTCGGCTACCGGTTCTACATCAGCTCCCAGCGACATATCCCGCGCCGCCCGCGCCAGGCGCTTGAGCGGCCGGCTTTGCCAATGCACCAGCAAACCGATAAACAGCAGCAAAAAACCGCTGGTCAGCACGATAAACCACACCTGCTGGGACGGCAGACCCTGTTCTTCAAGGCTGGTGTACGGCTCTGGCAACAGCGAGGCGATGTACAGCCATTCGCCGGGAGCCAGTTGAATCTGGGTGACCAGCACTGGCGGGTTTACCGGTTCCAGGGTCAATGCGTAATGGGCCCAGGAGCGTGGCAGTTCGTCGAGCTTGAGGCCGGCATTGAAGATGCGCAGGTCTTCGGCGCTGACGAACTCCACCGAGATATGCACATCGGCGCCCAGGGTTTGGCGTAGCACCTCATCGACCGCCTCCAGCACCGCTTGCTTGCGTGGCGTCTGCGGCAGGATCGCCATGTCCAGCGGGCGATCATTGAGGGTCACTACAAAGCGGGTACCGCCCATGCTGCGCAACTGATCAAGGACCAAAGGCCGATAGGCCACCGGCAGCGAACGGAAGTAACTCACGCTGGCGGTCATCGAGTGCGCCAGGCTACGGGCACTGGTCACCAGGCCCTCAAGCTGGGTGGCGCGCAATTGCGACACCCAGATCACGCTGGACAGCGCCTGGGCGAACAGCACGGCGAGCAAGGTCAGCAGTAACATGCGCCCCAGCAACGAACGTGGCACCGGAAAGCGGCGGCGGCGCTCGGTCAAAGGTTCAGTGGGCATTGCCGGCAACCACGCTGGCTGCCAGTTGATAACCGCTGCCGCGCACGGTGCGGATCAGCCTCGGGGGTTTTTCGGTATCGCGCAGGCGTTGGCGCAGGCGGCTGACCGCCATATCGACGATACGGTCAAGCGGCATCAGGTCACGGCCGCGGGTAGCGTTGCCGATAGTATCGCGGTCGAGGATCTGTTGCGGGTGATCAAGAAACAACTTGAGCAAGGCAAAGTCCGCGCCGGAAAGGATGACCTCTTCGCCATCAACGTGAAACAAGCGGTGGCTGATCATGTCCAGGCGCCATTCATCGAAGACCAGTACATCACCGCCAGTGCTGCGCTCCTGGCCGAATTGGCAACGGCGCAGCAGCGCCTTGATCCGCGCCTGCAACTCGCGAGGGCTGAACGGCTTGCCGATATAGTCGTCAGCGCCCAGTTCCAGGCCGATCACGCGGTCGGCTTCGTCGGAACTGGCGGTGAGCATGATGATCGGTACCTGTGCCTGGCGCGGGTGCTGGCGGATCCAGCGGCACAGACTGAACCCGTCTTCATCCGGCAACATCACATCGAGGATGACCAGGTCGCACGGCGCCTCGTTCATCGCCTGGCGGAACCCCGCACCATCGGCCACGCCACGGACCTGGAAGCCGGCGCGACTGAGGTAGGTTTGCAGCAACTCGCGGATCTCCTGGTCGTCGTCGACGAGGAGAATGGATTTACTGATTACGCTCACGGGGGCCTCCTTGTTGTTATGGGGTGTTCTGTAGGGCCTCATCGGGGGCAAGCCCCCTCCCACATTTGCCTGCATTCCAAAGTTGGAACGGGGTCAAATGTGGGAGCGGGCTTGCTCGCGATGAGGCCATCACAGCCTATGCAAAAGCCTGCTCAAGCGCCACGCCAGCCCCGGTCAGCCCCGAATACGGCGCTGTCACCAACCACACCGGAATACCTTTGAAGTAGTCGCTCATGCAGCCTTTATCCGCAAAACTTTTGGCGAAACCGCTGGCGATAAAGAAGTCGGCAAACCTGGGTATCACCCCACCCACGATGTACACGCCACCGCGCCCACCGGTGGTCAAGACGTTATTGCCCGCGACCCGGCCCAGCCAGATGCTGAACTGGTCCAGCACTTCCATGGCTACCGCGTCACCGGCCAGGCCCGCTGCGGTGATGGCTTCGGGCGTGTCCAGCACCGGCTCGTGCCCGTCCACCGCACAAATAGCGCGATACAGACGCGGCAACCCGCCGCCGCTCAATACGGTCTCGGCGCTGACATGGCCGATCTCCGTGTAAATATGCTGCCACAGCTGGGTTTCCCGCGGGCTGCTCAGGGGCAGGTCGACGTGCCCGCCCTCCCCCGGCAATGCCGCGAAACGCCCGGCGCCAAGGTCCAGCAAGGTGCCAACGCCCAGGCCAGTGCCCGGGCCGATCACCACCGCTGGGCGCAACGGCTCCTGCGTGCCTTCGCAGACCACGCGGAACTCGTCGGGCTTAAGACGCGTCATGCCCAGGGCCATGGCCGAGAAATCATTGACCAGCAGCAGTTCATCCACTTGCAGGGCTTGGCAAAACGCCGTCTTGCTCAGGCGCCAGTGATTGTTGGTGAACTTGAACTCATCGCCACTCACCGGCCCGGCCACCGACAGGCACACCGCACCGATGTCCCCGATTTCCAGGCCTTCCTCTGCGAGATAGACCTTGATCGCTTCTTCAGGGCTTTGGTGATCCGCTGTGGCATGCACGCGGATCGAATGCAGCTCCTGATCTCGCCATAACGCAAAACGGGCGTTGGTACCCCCGATATCACCGACCAGCGCAAGCTTCACTTAAGCGTCTCCAAGGCAGAGGTAAAGGCGCTGGCGCCCTGCTCTGCGGAGCTTGCGGCCAAGCGCATGAATGCAAACAGCTCGCGACCTGCCCCCACGTTATTGCCCAACAGGCCCGTGGCAGGCGTGCGCGCTGCAAATACTTCGGCGTCCACTTTAAGCTCCAGGGTGCCGGTGACGCCATCGACGCGGATGATATCGCCATCCTGCACCCGCGCCAGCGGCCCGCCGCTCTGGGCTTCGGGGTTGACGTGGATCGCGGCAGGGATCTTACCCGAGGCGCCGGACATTCGCCCATCTGTTACCAACGCCACTTTGAAACCACGGTCCTGCAACACGCCGAGAAACGGGGTCATCTTGTGCAATTCCGGCATACCGTTGGAACGTGGCCCCTGAAAGCGCATCACCGCAACGAAGTCTTTTTCCAGCTGGCCCGCCTTGAAGGCGTCGGCCAGGTCTTGCTGGTCCTGGAACACCACCGCCGGCGCTTCAACCACCTGATGCTCGGGCGCGACAGCCGAAACTTTCATCACGCCACGGCCAAGGTTGCCTTCCATCACGCGCAAGCCGCCTTCCGGCGAGAACGCACGGGCCACGGGGCGCAGGATGGTTTCGTCGAGGCTCTCGATCGGGCCATCGCGCCAGACCAGCTCGCCGTCCACCAGGAACGGTTCCTGGATATAGCGGCTCAGGCCCTTGCCGGCCACGGTGTTGACGTCTTCGTGGAGCAGGCCGGCTTCGAGCAGTTCGCGGATCAGGAACGACATGCCACCCGCCGCCTGGAAGTGGTTGATGTCGGCCTTGCCGTTTGGGTACACGTGGGACAGGGTCGGCACCACCTCGGAGAGGTCGGCCATGTCTTGCCAGGTCAGGATGATGCCCGCCGACATGGCAATGGCCGGCATGTGCAGCGTATGGTTGGTGGAACCGCCGGTAGCGTTTAGCGCAACGATGGAGTTGACGATGGATTTCTCGTCGACGATCTCGCCGATCGGCGTGAAGTTGCCATTGGCCTTGGTCAAGCGCGTGACCTGGTGCGCCGCTTCGCGGGTCAACGCGTCACGCAGCGGCGTGTACGGATTGACGAATGACGCGCCCGGCAAATGCAGGCCCATCACTTCCATCAACAACTGGTTGGTGTTGGCGGTGCCGTAGAAGGTGCAGGTGCCGGGGCTGTGGTAGGACTTCATCTCCGATTCCAGCAGCTCTTCGCGGCTGGCCTTGCCCTCGGCGTAGCGCTGGCGCACATCGGCTTTCTGCTTGTTGGAGATACCCGACGGCATCGGGCCGCCCGGCACGAAGATCATCGGCAGATGGCCGTAGCGCAGCGCGCCCATCATCAGGCCGGGGACGATCTTGTCGCAGATCCCCAGCATCAGCGCGGCGTCGAACATGTTGTGGGACAGCGCTACCGCCGTGGACATGGCGATGACTTCACGGCTGAGCAGGCTCAGTTCCATGCCCGGCTCGCCCTGGGTCACACCGTCGCACATGGCGGGGGTGCCGCCGGCGAACTGGCCGACCGAGCCCACTTCACGCAGGGCTTTCTTTATTTGTTCAGGGAAATGTTCGTAGGGCTGATGCGCCGAGAGCATGTCGTTATAAGAAGAAACAATTGCCACGTTGGCGGCATTCATCATGCGCAGGCTGTTTTTGTCTTCGGTGCCGCAACCGGCTACACCGTGGGCGAAGTTGGCGCATTGCAGCTTGCCACGCATCGGACCGTCGCTGGCTGCGCCGCGGATGAGCGCAAGGTAAGCCTCGCGGGTGGCGCGGCTGCGGGCGATAAGCCGTTCGGTGACCTCAAGAACGCGGGGATGCATGTATAGAACTCCAGGCTAACGGATGTGGCGACCTGAGTGTCTATGCTGATCAAACGCCCACGGCCCACGGGATGGCAGAGGGTCGTTTGGATCATCGGACCAGTTGATTCAGGTCACTCGTTGTAGATTGAACAAAATATTGCCACTAAAAAGGCTTGTTTTCTATTTTTATGCGAATAATCTTGTAATTCTTACAACAAATCGACGACAGGCACTTTTCCAATGACTCTACGTATCGCAATCAATGGTTTTGGTCGTATCGGCCGTAATGTCCTGCGCGCACTGTATACCCAAGGCTATCGCCAGGATTTGCAGATCGTCGCCATCAATGATTTGGGCGACAGCTCGATCAACGCCCACCTGCTCAAGTACGACACCGTACACGGCACTTTCGATGCAGAGGTCGCCCACGATCAGGAAAGCCTGACCGTCAATGGTGACCGGATTGCCGTCAGTGCCATCCGCAACCCCGCCGACCTGCCGTGGGCTGCACACAAGATCGACGTGGTGTTCGAATGCACCGGTCTGTTCACCGACCGCGACAAGGCTGCCGCCCATATTACCGCCGGCGCACGCAAGGTGATCATCTCGGCTCCGGCCAAGGGCGCGGATGCGACCGTGGTCTACGGGGTAAACCATGACATTTTGCGTCAATCCCACCAGATCATCTCCAACGCGTCGTGCACCACCAACTGCCTGGCGCCGGTCGCGCAGGTGCTGCACCGTGAGCTGGGTATCGAAAGCGGCCTGATGACCACCATTCACGCCTACACCAACGACCAGAACCTGACCGACGTCTACCACACCGACCCGTACCGCGCGCGCTCGGCCACCCAGAACATGATCCCGAGCAAAACCGGCGCGGCTGAAGCCGTTGGCCTGGTACTGCCGGAACTGGCGGGCAAGCTGACCGGCATGGCGGTGCGGGTACCGGTGATCAACGTGTCTCTGGTGGACCTGACTGTGCAGTTGAAGAAAGAAGCCACGGCCGATGAAGTCAACGCCCTGCTGAAACAGGCCAGCCAGCACTCGAAGATCCTCGGTTACAACACCCTGCCGCTGGTTTCCAGTGACTTCAACCATAACCCGCTGTCGTCGATCTTCGATGCCAATCACACCAAGGTCAGCGGCAAGTTGCTCAAGGTGCTGGCCTGGTACGACAACGAGTGGGGCTTCTCCAACCGTATGCTGGATAACTGCCTGGCGCTGTGCAACGCCGAGTAACCCCAACTGTGGGAGGGAGCAAGCCCCCTCCCACAGTTACATTTTGTCCAGAGTAGGTTCAGGGAAATAGCCACTTGCCATTTCAGTTGATGATAAGCATTATCATTCGCTGCAAATCGGTCTGGTATCACTGTGAGCCAATCTCGCTTCAACCAAGTCTTTCTCACCCAACGGGTGATTCTGCTACGCACCTTGCAGCGGATGGTGAATAACCACAGCACTGCCGAGGACCTGTTGCAGGAAACCTACCTGCGCGTCACTCGGGCCCTGAGCGAGCGGCCGATCGACCACCTTGAACCCTTTGTCTACCAGACCGCGCGCAACCTGGCGCTGGATCACCTGCGCTCGCGCCGGATCCAGGCCCGCACGTTGCAGGAAGACGTGCCGCTGGACGTGCTGCAAAGCGTTGCCGCCCCTGCCAGCACACCTGAAGAAGCCATTCAGGCCGAGCAACTGCTGGAGCATCTGAGCGTCAGCCTCGGCCAGCTGAGCGCTCGTCAGCAGCGGATTTTCATCCTCAGCCGCCTGCACGGTTGCAGCTACCAGGAGATTGCCGATCAGTTGAACGTGTCCTTGAGCACCGTACAAAAGGAACTGAAATTGATCATGGCCATCTGTGTAGGTGTGGCCGAACGGCTGGATCAGCCTTAAGCTCCATCCGACAGAGCTATCGATCCACGCTGTACGAAAAAATGAATAGAACGTGGCGAAGACCCGAGGAACACCGTGACGGACCCGAATAAACTGCGCCCCCATGCGTTGGCTCATGAGGTGCTGCAAGACACGGCCATGGACCAAGCCCTCGACTGGCTGATCGCCTTGCAGTGCCCGCAACCCGGGCAGCAGGCCGAGTTCGACGCCTGGCTGGCCGAGGACCCGGCGCATGTCCACGCGTTCAGCAAGGCCCAGGCGACCTGGGCGGGTGCACCGGTACACAGCGCCGCCGTGGCCCTTGCGGTGCCACGCCAGCCAAGCGGCTGGCGCCGAATCAAACCGCACTGGAAGCCCTTGGCCACTGCGGCCGTGCTGTTGATCGGTCTGTTCAGCTTCAGCAACTTGCCGATGCGCTTGCAGGCCGATCACCTCACCGTGGTCGGCGAGCGCCAACGCCTGCAACTGGACGATGGGTCCAAGGTGCTGCTCAACACCAACTCGGCATTTTCCAGCCGCATCACTGACCACCAGCGCATTGCGCGCCTGTACCAGGGCGAAGCGTTCTTCGACATAGCCCCCAGCCGTGGCCTGCCCCTGGAAATCGACGCTGGCCCCGTGCGCGCCAGTGTGCGCGACACCGCCTTCGCCGTGCGCTACCTCGATGGTGAGGCTCAGGTACAAGTGCAGCGTGGCGATGTCGACCTGAGCAACAGCTTCGACGATGCCCGCGTACGCCTGAGTGCCGGGCAAAGCATCCGCGTCGGCCCCAAGGGTTTCGGCCAACCGGCCACGCTCGATGTCGGCAAGGATCTGGCCTGGGTGCAGGGTCGTCTGGTGTTCGAAAATTGCCCGCTGAGCGAAGTCCTGGCTGAACTGCGCCGCTATTACCCTGGCTGGATCGTCAACAACAATGAGCAACTGGCCAGCGTCGCCGTCACCGGCAACTATCGCCTCGACCAGCCCCTGGACGTGGTGCGCTCCCTGGCCCACATCACCTCGGCCAAGCTGTCGGAATACCCGGCGCTGGTGATTCTGAACTAAATGAGAATTATTTTTACTCGATGTTAACCGGCGATACGTCTCGTTATAGCCAATGCAACTGATTCCTATTTGGTTCAGTTCGCAACTATAAGATTCGTATCCCGGAGCGCTCTCGATGTCCTCTCGTTTCAACCGCCGGTGTTCTTCGCCCGTTCTGTCCTTGCTGACCGCTGCGATCCTGCTGGCTGGCGCACCCGTCATGAGCGCCACCGCCGCCGAACCCGCCCCTCGCAGCCACGGTAATTACAACTTCAGCATCGAGCAGCAACCGCTGGTGTCGGCGCTCAACGCCTTTACCGCGGTGACCGGCTGGCAAGTCGGCCTGCCGGCAGAGCTGGGCCAGGGAGTGTCGTCCCCTGGCGTGCGCGGCCCGCTGTCGCCGGAAAAAGCCCTGGAGCGGTTGTTGGTGGGGACCAACCTGAGCTACCGCAAACTGGGCAATAACAACATCGTGCTGGAGAAACGCGCCGCGGGCGGCGCCCTCGCCCTGCAACAGGTGACCATCAGCGCCACCCGTAACGAACAGGATGTGAACAGCGTACCCAGCACCGTCAGCGTGCACGACCGCGAGGAACTGGACCGCCAGAACACCAACAACATCCGCGAACTGGTGCGCTACGAGCCCGGTGTCTCCGTCGGCGGCGCCGGCACCCGCTCAGGCAACGCGGGCTATAACATCCGTGGTATCGACGGCGACCGCATCCTCACCCAGGTGGACGGCGTCGAAGTGCCCAACAACTTCTTCAACGGCCCCTACGCCAAGACCCGTCGCAACTACGTCGACCCGGAAATCGTCAAGCTCGTGGAGATCCTGCGCGGCCCGGCCTCGGCCCTGTACGGCAGCAACGCCATCGGCGGCGCGGTGAGCTATTTCACCCTCGACCCGGACGACATCATCAAGCCCGGCAAGGACGTCGGTGCCCGCCTGAAGACCGGCTACAGCTCCGCCGACGAGAGCTGGCTGACCTCCGGCACCTTCGCCGGGCGGGTACAGGACTTCGATGGCTTGCTGCACCTGAGCCAGCGCAATGGTCATGAAACCGAATCCTACGACGGCAACAACGCCACCGGCCTGGCCCGCACCGGCGCCAACCCGGAAGACGCGCGCACCACCAACGTGCTGGCCAAGCTGGGCTGGAACTATGGCGATGACAACCGCCTGGGCCTGACCTACGAGAAGTTCAAGGATGACCGCGACGTCAACCTGAAGAATGCCGTAGGCGGCCCGTTCATCGGCGGTCGAGGCATGAACCTCTACCGTGCCCGCTCGGGCAACGACACCATCACCCGCGAGCGCTTCGGCCTGGAAAACACCTTCGCCCTGGAGTCGCCGATCGCTGATCGCATCAAGACCAGCCTCAACTACCAGATCGCCAAGACCGACCAGACCACCGCCGAGATCTACCAGGCTGGTCGCCGCGTACTGCGTACCCGCGACACCCTTTACGAAGAAAAACAGTGGGTCTTCGACGCTCAACTGGACAAGGCGTTCAGCGTCGGCGAAACCGACCACCAGGTGACCTACGGCACCACCCTCAAGCAGCAGAAAGTCACCGGCTCGCGCGAAGGCTCGGCCTCGTGCCTCGCCATTGGTGGCGGCTGCACCGCCATCGGCGCGCCCAGCCCGCAAGCAAGCGACAGCGTGAAGAAGGCCAGCGACTTCCCCGACCCGACCATCAACACTTACTCCTTGTTTGCCCAGGACCAGATCAGCTGGGATAAATGGACCTTCCTGCCCGCCGTGCGGTATGACTACACCCGGCTCAAGCCCAAGCTGACCCAGGAGTTCCTCAACACCGTCAACCCAACTGGCGAATATGCCGTCGATGGCAAGGACAAAACCTGGCACCGCGTCACGCCAAAGTTCGGCCTGACCTACGCCCTGACCGATAACTACACCTGGTTCGGCCAATACGCCGAAGGCTTCCGCACCCCCTCGGCGAAGGCCCTGTATGGCCGCTTCGAAAACCTCAACATTGGCTACACCGTCGAACCCAACCCCGACCTCAAGCCGGAGACCAGCAAAGGCATCGAGACCGGGATACGCGGCAAGTTTGACGAAGGCTCCTTCGACATCGCGGTGTACTACAACAAGTACCGCGACTTTATCGACGAAGACAACGCCGTGGTCGGCGGCACCGTGGAGCAGTTCCGGGCCGTCAATATCAAGCGCGCCACCATCAAGGGCGTGGAAGCCAAGGGCCGCCTGAACCTGGATGCGTTCGGCGCGCCGAAGGGCCTGTACACCCAGGGTTCGATTGCCTACGCCCACGGTCGCAACGACGACAATGGCGAACCATTGAACAGCGTCAACCCGCTCAAGGGCGTGTTTGGCCTGGGCTACGACCAGGACAACTACGGCGGCCTGCTGAGCTGGACTCTGGTGAAGAAACAGAACCGCGTCGACAGCACCACCTTCCACGCTCCCGACGGCAGCACTGACGGCCCGTTCAAGACCCCGGGCTTCGGCATCCTCGACCTGACCGCCTACTACAAGGTCACCAACGACGTGACCATCAATGGTGGCCTCTACAACCTCACCGACAAGAAGTACTGGAACTGGGATGACGTGCGCAGTTACGACAGCGTCGGCGAAGCTGGCGTAACCGGCCCGGCCAACCTCGACCGCCTGACCCAGCCCGGACGCAACTTTGCGATCAACCTGATCTGGGACATCTGATCCACCCGCCTCACCTCGCCGGAATCCATCAGCGGCGGGGTGAGGATTTTTTACTGTGCCACGTCTTCTTGTTCGTCTAGTTGATAACAGCTCTCTTTAAGGGCACCCAGGCGCTCCCTCTTTCAAGGATTTTTTACATGACCGCTTCTCCTACCGCAGAACGCCCAAGCCTGCGCTCCCAGCGCCTGAACCAGATCACCAATGAACCGCACACCAAGCTGGATGCGTTGGTGAAGGCTCATGCGCCGTTCGAAACCCAAGCCAACTTCGCCCGCTTCGTGGTGGCCCAGTACCTGTTCCAGTCGGAACTGGTGGCGCTGTACAACGATGCCGCGCTGAACACGATCATTCCCGACCTGGCCGCCCGCTGCCGCGCCGAAGCCGCCAAGCTCGACCTGGCTGACCTGGACACCGACGTTCCGGCTCCGGTCGCCGGCGCGGTGAAAAACCCAAGCCAGGCCGAAGCCCTGGGTTGGTTGTTCGTGTCCGAAGGCTCCAAGCTGGGCGCCGCGTTTCTGATCAAGCGCGCCGTGGGCCTGGGCCTGAGCGAAACCTTCGGGGCCCGCCACCTGGGCGAACCGGCCGGTGGCCGCGCCAAAGGCTGGAAAAGCTTCACCCGCACCCTCGACAGCCTGGAGTTCAGCGCCGAAGAAGAAGCTGCGGTAGAAAAAGGCGCGATCGATGCGTTTGTGCGCTTCACCGTGTTGCTGGAACAGGCGTACGCTAGCGCCCCAGAAATGGCGTAAATGTTCCGGTAGACATCGGCTCAATGTGGGAGCAGGCAAGCCAGCTCCCACATTTGAGTGCATTTCATGGCAGATAATGTGTAAACCCTCCCACCAGAAAACTGCAGCATGACCGGCAAAACCCAATCCACCTCAAAGATCGCCCAACTTCTCTATGGCCTGCTGGCCTACGTCAGCCTGGGGATTGGCTTGGTCGCGATTGTCATACCGGGTTTGCCGACCACCGAATTCATCCTGCTGGCCGCCTGGGCCGCCACCAAAAGCTCACCGCGCTTAAGCGCCTGGCTGGAAAACCACCGCCTGTTCGGGCCGATCCTGTTCAACTGGCGCAACGGCAAGATCATTGCGCGCCGGGCCAAGGTCAGCGCCACCGTAAGCATGGTCCTGTGTGCAGTCTTGATGCTGGTGATGCTTGATCATGGCTGGCCGGTGTACCTGGCCATCGCCGGAATGAGCCTGGGCAATCTGTGGATCTGGTCCCGCCCCGAGCAGCTCGCACGGCCCGTATAACGCCCGGCGTAGGCATTTTCCTACCGCTCATCGCCTATTACTCATGAATTGATTTGTGACGCCGATGTTTCAGGAACGGCGCCGAATGGACTTGGCTCTGCTGCGTGCATACCCACAAGTCCATTCGTGAGTGAACCTATGTTCGACACCCTTTCTATCCGCTTGAAAATCGTGCTGCTGTCCGGCCTCTGCCTGCTGGGAGTGATCGCACTGGTGGTCGGCATCAATATCTACAACACCAACCAGAACGATCGGTTGGTCAGTGATTCAAGCTCACGAATGCTCACCGCCAGCGTGGAACAGCTGCTGCAAGCCAAGGCCGCTGAACAGGCCGGGCACTTGCAAAAGACCTTCGGTGAAAACCTGCTGGCGGTTACCGCCCTCGCCGACCAGATCAAGGACCTGCGTCAGCTGGGGACCAAGCGCTCCATTGAAGCCGGCGCCCTGCGCGAAGAAATCAACCAGAGCGTGAAAACCGCGTTCGAGCGCAACACCAAGGTGCTGGGCATCTGGCTGTCGTTCGAGCCCAACGGCCTGGATGGCAAGGACAGTGAATTCGTTGACGACAAGGCCCGCGTCTCCAACGAAAAAGGCCGTTTTTCCAGCTACTGGAGCCGTGCCGGCGGCGAAAGCCTGAACACCATCATGGTCGAGGATGACCTGACCAAGACCACCCTCAACCTCAGCGGCACGCCTTACAACATTTGGTATACCTGCCCACGGGACACCCGCAGCACCTGCCTGCTGGACCCGTATGAAGACACGGTGGCCGGCAAACCTGTGCTGATGACCACCATTTCCCTGCCCCTGATCGTCGATGGCAAAGTCATCGGCGTCGTGGGTGTCGACATCGCCCTCACTGCCCTGCAAGCCACCACCGATGCGGCACAAAAGGACGTGTTCAACGGTGCTGCTCACCTGGAAATCCTGTCCAGCACCGGCCTGATTGCAGCCTACAGCGGCGAACCGGCCAGGGTCGGCAAGAACCTGGTCGACACCCTCGGCGCCGAAGGCAAGGAGATCGTGCAACTGCTGGGCAATGATCGGCCCATGATCCGCGAACAGGACGACACGATTCGCGCCGTGTACCCGGTCAAGCCGATTGCCGATGCCAAATCCTGGGGTGTGGTGATCAAACTGCCTAAAAGCGTGATGCTGGCTGATAACGAAAAGCTGCAAGCCGTGCTCGACGAAGCCCAGGCTACCGGCACCGTCAAAGCCTTGCTGGTGGCAGCCGCCGCCGGCTTGCTGGGCCTGTTGCTGATCTGGCTGACCGCCACCGGCGTGACCCGTCCGATCAACAGCGTGGCGGCCATGCTCAAGGACATTGCCAGCGGCGACGGCGACCTCACCCAACGCCTGGCCTACACCAAGAAAGACGAACTGGGCGAGCTGGTGAACTGGTTCAACCGCTTCCTCGACAAGCTGCAACCGACCATCGCCCAGATCAAACAAAGCATCACCGAAGCCCGGGGTACGGCGGATCAATCCTCGGCCATTGCACGCCAGACCAGCGAAGGTATGCAGGTGCAGTTCCGTGAAATCGACCAGGTCGCCACGGCGTCGAATGAAATGAGCGCCACCGCCCACGACGTCGCCAACAGCGCCTCCAATGCCGCCAGCGCGGCACGCGGCGCCGATCAGTCGGCCCGCGAAGGCATGTCGATCATCGAGCAGAGCACCCGCGACATCACCACCCTTGCCGAGGAAGTCAGCAAAGCTGTGACCGAAGTCGAAGCCCTGGCTGTCAACAGCGAGCAAATCGGTTCAGTCCTGGAAGTGATCCGCAGCATTGCCGAACAGACCAACCTGCTGGCATTGAACGCCGCGATCGAAGCAGCACGCGCCGGCGAAAGCGGGCGTGGATTTGCGGTAGTGGCCGACGAAGTACGCAACCTGGCCAAACGCACCCAGGATTCGGTCGAGGAAATCCGCGTGGTGATCGAACGCATCCAGAGCGGTACCCGTGGGGTAGTGGCGACCATGCACTCCAGCCAGCACCAGGCCCAGAGCAATGCCGGGCAGATCCATCAGGCGGTGCAGGCGCTGGGCAAGATCAGCGACGCGGTCACGGTGATCAGCGACATGAACCTGCAAATCGCCAGCGCTGCCGAAGAGCAGAGCGCGGTGGCCGAAGAGGTCAACCGCAACGTCTCGGCGATTCGCACCGTGACCGAAACCCTCACCGGCCAGGCCACCGAGTCGGCGGCGATCAGCAGCCAGCTCAATGCCCTGGCCAGCCAGCAGATGAAGTTGATGGATCAGTTCAGGGTGTAATCGATCTCAAAGACACTGGGGTCAAAATGTGGAAACGTCGCACCGCCCCTCCCACATTTAGATCACTTTTTGTCTTGAAAGCCGGTCCAGGCCTGGACAAACGGCGTCAGGTCTTCCTTCGGTGCGGTACGCGGCGGGTTCTGCGGTGTACCCAAATAAAGGAAGCCAATCACCTCCTCATCCGCCGTCAGCCCCAACCCTTTGGCGACGTGGGCCGAGTAAGACAGTTCACCGGTGCGCCACACTGCACCAATCCCCTGGGCATACGCCGCCAGCAGGATGCCGTGGGCCGCACAGGCCGCCGCCAGCAATTGCTCGGACTTGGGCACTTTGAAGTGCTCCTGCAAACGCGCAATCACCACAACTACCAACGGCGCACGCAGCGGGCCGTTCTGCGCCTTGTCGATGACCGCTTGCGGTGCGTCGGCGTCCTGCAGCCGGGCGGCTTCGGCCAACAGCGTGCCCATTTGCTCACGGGCTGCGCCTTCTACGGTGAGGAAACGCCAAGGGCGCAATTGACCGTGATCGGGCGCCCGCATGGCGGCAGCGAACAACAGGTCGCGCTGCTCCTGGGTCGGTGCCGGGTCGAGTAAACGCGGCACGGAAACACGGTTGAGCAAAGCGTCGAGAGCCTGCATTGGCCACCTCCAGAAAAAAATGTGCGGTCATTCTAGCGGGAAAGAATCGCGATGCCACCAAACGATAATTGCTCTTATTCAAACCGCCCGGCCCTGTTAGACTTTGCGACCAGATTTTGCCCCCTCGTCCAGGAATCTCGATGTTCCGTTCGCTTTCCTACCTGTCTGCAGCGTTGCTGGCTCTATGCCTGACGGCTTGCGACGACGCCCCTCGCTTCACCAAGGCCGAGCCGGGTGAATCGCGATCCGGTGGCGCGACGACGGTAAACAAGCGCGACCAGAACGCCTTTTCCCTGCCCTCGGCCAACCTGGCACCCAGCCGTCGCCTGGATTTCAGCGTCGGTAACAGCTTCTTTCGCAACCCCTGGGTGATCGCGCCGGCCACCACCACGGCACGGGATGGCCTGGGCCCACTGTTCAATACCAACGCCTGCCAGAACTGCCATATCAAGGACGGCCGTGGCCACCCGCCGCTGCCCGATGCACCCAATGCCGTGTCGATGCTGGTGCGCCTCTCCATTCCCCTCTCCATTACAGAGCAGCCCCCCTACGCCAAGCTGATCGAACAGCTCGGCGTGGTGCCCGAGCCGGTCTACGGCGGGCAGTTGCAAGACATGGCCGTGCCTGGCGTAACGCCGGAAGGCAAGGTGCGGGTCGACTACAGCCCTGTCCAGGTCAGCTTCAAGGACGGCACCGTCGTCGAACTGCGCAAACCCGACCTGCAAATCACCCAGCTCGGCTACGGCCCGATGCACCCCGACACACGCTTCTCGGCACGCATCGCGCCGCCGATGATCGGCCTGGGCCTGCTCGAAGCGATCAGCGACGCCGATATCCTGCGCAACACCGACCCCAAGACCGCCGACAGAGACGCCATCGTCGGCCGCGCTAATTGGGTCTGGGATGACGCCCAGCATAAAACCGTACTCGGGCGTTTTGGCTGGAAAGCCGGGCAACCCAACCTCAACCAACAAAATGTTCACGCGTTTTCGGGTGATATGGGCCTCACGACCTCCCTGAGACCCTTTGATGACTGCACCGACGCCCAAGTGGCGTGCAAGCAGGCGCCAAACGGCAATGGCCCTGACGGCGAGCCGGAAGTCAGCGACAACATCCTGCGCCTGGTGCTGTTTTACACCCGCAACCTCGCAGTGCCTGCACGCCGAGGCGTCAACACGCCGCAGGTGCTGGCCGGCAAGAACCTGTTCTACGAGGCCGGCTGCCAGGGCTGTCACAAGCCGACATTCACCACGGCCGCCAACGCCGCCGAACCCGAGCTGGCCAACCAGGTGATACACCCCTACAGCGACCTGTTGTTGCACGATATGGGCGAAGGCCTCGCCGACAACCGTACCGAATTCAAAGCCTCCGGCCGCGAGTGGCGCACCCCGCCGCTGTGGAGCATTGGCCTGACGCAAACCGTCAGTGGTCACACCCAGTTCTTGCATGACGGCCGCGCCCGCAACCTGCTTGAGGCCGTGCTGTGGCACGGCGGGCAAGCACAAGCGGCGCAGCAACATGTGTTGTCATTTAACGCCGAACAGCGGGCCGCGTTGCTGGCGTTCCTGAATTCTTTATAAGCTTTGCCCCACTCACAGAAGGGAGCTCGACATGTTTCGTCCCAAGTTGTTGTTCACCAGCCTCGCCGCCCTTGCCCTGGGCGCGTGCTCGCCCCAGGACCCGCAAGCAGTGACCTCGGCGGCGATCGCCAAGCAGGTGATCCTGCCGACCTACAGCCGCTGGGTTGAAGCCGACCGCCAGCTGGCCGTCAGCGCCCTGGCCTACTGCCAGGGCAAGGAAAGCCTGGACACCGCCCGCGCCGACTTCCTGCACGCACAAAAAGCCTGGGCCGAGTTGCAACCGTTGCTGATCGGCCCACTGGCCGAAGGCAACCGCGCCTGGCAGGTACAGTTCTGGCCGGACAAGAAGAACCTGGTAGGTCGCCAGGTCGAGCAACTGGTCAGCGCCCAGCCGCAGATCGATGCGGCCGCCCTGGCCAAATCGAGCGTGGTGGTGCAGGGCCTGTCGGCCTACGAATACATCCTCTACGACGCCAAGCCCGACGTTGCCGACGAAACCCAGAAAGCCCGCTACTGCCCGCTGCTGATGGCCATCGGCGAGCGTCAGAAAGCCCTGGCTGAAGAGATCCTCGCCAGCTGGAACAGCACCGACGGTATGCTCGCGCAGATGACCAAGTTTCCGAACCAGCGCTACGCTGATTCCCACGAAGCCATTGCCGATCTGCTGCGCGTGCAAGTAACCGCACTGGACACCCTGAAGAAAAAACTCGGCACGCCGATGGGCCGCCAGACCAAGGGCATCCCGCAACCCTTCCAGGCCGATGCATGGCGCAGCCAGTCCTCCCTGCAAAGCCTGGAGGCCAGCCTCGCCGCCGCCCAGACCGTATGGGTCGGTGTCGACAACAAAGGCCTGCGCGGCCTGCTGCCGAGCGATCAGAAGCCGTTGGCCGAGAAGATCGACGCCGCCTATGCTGCGTCGCTGAAACTGTTCGCCAGCAACCAGCGCTCCCTCAATGAACTGTTGAACGATGACGCCGGGCGCCAGCAACTCAACGATATCTACGACAGCCTCAATGTGGTCCATCGCCTTCACGAGGGCGAGCTGGCCAAAGCATTGGGCGTCCAACTGGGCTTCAACGCCAACGACGGTGACTGATGATGCTCAGGCGACAGGCTTTGGCGCTGGGTAGCGTGCTGCTCAGCGCCCTCACGTTGGGCGGCTGGACGCTGTTCAAAGGCAAAGACAAGGGGCCGCTGCTGCTCTCGGCACGCGATGATGCCGACGGCAAGCACTACGCTGTCGGCTATCGCCTGGACGGCAAGCCCGTCTTTGCCACCCAGGTCGGCCAGCGCTGTCACGACATCATCAACCACCCCACACGGCCAATTGCGCTGTTCGTCGCCCGTCGCCCGGGCACCGAGAGCTACCTGATCGACCTGCGCGATGGCACGCTGCTGCAAACCATCACCTCAAAGGCCAACCGGCACTTTTACGGCCATGCGGTGATCCACAAGAGCGGCGACTGGCTGTACGCCACCGAGAACGACACCTCAGATCCCGGTCGTGGGTTGTTGGGTGTGTATAAGTTCGAAGGCGAGCGGTTGGTACACAGCGGCGAGATTTCCACCCACGGCGTCGGCCCGCACCAGGTCTCCTGGATGCCCGACGGCGAAACCCTGGTGGTGGCCAACGGCGGCATTCGCACCGAAGCCGAAAGCCGCGTGGAGATGAACCTCAACGCCATGGAACCGAGCCTGGTGCTGATGCAGCGCGATGGCACCTTGATCAGCAAGGAAACGTTGGGGCAGCAAATGAACAGCGTGCGCCATATGGGGATCGCCAGCGATGGCACCATCCTCACCGGGCAGCAGTTCATGGGGCCGTCCCAGGAGCGTTCCGAGTTGCTCGCAATCAAGCGCCCGGGCCAGCCTTTTATAGCGTTCCCGGTAGCCGATGAGCAACTGCAAGCGATGGGGCACTACACCGCCAGCGTGGCGGTGCACAGCGAACTGCGCCTGGTAGCGCTCACGGCGCCGCGTGGCAATCGTTTCTTCATCTGGGATATGGACAGCGCCGAGCTGCGCCTGGATGGGCCGTTGCCCGACTGCGCCGGTGTGGGTGCAGTGGCGGACGGGTTTGTGGTTACGTCGGGACAGGGACGTTGCCGCTTCTATGATTGTCGTCAGGAACGACTGATGGCCAAGCCATTGGAATTACCGGCGGGGTTTTGGGATAACCACCTGCACCTGATCTGAAAATTGCCCCTCTGCAGGAGCGAGCTTGCTCCTACCGTTAAAGCGTCAGGCGTAAAAAAAGGGCCTCGCATCGCAAGGCCCTTTCCAGGAGTTTTACTCGTTTCAACTTTGCGGCCTCATTGCTTGAGACATCCCGAACATGAATAGCAGCAAATCATGATCAGGCCTGGCCGCCACACTTGCCTTGGCAATCCGCGGCAGCAGGCATTGCCCGCCACCGTCTACCGCACTGAGCACTTGTGTGCGAGGTTGTTCCCACGCTGCCAGGGCAAGGGCTGAAATGCCCAACGCCCCGACCAAAAACAAACCTCGTGCTATTTCTAGCTTCATCTGGTTAAACCCTTGATAGCGCTGCCAAACGCCGTCTCGTAAAAGTAGCTGAGTTTTTTCCAGTCGGTATCGTTCCACGACGAATGGCGGCGCAATTGCAGCATGTCATGGGACGCGGCCCGATAAGCGGTCAAACGCTGGCGACATTTTTCAAAATCCAGCAGGGCTACTTCCACAATCGCCGCATCAGGCTCACCGGTTACCCGCACGAAAATGTGCTTGATATACAAGCAACCGTGCTGCCAGCGACCCTTGTGCATACGGGCCAGGGTGCCGGCCAGCTCCTGGAGCAAACGCTCGTGGACCGCCTCGCCGTACTGCTCACGGCCACCGGCGGCGTACCAGTTTTCGATCTCGTCGAAACCGTCCAGTGACGCGGTCACCAACAGGGCTTTCCATTGATGCTCCGGGTCGCGTCGCGCCTCGCAAAACACCAACTCCGGCACGCGCACATCCAGCAAACGCAGGCCCTTCAAGGCATCACGCTCACGCAGCACGGTCGGACGCCCGAATGGATGCAACCAACTGCGGTAGATGTGCCCGGTCTGACGCTTGCAATACAGCAAACGCCCATTAGGGCTGACCACTCGCTGCACACCACTTTCACCGCCACGCCGGCGATTGGGTTCTTCGACCCACTCACCCTTCTGGCGCCAGAAATAATCAAACCGCTCCTCGGGAGCTACATGACTGCCTGCTACGCACTCAACTGCCATCTGTTACCTCTTGCGCAATACATACACTCGCCACATGGCGTAGAGCGGTATGAAGTCCAGGGATTCCTGAACACGGAAACCGGCCTGCTCGAATTCTGCCTCGACAGTAGCAGCCGGTAACACAAACCGGTTTTGGTAACCTTCCTGCTCACCTCTTTTGCGACGACGTACTTCGCTGCGCTTGCGCTTCCAGGCCTTGAAATTGCCGTCCACCCACAGCGAAATAATCACGCTGTCGCGGGTAACTCGCTGAAACTCACGCAGTATTGTCAGCCTGTGCTCCGCTTCACCGATGTGGTGCATCAAGCGCATGCAGAAAATACTGTCGACGGAGTTATCTGGCAAATCGATATCAAAGGCAGATGTCTGCAAAGGGCGTACCCGTTTCACCACCTCCGCCGGTTGAGCGGTGGTGGCGATCTTCAACATCGACGCCGAATTGTCAGCCCCGATAATCACACGGTTGGGTTTTTCGGCCAGCAACGGCCAGAAACGTCCAGCGCCACAAGGCAGGTCCAGCACCAGGCCCGGCTCACCGGCCATGGCCAGTGCACCACGCGCCAGCTGCTCGTCGCGTTTGTGGGACAACCGGCGAGCCAGATTGTCCTGATGTTTGAGCAAATATTGTTGCGCGTGTTGATCGTCGTACTTTTCGGAAAATTCCAACTTGATTGGGGAAGGCATCGTACGTCTCCGGTAACTGATGCCTGCAACCTTAAGCAGCTAAACGTAATCAACAGGTCAACTCATTGTGAAAATCTTGTCCTGTCCAACTGCATACATTTCAAGACTTTACAGAAACATTCAGTAGCATCGGGCCATCTTCGCTGAAAAGCAGGCAGTCTGCATCCGCAAAACGACAGACTGAACGGTCAGCTTTTGACCTGGCTCAGCTCGACATGAAAACGGCAGCCATTGGGCTCCATCGTCGTCAGGCTCACGCTCCAGCCCTGGCTCTCGCAGATCCGTTGCACCAGCGACAGACCAAGCCCTAGCCCCTCGCCACGGTTCTCGCTGCCGCGCACAAAAGGCTCGAACATCGCTTCGCGCTTGTCTTCAGGAATGCCCACGCCAGAGTCCTCCACCACAAAACCACTCGGCTCCAGCGTGAGGCGGATAAACCCTTGCTCGGTGTAATGCAGTGCATTGCGCAACAGGTTACCCATCACTGCGTGCAGGAACGTGGTGTTGTAGCGAGTATCCAGAGGATTGCCAGGGCAGTAGATCAACTCAAGGCCTTTTTGCTCGATGGGCCCGCGCCAGATCCCCAGCAAATCTTCGGCGACCTGCGTCAGGTTGACCTGAGCCGACATGACGGCATCATCGTGTTTGGCGCGGGCCAGCATCAGGAAGGTCTGCACCAGTTCACGCATTTCCTCACAGGCCCGCGCGATTCGCTGGACCTGGTTACGGCCGCGTTGATCGATGGCGGGGTTTTCCAGCAGCAGCTCACAGGAGCTGGCCAACACCATCAAGGGCGTGCGCAGCTCATGGCTTACATCACTGGTAAACAACTGCTCACGGGACAACGCCTGCCGCAGGCGCCCCAGCGTGGCATCGAACGCCACCGCCAGCTCGCCCACTTCATCAGCTGCGTAATCCGGAGCCAAGGGCGGCGCCAGCCCTAATAACTGGTCACGATGCCGTACCTGGCGAGCCAGGCGTACTACCGGCGCCATCACCTTGCGGGCCAGCACCCAGCCGAGGAACACCGCCAGCGCCAGGCTGAGCACGAACCCCACCAGCACCACGGCAAACAGCACGCGCTCGCGCTCCTCAAAATCGCTTTGATCCTGCAGCAGCACATACCGCCGACCGTCGATCACCTCGACCATGGCGTGGTACGACAGAGACTCGCGAAATACTTCGTGGAAGCCCGGGTCCAGATGCCGAAGATCCTTGGGCAACTCGAAATCGCCTTGCCCGCCGCTGAAGTAAAACAGCTGGTCCGGCTCCGGCCGATGTCGCCAGTCTTCCATGCTGTCCATCAACAGCAGCCGTTGCAGGTCACCGCCCAGGCCCGCCGAGATCAGCTTCTCTTCCACCAGGTGCACCGTCGCAACGATCCCCATGGCGAAGGCCCCCGCCACCAACGCACTCATCAAGGCAAAGGCGATGATGATCCGTTGGGCAAGGCTTTGTCTAAACTCCATCACGGCCCTCGGCCAAGCGATAACCCACCCCGTGCACCGTTTGCAGCAACGGCTTGGCAAAGGGCTTATCGATCACCTGGCGCAATTGGTGAACGTGGCTGCGCAGGCTGTCGCTGTCCGGGCAGTCATCGCCCCACAGGGCTTCTTCGAGAATTTCCCGGCGTAGCACGTGCGGGCTCTTCTGCATCAGCACTGCCAGCAGTTTCAGGCCCACTGGGTTGAGCTTGAGCAGGCGCCCTTCGCGGGTGACTTCCAAGGTATCGAGGTCATAGTTCAGGTCGCCCACCTGCAGGGCGCGGCGGCCACCACCCTGGGCACGCCGCAACACCGCCTCGATTCGCGCGGCCAGTTCCGACAAGGCAAATGGCTTGAGCAGGTAATCATCAGCCCCGGACTTGAAGCCTTGCAGGCGGTCATCCAGTTGATCGCGTGCGGTGAGCATGATCACCGGCGTATCGCGCCGTGCGTCTTCGCGCAGGCGTTTGCACAGGGTGTAGCCATCGATGCCAGGCAGCATGATATCGAGCACGATCAGGTCGTAATGCTCGGTGGCCGCCAGGTGCAGGCCCGACAAGCCGTCCTGCGCACAGTCCACTGTGTAGCCTTTGAGCCCCAGGTAATCGGCCAGGTTGGCCAGAATATCGCGGTTGTCTTCAACCAATAGAATTCGCATGGGCAGTGTCTCCGTACGCGGTAACGGCCTTGTTGGCTCACGCAGCTTAAGGCCAAGCGAGGCTCAGGGATAGAGCTGAAAGGCGCGTCGATAGGGGTTTCCAACTGTTTGTATGGTCAAACGAGTTTTTCACTATAGCTTCACAAGCTGACTACAGTTTCAGGGCGAAGATCGCCCCCCATTGATATAAGGAACTTGGACATGGGTTTTTTCAAAACAGCGCCAATGCGCTATTTGCTGTTGATAACCGGTGCCTGGTTATTGGTTTTCCTGCTCACTCGCAGCGTGCTGCTCGTGACTCACCTGAATGAAGTGGGCGGCAACTTGCTGCCGGTGTTTGGCGTGGGGCTGCTCTACGACCTGGGCTTCCTCGCCTATGCGGCCTTGCCGCTGGGCCTGTATTTGCTGCTATGCCCACCCGCACTGTGGCGCCGCCGCGGCCACCGCTGGTTCTTGCAGGCGCTGCTGACGATCAGCCTGTTTGCCATGCTGTTCACCTCGGTGGCCGAATGGCTGTTCTGGGATGAGTTTGGGGTGCGCTTCAACTTTATCGCCGTCGATTACCTGGTGTATTCCGATGAGGTGCTGAACAACCTGCTGGAGTCTTACCCGATCGGCAAGCTGCTGAGCCTGCTGGCAATGCTGGCGATCCTCATGAGCCTGGCCCTGCGTAAACCCTTCAATGCCGCCATGGCGGCACCTTTGCCGGCACTGCGTGGCCGTTTGGTCAATGCCCTGGGCCTGTTGGTGGTCGCCGGCCTCAGCCTGCAACTGATCAGCCAGGACAGCCCACGTGCCCAGGGCGGTAACGCTTACAAGAACGAACTGGCCAGCAACGGTCCTTATCAATTCTTCGCTGCGTTCCGCAATAACGAATTGGACTACACCCAGTTCTATCAGAGCCTGCCCACCGATGTGGTCGCCCGGCAACTGCGCGCCGAACTCAGCGAGCCCAACGCGCGCTTTATCGACCCGGACCCGCTGGATATTCGCCGCGCCATCACCAACCCGGGCACACTGCGCAAGCCCAACATCGTGCTGGTCACCATCGAAAGCTTCAGCGCCAAGTACATGGGCAGCAACGGCGATCAACGCAACCTCACGCCCAACCTGGATGCATTGCGCAAACAAAGCCTGTACTTCAATAACTTCTATGCCACCGGCACACGAACCGACCGAGGCCTGGAAGCCATTACCCTGGCGATCCCACCCACGCCGGGCCGCTCGATCGTCAAGCGCATCGGCCGTGAAAGCGGGTTCGCGAGCCTCGGCCAACAACTCACGGCCATCGGTTACGACAGCGTGTTTGTCTACGGCGGTCGCGGTTACTTCGACAATATGAACGCGTTTTTCAGCGGCAACGGGTATCGGGTCGTGGACCAAAGCAGCGTGCCCGAGTCAGAAATCTCGTTCAAAAATGCCTGGGGCATGGCCGACGAAGACCTGTTCAAACAGACGCTTAAACTGGCCGACGCCGACTACGCCAGGCAACAGCCGTTCTTGCTGCAACTGATGACGACTTCCAACCATCGCCCCTATACCTACCCGGATGGGCGCATCGATATCAAATCCGGCAAGGGTCGCGATGGTGCAGTGAAATACACCGACTACGCCATCAACCAGTTCCTTGAAGCTGCACGCCAGAAACCTTGGTTCGACAACACCATTTTTGTGTTCGTCGCCGACCATACGGCCGGCAGCGCAGGCAAGGAAGACCTGCCGATCACCAACTACCAGATCCCGTTGTTTATCTATGCGCCCAAACTGATCGACGCACGGGAGTCCGCGCAACTGGCCAGCCAGATCGACCTTGCGCCGACCTTGCTGGGCCTGATCAACCTCAGCTACGAGTCGACGTTCTTCGGCCGTAATCTGTTGCAAGACAACCCGCTGCCACCGCGAGTCGTGGTGGGCAACTACCAGCATCTGGGCTTGTTTGACGGCAAGGACCTGGCAATCCTCAGCCCGCGCCAAGGCTTGCGTCGCCACGACCAGGCCCTTGGAGAAAGCCAGGAGTTGCGCGTCGGTAGCGATGACCCATTGATCCAGCGGGCAATTACCTACTATCAGGCCGCCAGCTACGACTACAAACAGCAACTGCTGAGCTGGAAAGCGCCCAAGGAAGAAGCTCCAGTCTTAAGCAAACGCTAATCAAAAAGCCCCGTGCAGGTGAGCAAGGGGCTTTTTCACCAAGGTTCGTGATGAAATCCCCCTCTTCTTTACCGGTTTCCAAACCGCTCAATTTCTGGCTGTGCCTGGGCCTGCCTGCCGGCGCCGCAGTGGTCTTGCTGTTGCTGGAACTGACCTCATTGGACATGGACCTGGCCAGGCGCTTCTACAGCGCGGAGGCTGGCGGCTTCATCGGCCGCTATAGCTTCTTCCTCGAAGACATCCTGCATGATCGGGCCAAGCAACTGGTGATCCTGTTTTCGGTACTGGCGATTTTCGGGCTTGTCGGCTCCTTCATCCTGCATCGACTCAAGCCTTACCGTCGCGAACTGGTCTGCCTGGTACTCTCCCTGGGATTGGCGACGGCCTTCGTGGCACCTTTGAAAACCATCACCGCCGTGCAATGCCCCTGGAGTCTCAAAGAGTTCGGCGGCCAGGAAACCTACAGCGAACTGCTCAGCCCGCGCCCGCCTACCGATAAACCTGGTCGCTGTTGGCCCGGCGGACATGCAGCCACCGGGTTTGCCTTGTTCGCCTGGTTCTTCGCGCTGAGGGATCGGCGACCAAAGCCGGCGCGCTACGCTTTGATATTCGCCGTCAGCCTGGGCAGCGTCTTCTCAGTCAGCCGTATGCTGCAAGGGGCACACTTTTTTTCCCACAATATATGGACAGCGATTTTTTGCTGGCTGATTTGCCTGGGTTTGTATTGCCTGTTGCTGTACCGGCCTTCACGGCAAGCCGTAATGCCGATCAGTTAAGCGAATGCAATGCTCAACGCAACGAAGATTCCGTGTAGGAGCGGGCTTGCCTGCGAAAGCCAACGGTAACCACGATGCGAAGCGAGCCGCTCTTGATCTTGATCTGCTTTTGATCTCAGGCGCCCCGTTAAACCACGCTGGCCGGAATTCGACAGGGATTTGGGGGGTAAACCGGCAGGGATGCCGGTTTAGCCGCCCCGCGCCATGGATGGCGCGTGGCGGCGGCCCCCCAAATCCATGGCGGATTACGGGCACACCGAGCCTAGGCGAGGTGCCGAGTGGTGGGGCAAGAGCGTTTTGCTTACTTTGGCCTGGGCCGGCATCCCGGCTTTTGCAAAGTGAGCCGCCGTCAGGGCGGAACCCTAAGTGGCCATTACCGCAGGAATGGATATGTACTCGGTATAACTGTGTCGGCTGGCAGGCCGCCATCGGGAGCAAGCCCCCTCGCCACAGGTCCAGTGTCATACCGAAGTTGAGAGATACAACCGCTCACAAAAAAGCCCCGCCTGCATCACTGCAGGCGGGGCTTTTTACAGCGCCGGGTGAGGCTGGCTTACATCATGCCGCCCATGCCACCCATGCCGCCCATATCTGGCATACCGCCGCCAGCTGCGCCTTCAGCCTTCGGCTTGTCAGCGATGGCAGCTTCGGTAGTCAGGATCAGGCCACCGATGGAGGCTGCCGCTTGCAGCGCGGAACGGGTCACCTTGGTAGGGTCCAGGATGCCCATTTCGATCATGTCGCCATAGACGCCAGTCGCAGCGTTGTAACCGTAGTTACCTTTGCCGTTCTTGACTTCGTTGACCACAACGCTTGGCTCGTCGCCGGAGTTGGCAGCGATCTGGCGCAGCGGTGCTTCAACGGCACGACGCAGCACAGCGATACCAACGTTCTGGTCGGCATTGTCGCCGGTCAGGTTGGTCAGGGCTTCCAGAGCACGGATCAGCGCAACGCCACCGCCAGGTACCACGCCTTCTTCAACGGCTGCACGGGTTGCGTGCAGGGCGTCTTCAACGCGGGCCTTCTTCTCTTTCATTTCAACTTCGGAGCCAGCGCCAACCTTGATCACTGCAACGCCGCCGGACAGCTTGGCCAGACGCTCTTGCAGTTTTTCACGGTCGTAGTCCGAGGAGGTTTCGGCAACCTGGGCACGGATCTGCGCGATACGGGACTCGATATCGCCTTCAACGCCAGCACCGTCAACGATGATGGTGTTTTCCTTGGAGATGGTCACGCGCTTGGCGCTACCCAGGTTTTCCAGGGTAGCGCTTTCCAGGCTCAGGCCGATCTCTTCGGAGATAACGGTACCGCCAGTCAATACGGCGATGTCCTGCAGCATGGCCTTGCGACGGTCGCCGAAGCCTGGAGCCTTGACGGCTGCAACCTTGACGATGCCACGCATGTTGTTCACAACCAGGGTCGCCAGGGCTTCGCCTTCAACGTCTTCGGAAACGATCAGCAATGGGCGGCCGGCTTTGGCAACGGCTTCCAGTACTGGCAGCATTTCGCGAATGTTGGAGATCTTCTTGTCAACCAGCAGGATCAGCGGGTTGTCCAGCTCGGCAACCATGGTCTCTGGTTTGTTGACGAAGTAAGGAGACAGGTAGCCACGGTCGAACTGCATGCCTTCTACAACCGACAGTTCGTTTTCCAGGCCCGAGCCTTCTTCAACGGTGATCACGCCTTCTTTGCCGACTTTTTCCATGGCTTCGGCAATGATGTCACCGATGGAGCTGTCGGAGTTGGCGGAGATGGTGCCGACCTGAGCGATGGCCTTGGTGTCGGCGCATGGCTTGGACAGGTTTTTCAGCTCGGCAACGATGGCGATGGTCGCCTTGTCGATGCCACGCTTGAGGTCCATAGGGTTCATGCCGGCAGCGACGGCCTTGTAGCCCTCGTTGACGATCGCCTGAGCCAGGACGGTAGCGGTGGTGGTGCCGTCGCCTGCGTCGTCGTTGGCACGGGAGGCAACGTCTTTGACCAGCTGCGCGCCCATGTTCTCGAAACGGTCTTCCAGTTCGATTTCTTTGGCGACGGAAACGCCGTCCTTGGTGATGGTCGGAGCGCCGAAGCTCTTCTCGATGATCACGTTACGGCCTTTCGGGCCCAGGGTCGCTTTTACTGCGTCAGCCAGGACGTTGACACCGGTGAGCATTTTCTTGCGGGCGGAGTCGCCGAATTTAACTTCTTTAGCAGCCATGATCGATATTCCTTAAATACTTTGTAGTAACGGGAAAATGAGCGAGGAAATCAGTCTTCCAGTACGGCGAGAATTTCGTTCTCAGCCATGACCAGCAGGTCTTCGCCGTCGACTTTCACAGTGTTGCTGCCGGAGTAAGGGCCGAAAACAACCTTGTCACCCACTTTCACGGCCAGTGCGCGTACATCACCATTCTCCAGGGTCTTGCCTGGGCCAGCAGCGACGATCACACCGTGGTTGGCTTTTTCAGCAGCCGAACCTGGCAGAACGATCCCGCCAGCGGTTTTCTTTTCTTCTTCGCTGCGACGGATTACGACGCGGTCGTGCAGAGGACGAAGCTTCATTGTCGATCTCTCCTAATTGTGTTTTTCATCGGCCGGTATCAATTCCGGCGGGTTAAATTCCGGCGGTGCCGGTTGCGGCTCGCTTGGCGAGACGCGGAAGTCTGTCTGATGTCACCACCAGAAACCTTGCGGTGACCGTTACATAAGGGCGCATGCGCTTATTACAAGGGGGCCGGGAGGAAATTTTTTCTCAGATTGCTCGCCGGGCCAATGCAACACGGCACCCGAAGGTGCCGTGCCAGTGAAGCGGTTATTTGTTGTCGCGGTGTTCGAACTCGCCTTCGATCACGTCGCCTTCACGCCCCAGCGGTTGACGCGGGGCCGGGCCGCCACGGGGTTGCAGGTCGTCGGCAAACGCGCGTTGGCGAATCGCCGCTTCTTCGGCGCGCTGGCGCATCTTGCCGGCCAGCAGTTTGCGGGTAAACGGCAACAGCAGCACCAGGCCGAGCACGTCGCTGATAAAGCCCGGCAGGATCAGCAGGCCACCGGCCAGGGCCATCATCAGGCCCTCAAGCATGGTCTGGGCCGGCAGTTCGCCGCGGTTCAGGCTTTCACGGGCACGCAACGCCGTGGCCAGGCCGGCCACGCGCAGCACCATGACGCCGAGCATGGAGCCTGCGATGATCAGCAGCAGCGCCGGGAAAAACCCGATCGCACCGCTGACTTTGACGAATACGAACAGCTCCAACACCGGGAACAGCAGAAAGAGCAATAAAAAAGGGCGCATCAAATGGTTCCTCAACGCAAGAATGCCTTGCCAGTTCACCTTAGATGACGTCGCCATTGTGTGAATTCAAGCGTCGGCAGTGGTTTTTTTCGGCCATACCGCGGCGTGAGCCAATGAAACCAGGGCCTCGCGTACTTGTGTCGGTGTGTTGCAAGGCGTCTCGAAAGGCAACCAATGCAAGCTTTGGCCAATACGCAGGTGCATGCCTTCGCTGTCGATGCCGGCCAACTGCGCAGGCTCGCCAGTCGGCAAACCGCTGAGGTCGACGTAATGGGCGATGGCCTTGGTGTGATCGCTGTTCATGTGCTCGATCATGCTGCGCTCGGCCTTGCCTGCAAACGGATTGGCCAGGGTCAGCTGGTCGACCCAGTGGATCGCGCCAAACCCACCGATATAACGGTGGCGCACCGGCTTGAGCACCCAGAAATCGAAATCGTGGGCCTTGTGGTAGTTGGCCGAATCGGGGAAGTAGCGATAGTAACGCTCGGCGGCGGCTTCAATGGCTGCGCCGTCTTCCAGTTTCTCGGCCTCGGCCAGGTAGGTCAGGCGTCCCACGGACTGCACATCATCGGCCTCGCGCTCACCCACCAGCAACGAGCACTTGGGATCTTTTTGCAGGTTATGGGTGTGCTGGGCGATGCGGCTGATCAGGATCAGCGGGCGGCCCTGCTCATCGAGGCAGTAGGGCACGACCGAGCCGAAGGGAAAACCGGGCATGGCTTTTGACTGTGTGGCCAAAGCCCCACGGTATTCCTTGAGCAACAGCTCTCGGGCGTTCTTGGCAACGTGCGCGCTCAACGTATGACTCCTCGGGTGTTCCGCCGCCCATGGCATATGGGAATGGATCTCAACACAAGGTAATCAATATCCGCGCAGGTTGCCAGAGTGGCCGACGCAGCTTTTACCAGGCCACACCAAAGCCTGCGGTGTAGCGAGTCTTGCTCAGGCTGCTCTCGGAACTGCCGCTGACCTCGTTGCGCTCGGCCTTCAAGTTGAGCGAGGCCCACTCGGTGACCTTGTAGCGCAGCCCCATTTCCGCATCCAGGGAATACTCGGACGGCCCGGCAAGCGGTTTGCCCAATTCGCCGTTGGTAAAGAACTCGACAGTCTTGCCCACCAGGTAGCGGTTGTAGTTCCACTTCATGGCCAGGGAATAGAAGTTGTCCTTGCCGCCGTCGGCGTATTCGTAGTCGGTGCGGTTGACCAGCGAACCGAGGGAGAACGCGCCCAGTTCATCGTCCCAGAACTGATAGCCAGGGCCGGTACCGACAACGCGCTGACGGGCCAGGTCTTCGACCTTGTCGCGCTTGTAGGTCAGGCGGCCCTGCCAGAACCAGTGCTCGGTGATGAAGCGGTCCAGGTTGTACTCCAGCGCCCAGTTATCGGTGGTGGTAATGTCGTCCTGGAACTCGCGGTTGTATTCGCCTTTGCCCGTATGACGCCATTGGCCGTGACGGGCCGAGGTCTTGAAGTCGATGTCGTAGTCGTTGGTGTCTTTGTCGGCACGCTTGTAGTCCAGCGCCAGGTCGACGTTGCCCTTCCACACCAGGTCTTCGATCACCGGCTTGGGCTTCATGATCTGTTGGATGCTTGCCAGGTCGACCGTCTTGGGTGCCTCGCCATTGGCCAGCACCACCTTGCCGTCATCCGACGCCTGCAACGACTTGGCCTTTTCGCCGCTGTAGGCGTCCTGCTTGACCAGCAACTCCTGATCGCTTTCCAGGGTCTTGACCTGCTTCCAGTCCACCGGGATCGAGCCCGCGTAGGTGGTTTGGATCAGCAGTTTGCCACCGTCGAAGACTTTGATCTTGCCGGTCAGCCGGTCGCCGTTTTTCAACCAGACGGTATCGGCAAGCAAGGGCGTGGAAGCACTGAAAACAGCAAGGCACAACAGGGTTCTGGACAACATAAGCAGATACGGGGCTCAGGGGTGGCAAAAAATAGGGGCGTTATAGTGTTACATGGCTAGAACTGACTCAAGGATTTATATTGAGTTCAATGCTCATCGTCATGTTTACAGACGTTTCTGACAAAACCGCGACGATCTCAACGGATATCCCCATAGTGAAGCCACCCGCCGATACGCCGCAAAGCCCCGCCGAAATGCGGCGTACCGCGCTGTACCTGACCTTGTCGCAAGTGCCCGAAGGCTGTGTGGTGAGCTACGGCGAGCTGGCTCACTTGGCGGGTCTGGGTCGTGCCGCCCGATGGGTCGGGCGCACCCTGAGCCAGTTGCCCGAAGACACCCGATTACCCTGGCATCGGGTGCTGGGCGCCGGTGGTCGGATAAGTCTGCCGGCGGGCAGCGCCTCAGGCGACGAACAACGTGCGCGTTTGCGTAGCGAAGGCGTCACTATCTTGAACAATCGTGTTGATATTCAGCGCCATGGCTGGCGTCCGGTAGAGCACAGCGGTTAGAGTGCGCGCTTTGTTTCCGCAAACCTGAGGCAGACTCCAGCCCATGCCCCGTAAAACCTGGCGCGCCGCGCTCGCCGCCTATGCCAGCCCCTCGACATTAGTGCTGTTGTTGCTCGGCTTCGCTGCCGGCATGCCTTACATGTTGGTGTTCTCGACGCTTTCCGTGTGGCTGCGCGAGGCCGGAGTGGCCCGCGAGACCATCGGCTATGCAAGCCTGATCGGTCTGGCCTACGCCTTTAAATGGGTCTGGTCGCCGCTGCTCGATCAATGGCGCTTGCCGTTGCTCGGTAAACTGGGGCGTCGTCGCTCCTGGCTGGTGCTGGCCCAATCGCTGGTGATCCTCGGATTGATCGGCATGGGTTTTTGTGACCCGCAAAAACACCTGTCCTGGTTGATCGCCATCGCGGTGATCGTCGCCTTCGCGTCGGCCACCCAAGATATCGCCGTGGATGCCTACCGCCTGGAAATCGCCGACGACAGCCGTCAGGCCGCCCTGGCGGCAAGCTACATGTCCGGCTATCGCATTGCCGCCCTGCTGGCCACGGCTGGTGCGCTGTTCTTTGCCGAAGGCTTTGGCTCCACCGGCTTCAACTATAAACACTCGGCCTGGACCGGCACCTATGTGCTGTTCGGCGTGTTGATGGTGCCGGCGTTGCTCACCACCTTCCTCATGCGTGAACCTGATGTGCCACTGCGCACCCAGTTGCAGGCCGGCCGCTACAGTTTCATGCACCAGTTGGTGTCGGTGTTTGTACTGATCGTACTGTTGGTGTCAGTGCCGGCGATGTTCACCCAGCTGTACAACACCGACTTCGCCAGCGTGCTGTTCCAGGGCGTGAGCCTGTGGGAACTGCTGATGGAAGACCGCGCGTTCCTGCGCGCCATCCTTTATATCATCCTCACCACCCTGTGCCTTTCGGCCATGGGCCGTCGGGGCCTGGCGCCGGTGCTGACGCCGGTCAACGACTTTATCCTGCGCTATCGCTGGCAGGCGCTGCTGCTGCTCGGGCTGATTGCCACGTATCGCATGTCCGACACGGTGATGGGCGTGATGGCCAACGTGTTCTATATCGACCAGGGTTTCACCAAGGACCAGATCGCCGGAGTGAGCAAGATCTTCGGCTTGATCATGACCCTGCTCGGCGCCGGCATGGGCGGCCTGTTGATTGTGCGGTTCGGGATCCTGCCAATCCTGTTCATCGGTGGCGTGGCCTCGGCCGGCACCAACCTTTTGTTCGTGATGCTCGCCGACATGGGCCCCGACCTGCAGATGCTGATCGTCACCATTTCCCTGGACAACTTCAGTTCGGGCATGGCCACCTCGGCGTTCGTGGCGTACCTGTCGAGCCTGACCAATCTCAAGTTCTCCGCTACCCAATATGCGTTGCTCAGCTCGATCATGCTGTTGTTGCCACGCCTGATCGGCGGGTATTCGGGGGTGATGGTGGAGAAGTTCGGTTATCACAACTTCTTCATGATCACTTGCCTGCTGGGGGTGCCGACGCTGCTCCTGATTGCATTGCACTGGTTCCAGGAGAACCGGCGCGCCCGGTTGAATCCGCCGCAGGAAGACTGATACGACTCGGTCAATGTGGGAGCTGGCTTGCCTGCGATAGCGATGGTGAACCCAACGCCGCTATCGCAGGCAAGCCAGCTCCCACACAAGCGACGGTTACCACAGATACGCCTCGCCACCTCACGCCTGTACTCCAGCAGCAACCGCCCGTACAATCCCAAGTCATTTCAAGTCCAAGCAACCGACAACGGCCTACCATGCGTACCAGTCAATATTTGCTCGCCACACAGAAAGAAACGCCTTCCGACGCGGTTGTGATCAGCCATCAGCTGATGCTGCGCGCCGGCATGATCCGCAAACTGGCCTCGGGCCTGTACACCTGGTTGCCCATGGGCTTGAAGGTGATGCGCAAGGTCGAAGCCATCGTTCGCGAAGAAATGAACGCTGCCGGCTCTCTGGAAGTGTTGATGCCGAGCACCCAACCGGCTGAGTTGTGGCAGGAATCCGGGCGCTGGGAAGAGTACGGCCCTGAGTTGCTGCGCTTCAAGGACCGTCATGGCCGCGATTTCTGCGCCGGCCCGACCCATGAAGAAGTCATCACCGACCTGATGCGCAACGAGTTGAGCAGCTATAAACAGTTGCCGCTGAACCTGTATCAGATCCAGACCAAATTCCGCGATGAAATCCGCCCGCGCTTCGGCTTGATGCGTGGTCGCGAATTCATCATGAAGGACGCCTATTCGTTCCACGCCGACCAGGCTTCCCTGCAAGCGACCTACGACCGCATGCACCAGGCCTACTGCAACGTATTCACGCGCCTGGGCCTGAAGTTCCGCCCGGTTGAAGCGGATAACGGCTCCATCGGCGGTGCCGGCTCCCACGAATTCCACGTGCTGGCCGAATCCGGTGAAGACGATATCGTGTTCAGCAACGGTTCCGACTACGCGGCGAACATCGAAAAAGCCGAAGCCATACCACGTGAAACCTCGCGCCCTGCTCCCACCGAGGAGCTGCGCCTGGTCGACACGCCGGACACCAAAACCATCGCGGCCCTGGTGGAGAAATTCAATCTGCCGATTGAAAAGACCATCAAGACCCTGATCGTGCGCGCTGAAGAAGAAGGCAAGCTGATCGCCCTGGTGATCCGTGGCGACCACGAGCTCAATGAAATCAAGGCCGCCAACCAGCCTGGCGTAGCCAGCCCGCTGGTCATGGCCACCGATGCCGAACTGCGCGACGCCATTGGTGCCGGTGCCGGTTCCCTCGGCCCGCTGAACCTGCCGCTGCCGATCATCATCGACCGTTCCGTCGAGCTGATGAGCGACTTCGGTATCGGCGCGAACATCGACGACAAGCACTACTTCGGCGTGAACTGGGAGCGTGACCTGCCGGTTCCGACCGTGGCCGACCTGCGCAACGTCGTAGCCGGTGACCCAAGCCCGGATGGCAAGGGCACCCTGGAAATCAAGCGCGGCATCGAAGTCGGGCACATCTTCCAGCTGGGCAACAAGTACAGCAAGGCGATGAAGTGCGAAGTGCTGGGCGAGAACGGCAAGCCGATCACCCTGGACATGGGCTGCTACGGCATTGGTGTTTCCCGCGTGGTCGCCGCTGCCATCGAGCAGAACAACGACGAGAAAGGCATCATCTGGAGTGACGCTTTGGCGCCGTTCCAGGTGGCCCTGGTGCCGTTGCGCTATGAAACCGAGCAAGTACGCGAAGCCACCGACAAGCTGTACGCTGAACTGACCGCTGCCGGTTTTGAAGTGCTGCTCGATGACCGGGACAAGAAAACCAGCCCGGGCATCAAGTTCGCCGACATGGAACTGATTGGCATCCCGCACCGGATCGTGGTCAGTGACCGTGGCCTGGCCGATGGCAATCTGGAATACAAGAGCCGGACCGAAGCGCAAGCCCAACCGTTGCCGGTGGCTGACGTGCTGTCTTTCCTTCAGGCGCGTATTCGTCGCTGAAAACCAGATCAAGAGAAGTCATGTTCAAGCGAAACACCAAAGCCCTGGGGGGCGCCGCCTTGTGCGGCGCCCTGCTGGTCAGCGGCTGCGCCAATCAGATGTCGCAACGCAGTGAGCACGAGGAGCGGGTCGAGCGTAAATTGCTCGATCACAGCCTGCAGATCGATGTAGGCGAACCCAAAGTGCTGGAGCTGCCGCAACGCCGGGTTCGCATTCATGAGCAGAAGACCTTCGAGGTCACCGAATTCGAAGTCACCCGTCGTTACGATCGCTACACGCCTTACCAACCCTGGCGCAAACTCTATGAGATGCCGCTGGGTGCCGTGGCGTTGGTGGCGGGCGTGGGTGCCAACGTGGCGAATATCTTCGCCCTCGGCAACCTGCCCACGAGTGTGACGCGAGACTGGCTAAGCTATGGCGTGGACGGCATCAACCCGTTCATGAACGTGCAATCCCATGGCCGTGCGCAACAGAACCTGGCAGCTATCGATGAAGTCCAGCGCGACAAGCGCCTGGAGTATTCGAGCCTGCCGTGGAGCGAGCGCCCGGTACAAGTCACTGCCGGCAAGCAGACCCATGAGCTGACCACCGACCGCAACGGCATCCTGCGCCTGAACCTGTTGGACAGCCCGTTTGCCGAGCAGGACCTGAACCGCGTCACGACCTTGAAGATCAGCGTGGCAGATGGTCAGGACGATGTGCACACAGACTCGACCCTGGCGGTCAGCAACTCCCTGCGCGGCAAGTTGCTGGAAGCCCATGGCCTGATCTACGACGACCTGGAAGATGACGAAGTGAACCAGTGGGTGCACCGCGTCAAGCGCCTGTCGGAACTGGGCCTGGAAGAAGAAGCCAGCGAACTGGAACAAAGCCTGATCGAGCTGACCCGCAATGATCCGGAATTGCAGCAGGAGTTTGTGCAGGCACTGACCAAGGATGCGGGGCGGTTGGTCGCAGATCCTGGCGCACGCTGATCGCGCAATACCTGTGAAGATCAAACTGTGGGAGCTGGCTTGCCTGCGATAGCGGTGTATCAGTTAAAGCATTCTTGACTGACACTCCGCTATCGCAGGCAAGCCAGCTCCCACATTTTTTTCGGGTTTCTACCAGGAAAATTCGAGCTGTTCGTTACCGCCGCTCAGGTCCAGCAACCGCACCCCAATCCCCAGCAATCGCACCGGCTTGCCCCCACGGTTAAACGCCTGGGTCAGCAACTGCTGATAACTCTCCAGATCCCGCCCTGCCCCCGCCTGCTCCAGCGTCGTCTGGGTAAAGTCATGAAACTTCACTTTGACGAACGGCTTGCCCGCCCGGTAGCTGCTGTCGATGCGCGCCATACGCCCCGCCAGGGTTTCCATCAATTCGGGAAGTTTAGCCAGGCAGCTTGAAAGATCCGGCAAGTCCACATCGTAGGTATTTTCCACACTGATGGACTGTCGACGACTGTCGTTTTGCACCACGCGGTCATCAATCCCACGGGCCAGGCTCCAGAGTCGTTCGCCAAAACTGCCGAATTCGCGCACCAGCGCCAGTTTGTTCCACTCGCGCAGCTGCAAGCAGTCTTCGATGCCCAGGCGCGCGAGCTTATCGGCGGTGACCTTGCCAACGCCGTGCAGCTTGCTGACCCGCAACTGCGAGACAAAGTCTTCGACCTGGTCCGGGGTAATCACAAACAGGCCGTTGGGCTTTTTCCAGTCGCTGGCAATCTTGGCCAGGAACTTGTTCGGCGCCACGCCGGCAGACACGGTGATATGCAACTGGTTGGAGACCCGCCGACGGATGTCCTGGGCAATGCGCGTGGCGCTGCCGCCAAAATGCGGGCTGTCGGAGACGTCGAGGTAGGCTTCATCCAGCGACAACGGCTCGATCAAGTCGGTGTAGTCGCGAAAGATCGTCTGGATTTCCTTTGATGCTTCTTTATAGGCATCCATGCGCGGTTTGACGATGGTCAGGTCGGGGCACAGCTTCAAGGCGTGGCGCGACGACATGGCAGAACGAACCCCGTACGCACGCGCTTCGTAGTTGCAGGTAGCGATAACCCCCCGCCGGTCCGCCGAGCCGCCCACAGCCAAGGGCTTTTGCGCCAGGCTCGGGTCGTCACGCATCTCGATGGCGGCGTAGAAGCAATCACAGTCGACGTGGATGATTTTGCGCTGCGTCATATAAACGGGGTGTGAACCAACAGGTGGCCAGTATCGCATTCACCCCTGTATATAGCACCAGTAGTTTGATTCTTCCTTCCAAGTGGTAGGAAGTTTCCCCGATGAATTTATTTTCTCAATCGAATTCAGGCTTCCGATAGAGCTGAAAGCCTCAGCCTGACTGGCCCGAAGCGCTTCACGACCCAGCCTTGGAGAGCTAACCGATTGAACCACAAGCGCTTTTGTTTGATTTACAGGTTGACACACTCGCGTTCCGCTGTAGAATGCCGACACACAGACGCGGGATGGAGCAGTCTGGTAGCTCGTCGGGCTCATAACCCGAAGGTCGTCGGTTCAAATCCGGCTCCCGCAACCAAACATCAAAAAAGGCTACTCGAAAGAGTGGCCTTTTTTGTGCGTGCCTGTTTTTCACCCCCTGCTTCTGCAAAATGCGGCCAAGGCCTTGATTTCAGAATAATTAGCGCTTATTTGCACCATCGACTCATTAACGGTTGACACCTCGCCGCTTGGCTGTAGAATGCCGCCCACAGACGCGGGATGGAGCAGTCTGGTAGCTCGTCGGGCTCATAACCCGAAGGTCGTCGGTTCAAATCCGGCTCCCGCAACCAAACATCAAAAAAGGCTACTCGAAAGAGTGGCCTTTTTTGTATCCGACGAAAAAGTTCTTCTGAAACAATGGCATGGCATCTTTCATGAAACCGTAGTCGGTTTGTAGAGTCCATCTCATTGCACGCTAGGCTCAATGCTCAAGCGCTACCCTCTACGACCAATGGCCGCAGTCGCCGCCCCCGGTGATCCGCGTTAATATTTGTAATTATTTTGTCCATAGGGATTGGTAACTTGGCCGGATACCCCCATCCTGTCGCGCACAATCCACGAGGTGATTGATGCGCGCCAACTCGTCTGAACCACAAGACACCGTCACAGCAGAACAACCGATCACGCCTACCCGCTTGCGATGGCTGGATTTGTTGAGCAAGTATCGCCAGCCCATTGGCCTGGCCGTAACGCTGCTGTTGTTTGCAATCGCCCTGATCGCCTGCCGACACCTGCTGCTGGAACTGGATCTCTACGCACTCCACGATTCGATTCTGGAAGTGCCCAAGCCAGCCTTGCTCGGTGCATTTGCAGCGGCAGTCGCAGGTTTCATTATCCTGCTCGGTTATGAATTTTCCGGCGCACGCTATGCCGGCGTGAAGTTACCCGCCAAGACCCTGGCCCTGGGCGGCTTCACCGCCTTTGCCATCGGCAACGCCATTGGCTTGTCGATGCTCTCGGGCGGTTCGGTGCGCTACCGTTTATATGCACGCCACGGCATCGGCGCATCGGAAGTGGCGCACATGACCGTGTTCGCCAGCCTGGCCCTGGGCTGCGCCCTGCCGCCACTGGCCGCATTGGCGACACTTAGCAATTTGCCGGCGGCCTCGACTTACCTGCATTTACCGCAAAGCCTGCTCGGGGGTATTTCAGGCGCCGTGTTGGTGTTGTCGGCCATGCTGTGCATCGGCATCTATCGCCGTCGCCTGCCGGAACAGCCCTACCCCGATAACCTGCTGGTCAAGGCCGGGCGTCGCACCCTGCGCCTGCCGGGCCGCCGCCTGACCTTCCTGCAGCTGATCATCACCGCCCTCGACGTGGCCGCTGCCGCTGCCGTCCTTTATATGCTGTTGCCGGAAGCACCGCCCTTCGGCCCGTTCCTGCTGGTGTACCTGCTGGCCCTGGCCGCCGGTGTGCTCAGCCATGTGCCGGGAGGCGTGGGTGTATTCGAAGCGATCCTGCTGGCGGCCTTCGCCGACAAACTCGGTGCCGCACCCCTGGCTGCCGCCTTGCTGCTGTACCGGATGATCTACGTGGTATTGCCGCTGCTGATCGCCTGTGTGTTCCTGCTGGTCAACGAGGCCCAGCGCCTGTTCCAGACCCAGCAAAGCCTGCGGGTGGCGTCGGGGCTGGCAGCGCCGGTATTGGCCGTCCTGGTTTTTTTGTCCGGCGTGGTCCTGCTGTTTTCCGGCGCCACGCCAGAGATCGACTCACGCCTGGAAAACATCGGCTTCCTGATTCCCCACCGCCTGATTGACGCCTCGCACTTCGGTGCCAGCCTGATCGGCGTGTTGTGCCTGTTGCTCGCCCAGGGCCTGCGTCGACGTTTGTCGGCGGCCTGGATGCTGACCATGGTGCTGCTGCTGGTCGGCGCCCTGCTCTCGTTGCTCAAGGGCTTCGACTGGGAAGAAGCCAGCCTGATGACCATGACCGCGGTGCTGCTGGCGATCTTTCGCCGCTCGTTCTACCGCGCCAGCCGCTTGACCGAGCTGCCGTTTTCGCCGCTTTACCTGGTGGCCAGTGTCTGTGTACTCGGCGCCTCGATCTGGCTGCTGTTGTTCGCCTATCAGGATGTGCCTTACAGCCATCAACTGTGGTGGCAGTTCACCCTCGACGCCAACGCCCCTCGCGGTTTGCGCTCGTTGCTGGGCGCTGCGGTGCTGCTGGTGATCGTATCGCTGACCTGGCTGCTGCGCACGGCGCGCCCGGTCATCCACTTGCCCACCCCGGAAGAACTGGAGCGCGCCAGCAAGATCCTGATGGCCTCGTCCCAACCCGACGGCGGCCTGGCGCTGACCGGCGACAAGGCGCTGCTGTTTCACCCCAACGATGAAGCCTTCCTGATGTACGCCCGTCGCGGGCGTAGCCTGGTGGCTCTGTACGACCCGATCGGCCCGACCCAACCGCGCGCCGAGATGATCTGGCAGTTCCGTGACCTGTGCGATATCCACCACGCAAGACCGGTGTTCTACCAGGTACGCGCCGAGAACCTGCCGTACTACATGGACATCGGCCTCACCGCGATCAAGCTGGGCGAAGAAGCCCGCGTCGACCTGAAACGCTTTGACCTGGAAGCCAAGGGCAAAGAGATGAAGGATTTGCGCTACACCTGGAACCGTGGCACCCGGGACGGCTTGTCCCTGGAAATCTTCGAACCGGGCCAGGCGCCGATGGATGAATTAAAAGTCATCTCCGATGCCTGGCTTACAGGTAAGAATGTGCGGGAAAAAGGCTTCTCCCTGGGCCGCTTCAGCGACGACTACCTCAAGCACTTTCGTATCGCGATCATTCGCTTTGAAGGGCGCCCGGTAGCCTTCGCCAACCTGCTGGAGACCTACAATCATGACCTGGCCAGCCTTGACCTGATGCGCGCCCACCCCGACGCGCCCAAGCTCACGATGGAATTCATGATGGTGGGCCTCATTCAACATTATAAGAACCACGGCTACGCCCGCTTCAGCCTCGGTATGGTGCCGCTGTCGGGCTTGCAACCGCGCCGTGGCGCACCGCTGACCCAGCGCCTGGGCTCGATGGTGTTCCGCCGTGGCGAGCAACTGTATAACTTCCAAGGTTTGCGCCGCTTCAAAGACAAGTTCCAGCCCGACTGGGAACCCCGTTACATGGCCGTGCCCGCAGGACTTGATCCGCTGGTGGCACTGGCCGATACCGCCGCCCTGATTGCGGGCGGCTTGACTGGATTGGTGAAACGCTGATGATTCGACGCTCCTGGCGGTATGTGTTGGCCTTTGTAGTGCTGCTCGCGCTGGTCGTGGCGGGTGGCTTTTGGTACTGGAACCGCCCTGCCCCGCAACCGACCCTGGAGCAATTGCCCCAGGCCGATGGCTCGGTAATGACCCGCGTCACCCCCGCCAGCACCGCCAAAGCCCGTGTGGCCGTGGCCGTGATGGCCGATGAAGCGCTGACCGATAGCCAACTGGTTGCCCTGAGCCAGGGCGGCGCGGCGCAAATCGTTCAGGTGATCCTGCCCAAGGATGACTGCAAGCTGCAGGAACAAGCGCTGCAAGGCGCCCTGGCCCAGCTCAAGGGCCCGGCGACCCTGGTCAGTGGCATCGGCCCTGGCGCTGCGCTCGCCTGGCGCTGGCTGGCCACTCAGAATGATGACAAGGCTAACGCGATCTCCGTCGGCTTTGCCCTGAAACAGGAAGGCTGCAACGACCCGCTGCCCAAGACCTCTGCCCACGGCAACTGGCTGGTGGCGTGGAACGACAATCCTGACGATGAAAGCGCCAGCTTCGTACGTGACACGCCGCGTGCAACCACCAGCATCAGCGACTACGACATTCATTACCCGCAAGTGCTGAACAACGAGCTGCGCAAGCAACTGGTCGGTTCGGACAACGGTGGCCTGGCGATTCCCGTGGTGGAAGTTCCTGCCGGGCAGGCCAAAGACACCGTGACCCTGTTCCTCTCCGGTGACGGAGGCTGGCGTGACCTGGACCGCGATGTGGCCGGCGAGATGGCGAAGATCGGCTACCCGGTGGTTGGCATCGACACCCTGCGCTACTACTGGCAGCACAAGAGCCCGGAGCAAAGCGCCAAGGACCTCACCGAGTTGATGCAACACTATCGGCAGAAGTGGGGCACCAAGCGCTTCGTGCTGACCGGTTATTCGTTCGGCGCCGATGTACTGCCGGCCATTTACAACCGTATGCCGGAAAACGAACAGCAGCGCGTCGATGCGATCATCCTGTTGGCATTTGCGCGCACTGGCAGCTTTGAAATCGAAGTGGAAGGTTGGCTGGGCAACGCCGGCAAAGAAGCCGCCACCGGCCCGGAAATGGCCAAGCTGCCACCTGAGAAGGTCGTGTGCATCTATGGTGCAGAGGAAGTCGACGAGAGTGGCTGCACCGACAAGACTGCGGTGGGGGAAGCCATGAAGCTGCCGGGCGGGCACCACTTCGATGAGAACTACCCGGCGCTGGCCAAGCGCTTGGTGGATATTATCGTCAAACACCAGGCCAAAGCCGAGTAGCTCCAGAGCTGTACACAAAACCAAATGTGGGAGGGAGCAAGCCCCCTCCCACATTTGTTTTGTATTGTCAGTAATATCTAGCGCGGTTCGATGTGGGCAATCATCAACTGCACAGTCTCATTGCCCCGAAACTCATTCACATCCAGCTTGTAAGCCAACTCCACCCAACGCACAGTCGGGTTCGGCCACACCTCGCGGTCCACGCCGAAGGCGATGCCATCAAGCTTCACTGACCCGCATTCGCTCTTGAGCACCACCTTCAGGTGCCGCTCCCCCACTACCCGCTGCTCCACCAACTGGAACACACCGTGAAACAACGGCTCCGGAAAGTGCTGCCCCCAAGGGCCGGCGTGACGCAGGGCGCGGGCCAGTTCCAGGTGAAACTCTTCCACAGCCAAAGTGCCGTCGGAGAGCAAGCGGCCGGTGAGGTCTTCTTCACGCAGCTGCCGACGCACTTCGGCATCAAAGGCTTGCGCAAACAGCGGGAAGTTCGCCTCGGGCAGGGTCAGCCCGGCGGCCATGGCGTGACCGCCGTACTTGCTGATCAGGTTGGGATGCTGGCTGGCGACAACCGCCAGCGCATCGCGGATATGAAAGCCTTGCACCGAACGCCCAGACCCCTTGAGCAGGCCGTCGCCCGCGTCAGCAAAGGCAATGGTCGGGCGGAAGTAACGTTCTTTCATGCGCGACGCGAGGATGCCGATCACCCCCTGGTGCCACTCCGGGTCGAACAGGCACAAACCGTACGGCATCGACTCCACCGGCAAGTCCTTGAGCTGGGCCAGGGCCTCGCGCTGCATGCCTTGTTCGATGGATTTACGGTCCTGGTTCATGCCGTCCAGTTGCGCGGCCATTTCCCGTGCGGCACCAGCGTCGGTGGTGAGCAGGCATTCGATGCCCAGGCTCATGTCATCCAGGCGCCCGGCCGCGTTCAGACGCGGGCCGAGGATAAACCCCAGGTCGGTGGAGGTGATCCGAGCGTGGTCGCGCTTGGCCACTTCCAGGATCGCCTTGATGCCAGGCCGCGCCCGACCGGCACGAATGCGCTCCAGGCCTTGATGAACGAGGATGCGATTGTTGGCGTCCAGCGGCACCACGTCGGCGACGCTGCCCAACGCCACCAGATCAAGCAGTTCACCGATGTTCGGCTGGGGTTTGTTGTCATACCAACCCAGGCTGCGTAACCGCGCGCGCAGAGCCATCAACACGTAGAAGATCACGCCGACACCGGCCAGGGCCTTGCTGGGAAACGTGCAGCCCGGCTGGTTCGGATTGACGATGGCGTCGGCGGCCGGCAGTTCATCGCCGGGCAAGTGGTGGTCGGTGACCAGCACCTTCAGCCCCGCCGCTTTCGCCGCCGCCACACCTTCGACGCTGGAGATGCCGTTGTCCACGGTAATCAGCAACTGGGGCTCGCGCTGCAACGCCACCGCGACGATTTCCGGCGTCAGGCCGTAGCCGTACTCGAAACGGTTGGGCACCAGGTAATCGACATGGGCCGCCCCAAGCAAGCGCAGGCCCAGGGTACCTACGGTGCTCGCCGTGGCGCCGTCGGCGTCGAAGTCACCAACGATCAGAATGCGTTGGCGCTGCTCCAGGGCGGTCACCAGCAAGTCCACCGCCGCGTCGATCCCTTTGAGCTGCTGGTAGGGAATCAACCGCGCCAGGCTCTTGTCCAGCTCGGCTTCCGATTGCACCCCGCGCGCGGCATAGAGACGGGTCAACAGCGGCGGCAATTCACCGAGAAAAGGCAGGACGGCGGGCAATGGGCGGGGATCGATACGCATGGGGTGACGGGCGCTTCTCTTCTAATACATCGGTTAAACACAGATATTGAACGCAACAAAGATCAAGTGTGGGAGCTGGCTTGCCTGCGATGGCATCCACTCGGTGTGTCTGATGTACCGAGTGGTATGCATCGCAGGCAAGCCAGCTCCCACCTTTTCAACCGCGCTCGCCAACCAGCCATTGCAGTTGCACTTCATGCTGGCCACGGTCGTCGGTCACGAAGATCGTACCTTCGCTGATCATCACATCCCACTTGATCACCCGCGGCATGTCCTTGGCCAGGGTCTCCAACACTTCCTGGGGCACGGCAGCGATGTGCACGTTTTTCAGGTTGTTGGCCACCGGCACTACCTTGCCTTCCCACACACGCAGGCTGCCATAGGCCAGCAGGCTGGTGCGTTCGGTACGGCGCGAGCACCAGGTCAGGCGATCGGCATCCGGCTGGCCGACTTCGATCCAGTGCAGGACCCGATCATCCAGGCTTTTTTCCCACAGGGCTGGTTCGTCTACATCCGACAGGCCACGCCCGAACGCCAGCTGCTCGTTGTACCAGAGGGCGTAGGCCAGCAGGCGCACGGTCATGCGCTCTTCGGTTTCCGAAGGGTGGCGGGCAATGGTCTGTTTGACGCTCTCGTACACCGAGCGGTCGAGGTCGGTGAGGTTGAGTTCGAACTTGTAGGTCGTGGACGGCTGGGCCATGAACGGGCTTCTAAAGACAAGGAAAGGCGGCCAGTCTAACCGATGGCGAGGTCATTCAACGAATACTGCGCTGCATCCGGGCGGCTCGCCTATGTTAAAAAGCAGGACACCATCGTCCCGCGCTTGTAAGGATCCCCATGTCGCTCAACGCCAAACCACTTGACGGCCTGAAAGTCATCGAACTGGGCACCCTGATCGCCGGCCCGTTTGCCTCACGCATTTGCGCTGAATTCGGTGCCGAGGTGATCAAGGTCGAATCCCCGGACGGCGGCGACCCGCTGCGCAAATGGCGCAAGCTGTATGAAGGCACCTCGCTGTGGTGGTTCGTACAGGCCCGTAACAAGCAGTCGCTGACCCTCAACCTCAAGCACCCCGACGGCCTGGCAATCCTCAAAAAACTATTGGCCGACGCCGACATCCTGATCGAGAACTTCCGCCCCGGCGTGCTGGAAAAACTCGGCCTGAGCTGGGAAACCCTGCACGCTCTGAACCCCAAGCTGGTGATGGTGCGCCTCTCGGGCTTCGGCCAGACCGGGCCGATGAAGGATCAGCCAGGGTTTGGTGCCGTGGGTGAATCCATGGGCGGCTTGCGCTATATCACCGGCTTCGAAGACCGCCCGCCGGTGCGCACCGGGATCTCCATCGGCGACTCGATTGCCGCGCTGTGGGCGGTGATCGGCGCGCTGATGGCGCTGCGTCATCGCGAGGTCAACGGCGGGTTGGGCCAAGTGGTGGATGTGGCGCTGTACGAAGCCATCTTCGCCATGATGGAAAGCATGATCCCCGAGTTCGATGTGTTCGGATTTATTCGCGAGCGTACCGGCAACATCATGCCCGGCATTACACCGTCTTCTATCCACACCAGCGCCGACGGCAAGCATGTGCAGATCGGCGCCAATGGCGATGCAATCTTCAAGCGCTTTATGGCGACCATCGGCCGTGACGACTTGGCGAACGACCCGCAATTGGCCAGCAACGATGGGCGTGACAGCCGCCGCGACGAGCTGTATGGCGTGATCGACCGCTGGGTCAACTCGCTGCCGCTGGAGGAGGTGATTGAGCAACTGAACAAGGCTGAAGTACCCGCCAGCCGTATCTACAGCGCCGAAGACATGCTGGGCGACCCGCAATTTCTGGCCCGGGAGATGTTCCTCAAGGCTCAGCTCCCGGACGGCAAGGACTTCAAGATGCCGGGCATCGTGCCCAAGCTTTCGGATACACCGGGCAGTTGTGAATGGGTGGGCCCGCAGCTGGGTGAACACAACAATGTGCTGCTCAATGCCCTGGGCTACGACGCGGCAGCTATTGCACGTCTGCGTGAAAATGGCGCGATCTGAGAATCGCGGGCAAAAAGAAACCCCGAGCAGTGGGGAGACAACTCGGGGTTAAACGTGGCCTTAAAAAGGCACGCACAGCAAGCGACAAACACCGGAGCACAATGATTGCTCTTGCTGTTACGGACTCTGACTGACCGCCGCGTAGGAAGGTTCCGAAGAAAAATAATGTTTCATGCGAGTGCGCCGCCACGGGTTTGGGCAGCATTGCGCAATGCAGCAATGACCGAGGGTTCCAGGCGCCCTTCGGCGATTTTCACGTCGCGAAGCAGGCAATCCGCGACATCCACCAGCGCACGCTTGTCGGACAATTGCGCGCGATCGACGTCGCGCTCGACCACAATCGCGCCGCCGGGATTCTTTACGGTTACCAGGCAGTCTTCCCGCACACCAGAAGTGGTCAGCGTAACCTGATAAGGGCTCAGTGCTTCACTGAGCAATAGGTGGATACTTTCCATCTCGATCACCACTCAATCATTCGAAAAAGGTTCGAAAAACAAAAATGTCACGAAGAGGCTGACATTCAAGTGACCCGTGCTCAAAGCAGAAAGTTCTACCTTTTGTGTAATCCACTGCTTGAGGAAAACGAGCATGCACGGAAAAGATGACAGAGAAAAAACACAGGCTCACACGCTAGAATCCCTGGATTACCTGGGAGCCTGCCTTGAGAGCTGCGTCTGAAACACCTTTGCGCGTCGTCATTGCCGACGATCATCCGATTTTCCTGATTGGCCTGCGCGCAGTGCTTGAGCGTGACCCGCACATCAGCATCGTCGGGGAGGCCAACTCGCCGCAGGCCCTCAATGCGTTGCTGCAAGACTGTGCCTGCGATGTGCTGGTGACCGACTTTATGATGCCTGCCGAGCCCCATGCCGACGGGTTGCGCCTGATTGACCAACTGCGCCGACACTACCCGGACCTGCCGATTGTGGTGGTCACCATGCTCAACAATGCCGGTTTGTTTCATTCGATTCTGACATCGGGCGTGATGGGCCTTTTGAGCAAGGCCAGCCTGGCCGATGAACTGCCGCAGGCGATTCGTCAGGTCCGCCAGCAACGCACCTACGTGGCCCAGACCATTCGCCAGGCGCTGAGCCTGGCCGGAGAAGTCGGTGCCGATCGCCTGCACTCCCAAGAACAGTTGTCACCCCGGGAGCTGGAGGTGATTCGCCTGTTGGCCACTGGCATGACGGTGGGCCAGATCGCCGCGAATCTGCATCGCAGCAAGCAGACCGTCAGTGCGCAAAAAGTCAGCGCCATGCGCAAACTGGGGCTGGCCAATGATGCCGCCCTGTTTATTTATGTGCAGGAACACGGGCTGGCCTAACCTGGAACGCAATCCATTGCTTAAGCGCCTCGGCCTCCATCGGCCGGGCAATGAAGCAGCCTTGCAACCACGCCGCCCCCAACTCACCCACAGCGTGGTAGTCGGCAGCACTTTCAACCCCGGTAACCACCACCGCGATATCCAGACGCGCGGCCATGCTCATGGCCCCCGCCACCACAGCCGCCTTGCGATCGTCATCGGCCATTCCGCAGGCAAACGCCGGGGGGATTTTCAGTTCAGTGAAAGGCAACTCCAGCAAATGCTGCAAGCTGGTGCCGCCCATGCCGAAATCCCCGATGGATAACTGGCAACCCAGCATCCGCAGGCGCAACAAGCCAGTGAGGTGGGCACTGTCGGTTTTCAGCGTTGAGGTTTCCACCAGCTCCAGGGTGAGGCTATGGGCGGGTATGCCGTGAAGTTGCAGCAGCCCCTGCAATATCTGTGGGAAGTGTGTGCGCTCAAGCATACGTCCGGGAATGTTCACCGCCACCGGCAGCACCTGGCCGGTCTCGCCCATGACCTGGTTGGCCAGGCCAAGTGCCTGTTCCAGCACATGCCAGGTAAAGGCCTCTTCCATGCCGGCAAACTCCAACACCGGCAGGAACTCTTCGGGCAGCAGCAATTGAGCGTGCGGCAACTGCCAACGCGCCAGCGCCTCCACCCCTTGCAACACCCCGGCCTGGCTGACGATGGGTTGGTACCAGACCCTGCCGCAGGCCGCGATGGTGGCTTGGCTGACGTCCGCCGACGGTGGCAGTTGTTCCCGCGCGCTCAACCCCAGCAACTGGCGCACACGCTCCCAGGACAGCACCGCTGGCCCTGGGCGCAAGTGCCGCTGACAATCGGCCAACACCTGCCCGATCAGCGTTGCCGAGGCCGGCTTGGGCAAGCACGCCAGGACGTTGAGGCCCAATTGCCGGGCCATGTTCGCCACGCCTTCGAGCACATCGGGCTCGGCGTTGCTGAGCAGTACCAACACTTGAGCCAAACGGCGCTCGGCCAGTTCGCGGATCAACTCCAGCCCATCGCCCTGCTCCAGGTACAGATCGCAGATGGCGACATCCACCGGGCCTTTGCTGTCCAGGGACTGGCGAGCCGTTTCGACATCTTCAGCAGTCAGTACATTGAACACGCCATTGGCATTGAGCATCTGGTGCAGTGCCATCAGCTGAAACGGGTTGTCTTCGAGGATCAGGACATTGAGAGAGCGCATGGGTCATGAAGTCGGTACTGGGAAAAGTCCTTCACAGTAGCCATAAGACGCGAAGCGTCCCATAGGACGTGTCCGAAATAAGTCACCCTGTAGGAGCGAGCTTGCTCGCGAAAAACGTTAACGATAATGGGTGCTTCCTGAATAAACGCGGAGCCTGTGAGGTTTTCGCGAGCAAGCTCGCTCCTACAATGGAGCTGGCCTCTTCCCACATTTGGAACGAGGCGTATCAGCCGTCAGTCCAGATAAGGCTGCAAATCGCGACGAAACACCTTCAACACCTCAGACAACCTCAACCACGGCTCCTCAAGCTCAGCCCCACGCTGCTCCCGCGCGCATTGCTCAAGCACCACACAAGCCTTGGCCAACGGCAGCGCATCCACCAGCGAACAAATACCCTTGAGCCGATGCAGCGCCGCATTCAAGCGCGCAACATCACGCTCGGCCAATGCGCTGGCCAATACCTCATGCTCGTGATCCAGGCTTTTTGCCAGTTCTTGCAACATGCTATGCAGCACAGGCCCGTCAGCCTGGGTCATGGTACGCAGGGCCTGGATATCAAACGAACGCTGCGGCGCCACCCGCACCAGCACGCGCGTCCAATCCTCCAGAGTCACCGGCTTGACCAGCAGCTCATCCATACCCGCGTCCTCGCAGCGTCTTTGTTCATCTTTCATCGCGTTCGCCGTGCAACCGATCAACGCACAACGGGGCCGTTGTTCTTCGGTTTCGATACGCCGGACCGCCTCGCTCAAGGCATAGCCGGACATACCCGGCATCTGGCAATCGGTCACCAGCACGTCGAAACGCTGCTCACGCCAACGCTGCAACGCGGCCTCGGCCGAATCCAGAGCAATCACCTGATGCCCCAGGAACTGCAACTGCTGCGCCAGCACCAAGCGGTTGGCCGCCAAATCATCCACCACCAGCACCGACAGGCTACGCCCCGCTGGGGGCAACGCTGGCGCTGGCGTGGCCGGCACATCGTCGGTGCTGACCCGATCAAGGCGCAGGTCGATGCACACCTCGGTGCCCTCACCCACCACGCTTGCCAAGTGAATGCGACCGCCCATCAACTCCACCAATTGCTTGCAGATACTCAGGCCCAGCCCGGTGCCGCCATGTTCCGCCGCGGTCAATGCGCTCACTTGGGTAAACGGCTTGAACAACCTTGGCTGCTGTTCGGCGCTGATCCCCGGGCCGCTGTCTTCGACGCACAGGTGCAGGTATTCGGTATCAGACTCATCCCGCTGGCAGGTGACGCTGAGCCGCACCCCACCCTGCTCGGTAAACTTCAGCGCATTACCCAGCAGGTTGTGCATCACTTGGCGTAAACGCAGCGGATCGAACCAGTAATAGCCCTTGGCCGCAGGATCAAACGCCAGGGTCAAATGCAGGCCCTTTTTTTGCGCCGTGGCTTCGAACAGACGCTGGATGCCTTCGAAAAAACCCTTCAACTCGGTGGTTTGCGGAACCAGTTGCAGGTGACCGGCCTCGATCTTGGCCAGGTCCAGGCTGTCGCCCATCAGCGCGATCAGCTCACGCGCTGAACGATGGGCCACCTGTAATGCTTCAGAGACGGGCTGGCCGCTTGCCAGGCAGCGTTCCTGCTCCAGCTCGAGCAAACCGATGATGGCGGTCATGGGTGTGCGAATTTCATGACTTAGCGCAGAAAGAAATGCACTTTTGGCGTAGTTCGCTTCGTCGGCAGCCTGGCGGGCATCCATCAGTTGGTGCTCCAGGTCTTTGCGTTCGTTGATATCGATCCAGCCGCCCAGCAGCCCCTGCAAGCGGCCCTGAGCATCGAAGAACGGAACCGTCCACTGGTAAACATGAAAGCTGCCGCCGTTGAACTCCAGCTCGCGATCGACAAACAACGACTGTTGCGTGGCCAGTTGTTCCATATGGCCGGCGTGCAGGCGCGCCGCCGTGGCCTCGGGCATTACCCCACTCTCCATCAGCGTCAGCCCCTGAATCAGCTCAAGCCGGGTCGCCAGTTGCTGTTCATAGCTTTTGTTGCAGGTCACCAGCCGCCCGGCCAGGTCGCGCACAAACAGCGGGTTGGGCATGCCGTCGAGTAACGCACGTTTGAACGCCAATTGGTCATTGAGCCGCTGCTCGGCCTCCAGCCGCTGGCGAATCTGACGCTTGAGCCGGCTGTTCCACACCAGCGATACCAGCACAAACAGCAGCGCCGTGGCCACCATCCAATACGCCCAGGGCGGCACCCGTTGCCAGGCCGGTAGGGGGATCGCCACAGCGCCGATCCAGCGCAGGCGCAGTGCGCTCAACTCGGCCACCGGCAAGGCTTCCAGGGCCTTGTTCAGGATACTCAGCAGCTCAGGCTGGTCCTTGCGTACCGACAAGCAATTGGATGACCACTTGCCGTCGACACTGCGGCCAATACGCAAGCCTTCCTGGGAGTAACTCTGGACCTCCACCTCGGTCTGCAACGTGGCAGCGGCCTCGCCCCGTTGCACCAGTTCGCGGGCCTGGGCGTAATTGTCCACCAGGCGCAGCTTGATCTGCGGGTGCATCTGGCGGATGTAACTCTCCAGCACATGGCGCGCCGGCAGCGCCAGGACCTTGCCTTCCAACTGCTTCAACCCAGTCAGCGGCGTGGCATCGGCGCGTTCGACGAACACCCAGCCGGAGCCGCCAAAGCCGTGACTGAAGTCAAGCAGCGCCCTGCGCTCCTGATTCGACGCCAGGGTGGTGTTCATCTGCGCCCTGCCGGTTTCCAGCCATTCCAGGGTTTGCGCGGTGGAGTGCACCTCTTCGAAGACAAACTGCAAACCGGTCATGCGCGATATGCGGTGCAGCAGGTCGACATTCAAACCCACCCAGTGACCGTCCTTGTCCTTGAATATGTAAGGTGACATCTGCTGCGCCACCACCACGACATGGGGATGCTGCAACAGCCAGGTGCGCTCCGAGGCCGACAATTCAACGCGCTCACCCCTGAAGCCGACACCGAGCCCTGTGGTCCAGCGGCCCAGGATCTCCCGCTGCACCGACTCGTCAATGCTCGCCAAGGCGCGGTTCATCATCGCCCCCAGCAATGGGTCGGCCTGACGGGTGGCGAAAGCAAAGCCGATGGGCGCCAGCCGGCTTTGTTCCTTGATCTGCAACCCCAGGTAAGGCCGCAGCGATTTGTAGGCCCGCACAATCACTTCATTGCCGATAAACGCATCGGCATCACCTTGCTTGAGCGCTTCCAGGCCGCTGTAGAGGTTGGGCGCGAGCATGATGTGGCTATCGGGGTAGGCCGCCTGCACGTTGTGCACATTGGCGTAGCCATCGAGCAATACGACTTTCTTGCCCGCCAGGTCGTCCTCTTGAAGCTCATCGCGACGCAGCACCACCACTGACCGATCGGGCATGTAGTCCTGGGTGAACTGCAAGCCGGGCACATCGCGCTCATAGCCGTTGGCGCTGGTCAGGATATCGATGGCTCCACTGCGCAGCGCCTCGACCGCCTGGGCCCGCTCGGCAAAGCCCAGCACCTGCATCGGCACCTGCAAGCGCGCGCCGACCAGGCTCAGGTAATCGGCACTGATACCCTGGTAGCGGTTGCGGTCGCGGGTGATATCGATCGGCTGATAGTCATCAATGGAAATGCCCACCTTCAACGTCCGATGCGTCGCCAGCCACTGCTGCTCTGCGGGCGCCAGGGGCAAAGGCTCAAGCGGGATAAACGCCGGCACCAGCTTGAAGGGCAGGCTGACGGCCGCCAGGCTTACCGGTAGTTGGGTGAGCCACAGCATGCACATCAGCCGCACTGTCCATTGAATCAAAACCTGCACCGATTTGGCTTCCTTGATTGGGCGAAGGAACAAGTATGGCTCGCCAAAATAAAAAAGCCCGTCACGAGGACGGGCTTGGCCGACTGCAAAAAAGCTAACTGCCGGATGTAATCTGATCAACTGCGGGCATCAGAGCGGCTTGCCACGATTGCCATGCTGGCTGACAAACGCCTGCACCGCCTTCAGGTCGTTAGCCAACACGGTGCAGCGCTCTTCACGCGCGAACAGGTCGGCCAGGTGCTCCGGCAATTCCAGCGCCTTGCCAACACCGGCCTTCTCCACCGCTTCGGGGAATTTGACCGGGTGCGCGGTACCCAGGATCACCATCGGAATATCCAGGCTGCGGCGGCATTCGCGCGCAGCTTTCACGCCGATAGCTGTGTGGGGGTCGAGCACTTCGCCGGTCTGGGCATAGACCTCGGCAATGGTTTCGCACGTCTGCGCATCATCCACGGCCAGGGAGTCGAACAACTTGCGGGTTTCGGTCCAGCGTTCTTGTTCGACGCTGAAACCGCCACCCTGCTTGAAGCTGCTCATCAGCTCGGCCAGCGCCGCGCCATTGCGACCGTGCATGTCGAACAGCAAGCGTTCGAAGTTAGACGAGACCATGATGTCCATGGATGGCGACAGTGTGGCGTGCAGGGTTTCCTTGACGTACTGGTTGCCGCTCATGAAGCGGTGCAGGATGTCATTGCGGTTGGTAGCAACGATCAACTGATTGATCGGCAGGCCCATGTTGCGTGCCAGGTAACCGGCGAAGATGTCGCCGAAGTTTCCGGTCGGCACCGAGAACGACACCGAACGCGCCGGGCCGCCCAGTTGCAGGGAGGCGTGGAAGTAGTAGACGATCTGGGCCATGATCCGCGCCCAGTTGATCGAGTTCACCGCCACCAGGCGTGTGCCCTTGAGGAAGCTCTGGTCAGCGAAGCTGTTCTTGACCATTTCCTGGCAGTCATCGAAGTTGCCTTCGATGGCGATGTTGTGGATGTTCTCACCGAAGATGGTGGTCATCTGGCGACGTTGCACCTCCGACACGCGCTTGTGCGGGTGCAGGATGAAGATGTCGACGTTTTCGCAGTGCTTGCACCCTTCGATGGCAGCCGAACCGGTATCACCGGAGGTGGCGCCGATGATCACCACGCGCTCGCCGCGTTTTTCCAGCACGTAGTCCAGCAGGCGCCCCAGCAGTTGCAGGGCGAAGTCCTTGAACGCCAGGGTCGGGCCGTGGAACAGCTCCAGCACCCACTCGTTGCCGTTCAGCTGGCGCAAAGGCGCGATGGCGCTGTGGGCAAACACGCCGTACGTCTCTTCCAGGATCTTCTTGAAGTCCGCATCCGGAATGCTGCCGGTGACGAACGGGCGCATTACCCGGAACGCCAGCTCGTGGTAAGGCAGGCCGGCCCAGGAAGCGATTTCTTCCTGGGTGAAGCGTGGCAGGTTTTCCGGCACGTACAGGCCGCCGTCGGTGGCAAGGCCTGCCAGCAGAACGTCTTCGAAATTCAGGGCCGGTGCCTGGCCGCGGGTGCTGATGTAACGCATGACTGGCTCCTCTAAAACATTCTCGAACAGAGGCCGCCGAAGGTGCGGGGCCCCTGGAACAAATCGGTTAGTTCAAGTGCTCGACGCGAATGCGCACCACCGGGCCGACCACACCTTGCAGGGCTTCGAGGGCGTGGATGGCATCGTTGATATGCTGCTCGAGCACGCGATGGGTCAGCAGGATCATCGGCACCTGGCCGTTTTGCTCCTCGACTTCCTTCTGCATGATCGATTCGATGTTGATACCGCGCTCCGACAGAATGCTGGCGACCTGGGCCAGCACGCCGGGGTGATCCTGGGCCTGAATGCGCAGGTAGTAGGCGCTTTCGCAGGCTTCGATCGGCAGGATCGGATGGGCCGACAGCGAGTCCGGCTGGAAGGCCAGGTGCGGTACGCGGTTTTCCGGGTCGCTGGTCATGGCGCGAACCACGTCCACCAGGTCGGCGATCACCGACGAAGCGGTCGGCTCCATGCCGGCACCGGCGCCGTAGAACAGGGTGGAACCGGCGGCGTCACCGTTGACCATCACCGCGTTCATCACGCCGTTGACGTTGGCGATCAGGCGGTCGGCCGGAATCAGCGTCGGGTGCACACGCAACTCGATACCGGCGGGGGTGCTGCGCGCCACGCCCAGATGCTTGATGCGGTAGCCCAGGGCTTCGGCGTAATTCACGTCGGCGGTGGTCAGCTTGGTGATGCCTTCGGTGTAGGCTTTGTCGAATTGCAGCGGGATACCAAAGGCGATGGACGCCAGGATGGTCAGCTTGTGTGCTGCGTCGATGCCTTCCACGTCAAAGGTCGGGTCGGCTTCGGCGTAGCCCAGGGCCTGGGCTTCGGCCAGCACGTCTTCGAAGGTACGGCCCTTCTCGCGCATTTCGGTGAGGATGAAGTTACCGGTGCCGTTGATGATGCCGGCCACCCAGTTGATGCGGTTGGCAGACAGGCCCTCACGGATCGCCTTGATCACCGGGATACCGCCGGCCACCGCGGCTTCGAACGCCACGATCACGCCCTTCTCGCGGGCCTTGGCGAAGATCTCGTTGCCGTGCACGGCGATCAGCGCCTTGTTGGCGGTGACCACGTGCTTGCCGTGCTCGATGGCCTTGAGCACCAGCTCACGGGCCACGGTGTAGCCGCCTACCAGCTCGATGACGATATCGATCTCAGGGTTGGTGGCCACGGCGAATACATCGTTGGTAATCGCAATACCGGTCGTTTCGAACTGAGGCTTTGGCGAACGCGTGGCAATTTGCGCCACTTCAATCCCGCGACCTGCGCGGCGGGAAATTTCTTCAGCGTTACGCTGAAGTACGTTGAAGGTACCGCCACCGACGGTCCCTAACCCACAGATGCCTACTTTGACCGGTTTCACTGAAGAACTCCCCATGAAACGGCCGACGCTAGGTCGGCCGTGAAAACAGCCGCACAACTGCGGCTCTCAATTAATGACCCGTCGACAGTTCGGCGGGTCATGATCGTCAAAGCTCGACGATTAATGCTTACTTGGCACCCAGTGCCAGTTTGGCAACTTGCGGCGCCGGCTGGTAGCCCGGAATCACCTGGCCGTCGGCCAAAACGATGGCCGGTGTACCGTTCACACCAATGGACTGGCCCAGGGCGAACTGCTTGGAAACCGGGTTGGCGCATTTGGCCGATTTGATTTCCTTGCCGTCGACCATCTTGTCCATGGCGGCCTTCTTGTCGGCCGAGCACCATACGGCCTGCAACTGCTCGTCACCCGGCGAACCCAGGCCCTGGCGCGGGAACGCGACGTAGCGCACTTCCACACCCAGCTTGTTCAGTGCCGGTATCTCGGCGTGCAGCTTGTGGCAGTACGGGCAGGTGGTGTCGGTGAACACGGTGATGTGGGTCTTGGTCTCGCCGATGGCCGGGTACACCACGGTTTCAGCCACCGGGATGCCGTTGATCAGCTTGGACACGCCCAGGCGCTCGGCCTTCTCGGTCAGGTTGACCGGCTTGCCGTCCTTGAGCTGGAACAGGTAGCCCTGCACGATGTACTGGCCATCGGCACTGGCGTACAGCACGCGGCTGCCTTTGAGCTTGACTTCATACAGGCCGGCCATCGGGCTGGCGCTGATGCTTTCGATCGGGGTGTCGAGCGCCAGGTTGGCCAGGCTCTTGCGAATGGTCTGCTCGGCCGCATCATCGGCGACAGCAAAGGTGGAAACCAACGCAATGGCTGCGGCGGCAATAATCTGGGTCAAGCGCATGGGAACTCCTGAAGGCAGAGGCAGGGACGGGAGCAGAATACTGATCTGGAACACAACGGGTGCCGTCCCCTTTGCGAACCGGCAAAGCCTACCACAGTTGGGCGGGAGGGCAGACCGCGACAGGTAAAATGGGCCATTTCTGACGGTTTTATCCGCGCGGGTGATGCTTGGCGTGCATATCCTGCAAACGGGCGCGTGCCACATGGGTGTAGATCTGGGTTGTGGATAAGTCGCTGTGCCCGAGCAGCATCTGTACCACGCGCAAATCGGCGCCATGGTTGAGCAAATGGGTGGCGAACGCATGGCGCAGGGTGTGGGGCGACGGGGCCTTGCCGATTCCAGCCACTTTGGCCTGGTGCTTGATGCGGTGCCAGAAGGTCTGGCGGGTCATCTGCTCGCCGCGCAGGCTGGGGAACAGCACATCACTGGGGCGCCCACCGAGCAATTCGTGGCGCGCATCGCGCATGTAGCGCTCGACCCACACAATCGCCTCCTCGCCCATGGGCACCAGCCGCTCCTTGCTGCCCTTGCCCATCACGCGCAATACGCCCTGGCGCAGGTTGACCTGCTCCAGGGTCAGGCTGATCAGTTCGGTCACGCGCAGGCCGCAGGCGTAGAGCACTTCCAGCATGGCGCGATCACGTTGGCCGATGGCTTCGCTGAGATCCGGCGCAGCCAGCAAAGCCTCCACGTCAGCTTCCGACAAAGACTTGGGAAGAGGCCTGCCTAATTGCGGCATATCGACTTGCAGAGTGGGATCGGCCGTGATGAGCTTTTCCCGCAGCAGGTAGCGATAAAAGCCACGCACGCCGGAGAGAAACCGTGCGGTGGAGCGCGGCTTGTAGTTCTGCTCCAGGCGCCAGGCCAGGTGATCGAGGATCAGCTCGCGCCCGGCGTTGATCAGCTCAAGGTTTTTCTCCTGCAACCAGCCGTTGAACAGGGCCAGATCACTGCGGTAGGCCTGGCGCGTGTTGTCCGAGAGGCCTTTTTCCAGCCAGAGGGCGTCGAGGAAACGGTCGATCAAAGGGTGGTCGATGGCGGGCATGGGTACTCAAAGCGGCGCAGCATGGGAGCTGTGCGAATTATTTAGTGAACTGTGGCAAGGGCCGCTAGTCTTTCATAGCCCGCTACTTCAAGGAACAGGAAGCTTCAATGAATGAACAACAGATTTTGCTGGCCTTTGGCGGTATTGGAGTGGCGGCGCTGGGCTGCCAATGGCTGGCCTGGCGGCTCAAGCTGCCGGCGATCCTGTTTCTGTTATTGACGGGTATTTTGGCGGGGCCGGTACTGGGCTGGCTCGACCCTCAGGAGATGTTCGGCCCCCTGCTGATGCCGTTGGTGTCCCTGGCCGTAGCGCTGATCCTGTTCGAAGGCAGCCTGACCCTGCACCTTTCGGAGTGGAAGGAAATCGGCAGCGTGGTGCATCGCCTGGTCACGGTTGGCGCCCTGTCGACCTGGGCAGTGATCACCCTGGCCACTCACTGGCTGCTGGGTTTTGACTGGATGCTCGCGCTGCTGTTCGGCACGCTGACCCTGGTAACGGGCCCGACCGTGATCGTGCCGATGCTGCGCGTGGTACGCCCCAAAGCCTCCATCGCCAATATCCTGCGCTGGGAAGGCATCGTCATCGACCCGATTGGCGCGTTGCTGGCGGTGGTGGTCTACAGCTTCATCATTGCCCGGGCTTCCGGCGACGGCTTGAGCCACAGCCTGCTGACCTTTGGCGGCGTCATCCTCTGCGGCAGTTTGTTCGGGATCGCCGGCGGCTGGGTACTGGGGCAGATCATGCGCCGGCAGTGGTTGCCGGAATACCTGCATAACCTCGCGACGCTGGCCGGTGTGCTGGGCATCTTCATTGCTGCCAACCAGGTGATGCATGAGTCCGGCCTGCTGGCGGTCACGCTGATGGGGATGTGGATGGCCAATATGAAGGGCGTGGATGTCAGGCATATCCTGCACTTCAAGGAAAACCTCAGTGTGCTGCTGATTTCCGGGCTGTTCATCCTGCTGGCGGCGCGCCTGGACCTGAATGCCTTGATCGCCCTGGGGCCATTCGTGCTGATTCTGCTGGTGATCATCCAGTTTATTGCACGCCCACTGAACGTAGCGCTCTCAACCTTTGGCTCCGGACTCAACTGGCGCGAGCGCGCGCTGCTGGCCTGGATCGCGCCACGGGGCATTGTGGCGGCGGCGGTATCGGCGATCTTTGCGATTCGCCTGGACGAGGCAGGGCATGAAGGCGCGTTATTGCTGGTGCCGCTGACCTTCGCGGTGATCATCGGCACCGTGGTGCTGCAAAGTGCCACGGCGCGCCCCTTGGCGCGCCTGCTGAAAGTCGCCGAGCCTGCGCCCAGCGGTTTCCTGATCGTCGGCGCGAACGGCCCGGCGCGGGCGCTCGGCAAGGCATTGCAGCAATTGGGTAGCCGCGTGTTGCTGACGGATTCCAGCTGGGAAAATATCCGCGCCAGTCGCATGGAGGGCCTGCCGACCTACTTCGGCAACCCCGCCTCCCAACATGCCGAGTCCCATCTGGATCTGGTCGGCCTGGGGCATTTGCTTGCGCTCTCCCCGTCCGGCGAGCTGAACGCCTTGGCGACCATGCGTTTTCGCCATGATTTCGGCCATCGTCTGTTCGCCCTGGCCAGCAGCCAGGAAAGCCGTCGCACCGACAAACACAAGGCCAGCCACGAACACCGCGGCCACCTGCTGGGCAGCCAACCCCTGAGCTATACCAAACTGGCCAGCCTGTTGGGCCAGGGCGCCGAACTGTATAGCACCAACCTCACCGACGGCTTTGGCTGGGAGCAGTACCAGGCGTTGCACGGGGAGCGCGCCACCTTACTGTTTGCCCGGGACACCAGCGGCTGGGTGCATGTGGTTACGCCCGAGAGCAGCTTGAAGCCCGTGGCCGGCTGGACCCTGCTGGCGGTGATTCAACCGGAGAACGGCAGCGCCACGTAATCAGTCGGCAAACCCAGGCAATACCGGTACAGGGCGTTTGTCCGCGTCAATCGCGACAAAGCTGAACACGCCCTGGATCGCCTTTTCACGGCCATCAGCGCTCATGCTCTCGACAAACACTTCCACTTCAACCTTGAGGCTGGTGTTGCCGACTTTGATCACCCGGCCGATCAGCTCAACGATGGAGCCGGCCGGGATTGCGTGATTGAAGTCGATACGGTCGGTGGAGACCGTCACCAAAGGCAAGCGACAGAAACGCGTGGCGGCGATGAACGACACTTCGTCCATCCATGCCAGGGCGGTGCCGCCGAACAGGGTGTTGTGGTGGTTGGTGGTAGGCGGGAACACGGCCTTGGTCACGCGGGTGACGGACAGGTCGGTGCGGCGCTGGATTTCTTCGAGACGGGTGGTCATGGTCAACACCGGCAAATGGACAAATTTCAGACACAAAAAAGCAGCCCGTAGGCTGCTTTTTTCTGCATCGGGAAGCTGGACTTAAGCCAGTTTTTCCTTGATGCGAGCTGCTTTACCGGACAGGTCACGCAGGTAGTACAGCTTGGCTTTACGTACGTCACCGCGACGCTTGACGGCCATGCTGTCGATTTGCGGGCTGTAGGTCTGGAAAGTACGCTCTACGCCAACACCGTTGGAGATTTTACGAACAGTGAAAGCACTGTTCACACCACGGTTACGCTTGGCGATTACCACGCCTTCGAACGCTTGCAGACGCGAACGGTCGCCTTCCTTCACTTTCACCTGAACGACAATGGTGTCGCCCGGGGCAAAGGTAGGGATCTCTTTGGTCATCTGCTCTGCTTCGAGTGCAAGGATGATTTTGTTAGTCATGCTGTGCTCCTAAGGTAAGTCAATGGACCTACCATCGATACGTTGTTAACTATCGTCCCGCGCGAGGATGTATTCCTCGAGCAGCTTCTTCTCTTCTCCAGAAAGCGAGCGGCTTTCCAGAAGATCGGCGCGTCGTTCATAGGTCCGACCAAGGGACTGCTGTAAACGCCAACGCCGGATGTGTGCGTGATTGCCACTTAGCAATACGTCGGGAACACGCTGATCCGCATACACCTCCGGTCGGGTGTAGTGCGGGCAATCCAGCAAACCATCCGTGAAGGAATCCTCCTCCGCAGAGTCCACATGCCCTAAAGCTCCAGGCAGCAGTCGTGTAACCGCATCTATCAGGACCATTGCCGGCAGCTCGCCACCAGACAATACATAGTCCCCAATCGACCACTCTTCATCGACATGAGCTTCAATAAAACGCTCGTCAATGCCTTCATAGCGACCGGCAATCAGGATCAAACTTTCCTCATTCGCCAGTTCGCGTACCGCCGCCTGTTTCAGCTGACGGCCTTGAGGGGACAGGTAAATTACCTTCGCCTTCTCCCCGGCGGCTGCCTTGGCCTGAACCAATGCATCTTCCAGGGGCTTGATCTTCATCACCATGCCCGGGCCACCGCCAAATGGGCGATCGTCCACAGTGTGATGTCGATCCGTCGTGTAGTCTCGCGGGTTCCAACAGGTGAGCTGTAACAGCCCCTGTTTCACCGCCCGACTGGTGATGCCGTACTCGCTGATGGCGGAAAACATCTCGGGAAACAAACTGATCACTTCAATGCGCAAATTAGCCACGCTTAGAAGTCCGCGTCCCATTCCACCTTCATCTCGCCCGCTGCCAGGTCGACGGCCAACACGCATTGCTCGGTATAGGGCAACAGGCGTTCGCGATCATCCAGGCTGCCAGCGCAAGGCTTGACCACCATTACATCATTGGCGCCGGTTTCCAGAAGATGATCGATTTTCCCCAGCAATTGCCCGAGTTGATCAATAACCTTCAGACCTTCCAGCTGGTACCAGTAGTACTCGCCGTCGGTCAATTCAGGGAACAGGTTGCGCGGCACGCAGATCTCATAACCGGCCAGAAGACGAGCTTCTTCACGATCATCAAGACCCTTGAGCTTTGCGACCAGGAACTTGTCGCTCCCGCGTCCACTGACCAGCTCGACCTGTTTCACACTCCCTTCGCGCTTGAGCGTCCAGGTTTTGTACTGCAACAGGTTTTCAGTCGGATCAGTAAAGGAATACACCTTCACTTCGCCGCGAACGCCATGAACAGAGTAAATCTTGCCGATAACGATCAAATCATCAGCAACAGCTGGCGTCGCGTTCATATTGCTCAGGCTGCGGCCTTAGCCGAGTCCTTCAACAGTTTTGCAACGCGCTCGGATGGCTGTGCGCCAACGCTCAGCCAGTAGGCTACGCGCTCTTGGTTCACGGACAGACGAACTTCTTGACCACGAGCAACAGGGTTGAAGAAACCAACCTGTTCCTTGTGCGAACCGTCACGCGGGTTGCGGCTGTCGGTTACGGTCAAGTGGTAAAACGGGCGCTTTTTGGAGCCGCCAAGGGCAAGACGGATTGTTAGCATGTGAACATCGTTCCTGTAGTCGGTGCTGCAAATCTAAATGCACAGCGGGCATAGGTGCCCGAAAGGCCGCATATTCTAAGGAATATCCGGACTTTTGCAAATGTCTTTTTCTGGCGCCTATCAGCGTGCCATTCAGATCTGCTATAGAGCCGTCGGTTAAAACGGCGAGTCAGCCCCCGCCAACGGCGGGTTTGCTGGAGATCCCACATCCCTGTGGGTCGGAGCAGGAGCTGGGCTCCCACTCGAATACTTTACATTTTCGGCATGCCGCCGCCGGGCAACATACCGCCCATGCCGCGCATCATCTTGGCCATCCCACCTTTGGCGGAGAATTTCTTCATCATCTTCTGCATCTGCTTGTGCTGCTTGACCAAGCGACCGATGTCCTGCACCTGGGTACCGGAACCCATGGCGATCCGGCGTTTGCGCGAACCGCTGATCAGCTCAGGGTCGCGGCGCTCGGCCGGGGTCATGGAGTTGATGATGGCTTCCATCTGCTTGAACTGCTTCTCTGCCGCGCCCTGGGCATTGCCCATTTGCGCCAGGTTCACACCACCGATGTTGGGCAGCTTGTCCATCAGGCCGCCGAGGCCGCCCATGTTCTTCATCTGTTGCAACTGGTCACGGAAGTCTTCGAGGTCGAAGCCCTTGCCCTTCTTCAGCTTCTTGGCCAGCTTGTCGGCCTTGTCCTTGTCGAGCGTGGCTTCGGCCTGTTCGATCAGGCTGAGCACGTCACCCATGCCGAGGATACGCGAGGCGATACGCTCGGGGTGGAACGGTTCGAGCGCGTCGCTCTTCTCGCCCATACCGATGAACTTGATCGGCTTGCCAGTAATGGCACGTACCGACAGCGCGGCACCGCCCCGGGCGTCACCGTCGACCTTGGTGAGGATCACGCCGGTCAGCGGCAGTGCGTCACCAAAGGCCTTGGCGGTGTTGGCCGCATCCTGACCGGTCATGGCATCGACCACGAACAAGGTTTCGACCGGGTTGATCGCGGCATGCAGCGCCTTGATCTCGCCCATCATCTCTTCGTCGATGTGCAGGCGACCGGCGGTATCGACGATGACCACGTCGATGAACTTGAGCTTGGCTTCTTTAATAGCCGCGTTGGCAATGTCGACCGGCTTCTGGCTCAGGTCGGACGGGAAGAAGGTCACACCCACTTCGCCCGCGAGCATTTCCAGCTGCTTGATGGCCGCCGGACGGTACACGTCGGCCGACACCACCATCACGGATTTCTTCTTGCGCTCTTTAAGGAAGCGCGCCAGCTTGCCGGCGGTGGTGGTCTTACCCGCGCCTTGCAGGCCGGCCATCAATACGACGGCTGGCGGCACGGCGCTGAGGTTCAAGTCTTCGTTGGCCGCGCCCATCAGGCTTTCGAGTTCGGCCTGGACGACCTTCACGAAGGCCTGGCCCGGGGTCAGGCTGCGGGACACTTCGGTGCCGACCGCGCGCTCTTTGACCGAGTTGACGAAATCCTTCACCACCGGCAAGGCCACGTCGGCTTCCAGCAACGCCATGCGCACTTCACGCAGGGTGTCTTTAATATTGTCCTCGGTCAGCTTGGCCTTGCCGGTAACGTGGCGCAGCGTCTGCGAGAGACGGTCAGTCAAGTTTTCAAACATGCGCGATCCTTTCAGGCCCTACTCATCGAAATGCAGGTAGACCGAGGTAATGGCGGCCCAGGCTGTGGTCAATCGCTATTAAAAACAGCGCTCGCCGAGCCTGCGGCGTGGGCAGGTCGCGGATTATAGCGAAGACTGCGTCCATGCACACCCGCTGTCTGGCCCGGGAGTCTTTCTTGCAGCGCAGGTGTGTGCCAAACTCAACGCCTTTCGGGCTTGCCTACCAGGATTTATGCTCCCCTTGTCACCCAGTTTGCTACCCAGCCTCGCCGCCGCCATTCTGTATGCCGCTGCGACTCTCTATCAGGGCACTCGTCTGGCCCAAGGCGCCAAAGCGGACAAACGTCTGCTCGTCGGCCTTGGCGTGCTGGCCCTGCTGGCCCATGCCGCCAGCCTGTTCACTCACCTGATGACGCCGGTGGGCCTGGGCCTGGACTTTTTCAGCGCCGCCAGCCTGATCGCCGCGGCCGTCATCGCACTGACGCTGCTGGCCTGCTACCGCATTCCGGTCGAGAACCTGCTGGTGCTGCTATTCCCCCTGGGAATGCTGACGGTATTGCTGGCGCAATTCACCCCTACCGGCACCGTACAGGTGATCGATGAGGAGCCCGGCATCCTTGCCCATATCCTGTTGTCGATCCTCGCCTACGGCATGTTCACCATCGCGGTGTTCCAGGCCCTGCTCCTGTTGCTGCAGGATCACCAGCTCAAGCACAAGCACCCCTCAGGGCTGATCAAGAACTTCCCGCCGCTGCAAACCATGGAAAGCCTGCTGTTCGGGTTCCTGTGGGCCGGCTGGACCCTGCTGTCGCTGTCGCTGATTTCCGGCTGGCTGTTCGTCGAGAACCTGTTCGCCCAGCACCTGGTGCACAAGACCCTGCTGGCGTGCCTGGCCTGGGTGGTGTTCAGCGTGCTGCTGTGGGGCCGCAACCGCCTCGGCTGGCGTGGGCACAAGGCAATCCGCTGGACCCTGGCCGGGTTCTGCCTGCTGATGCTGGCCTATTTCGGCAGCAAGCTGGTTCGCGAATACATCCTGCATATCTGACGGGCAGCGATCATGGATAACTTGCCTTTGGAGCCGATGCTCGCCGTCATTGCCTTGCTGATTTTATGGGCGGCGCTGTTTACCGCCATCGAAGCAGCACAACAGCATCTGTTGGCCCTGCGCCCCGGTACCCGTCAGGGCGACAAGGCTGCCGCACGCCTGAGCTTTCCGCGCCATAGCCTGATCCTGTGCAACAGCCTGTGCCGCGCCGCCGTGGTGATCCTTTGCACGCTGCTGGCAATCTATGCCTGGGCGCAGAACGGCCCATGGCTGGGTTGGCTGATCTCTTGTGCACTGCTGCTGATTCTCGCCGACTACCTGCCTCGCATCCTGGCCACCCGCCATCCGCAAGCGGTGTTGGGTTTCGGTAACGCCCTGCTGGGCGTGCCGCTGAAAATCCTCTACCCGCTGGCCTGGCTGCTCAACGGCATCAGCCTGTTGCTGCTGCGCCCGTTCGCGCGCAAATCCGGCGTGGTGAAAAACAGTGATGAGCCGCTGCCGGACCATGACGACCAAGCCCCGCCCGAGGCCGACGAAGACCGTGCGCCCGGTATGCCCGGCATCCACGCGCTGGATAACATCACCGTCAACGACATCCTGGTGCCCCGCAGTGAAGTGGATGGCATCAACCTGGATGACTCGATCGACGAGATCATCGAGCAGCTGCGCAGTTCCCAACGCACGCGCCTGCCGGTGTTCCACAGTGATATCAACCAGGTCGAAGCGGTGCTCAACACGCGCCAGGTCCAGCATCTGCTCCCCGACGCAAGCCTGACAAAAGAGGCGCTGCTCGCTGCCTGTCACGAACCCTACTTCGTCCCGGAAAGCACGCCTCTACAGCTGCAGCTGCTTAACTTCCACAAGCAACAGCGGCGCCTGGGCATGGTAGTGGACGAATACGGCGAAGTGCTGGGCATCGTTACCCTGGAAGATATCCTGGAAGAAATCGTCGGCGAATTCGAAAGCGATCAGGCTGTGGATAACCCCCACATCGAGGCCCAGCCCGATGGCCGCTACATCATTGACGGCGCCGCTTCGATCCGCGAACTGAACAAAAGCCTGGGCTGGCACCTGCCCAGCGACGGCCCCAAGACCCTCAACGGCCTGGTGACCGAAGCGCTGGAAACCATCCCCGATTGCGCGGTGTGCCTGAAGATCGGCCGCTATCGCCTGGAAATCCTCGAAACCGAGGACAACCGGGTGAGCAAGGTGTTGATCTGGCATACCAGCCATGTGCCGGTGGCCGCCTGACCTCAGCAGGCTCAACCAGCTCCCACATTGATCCAGTTCCAGGCCATAGATCCTCACCAGCCCCTTGTTGGATCCTTAGCCCCCTTCCTATAATCCCTGCGGCTTACCCAAGCCCCGCCCGACCGCGTGCTACCCGCACTCAGCGTGTCCAGGCACCGCTTTATCATGTCCGACCGGTGTTTGCTCCCATCCCGAGCCGCCCCGCGCACAACCCTGATCCATGGGTGTTCGACCAATAATAATCCGCGTCCAAACGCGCAATGACCGTCAGGGATACTGCCATGAGCACCACCTACCAAGAGGCTGCGACCGCCGCCCCGACCAATTCGACCGCCCGCGTCGCCACGGCGAGCATCGTCGGCACCGCCATCGAGTTCTACGACTTCTATATCTACGCCACGGCTGCTGCGCTGGTGATCGGCCCGGTGTTCTTTCCCCAGAGCTCCGGTACGGCGCAGATGCTGGCGTCGTTCCTGACCTTTGGCATCGCCTTTATCGCACGCCCGCTGGGCTCGGCGCTGTTCGGCCATTTCGGCGACCGCATCGGGCGCAAATCCACTCTGGTGGCCTCGCTGCTGTTGATGGGTGTGTGCACCACCTTGATCGGCTTGCTGCCAGGCTACGACAGCATCGGCGCCTGGGCACCGATTCTGTTGTGCGTATTACGCTTCGGCCAGGGCCTGGGCCTTGGCGGGGAATGGGGCGGCGCGGCATTGCTGGCGACCGAGAACGCGCCCAAGGGCAAGCGCGCCTGGTTCGGCATGTTCCCGCAACTGGGCCCGTCGATTGGCTTTCTGGCGGCCAACGGTTTATTCCTGATCCTGGCCATGAGCCTGAATGACGAGCAGTTCCGTAGCTGGGGCTGGCGTATTCCGTTCATTCTCAGCGCCGCACTGGTGATGGTGGGCCTGTATGCACGCCTGAAGCTGCATGAAACCCCAGTGTTCGCCAACTCCGTAGCCAAAGAAGCACCGGTGAAGGTGCCACTGGTGGAACTGTTCAGCCAGCATTGGCTGCCGGTGCTACTGGGCGCTGCGTCGATGGTGGTGTGCTACGCGCTGTTCTACATCACCACGGCGTTTTCCCTGAGCTACGGCGTTTCCACACTGGGCTACAGCCGCGAGACGTTCCTCGGCTTACTGTGCTTTGCCGTGCTGTTCATGGGCTTGGCGACGCCGCTGGCAGCGCTGGCCAGTGATCGTTATGGACGTAAGCCGGTGCTGATCGTTGGGGCGATCCTGGCGATTCTCTCGGGCTTTACCATGGAGCCACTGCTGACCCACGGCTCGACCTGGGCCGTGGCGCTGTTCCTGGCGTTGGAGCTGTTTCTGATGGGTGTGACCTTCGCACCGATGGGCGCCCTGCTGCCGGAGTTGTTCCCGACGCGTGTGCGTTATACCGGTGCTTCGGCGGCGTATAACCTGGGTGGGATTGTCGGGGCGTCTGCAGCACCGTTCTTCGCGACCAAGCTGGTGGCGATGGGTGGGCTCAGCTATGTCGGTGGGTATGTGTCGGCGGCAGCGTTGTTGAGTTTGATTGCGGTGCTGTGCCTTAAAGAGACGCGGGATAATGATTTGAACAAGGTCGCCTGATAGACCGCTATCGCAGGCAAGCCAGCTCCCACATTAGAAAGCATTCACACATCAAACTATGTGAACCCAATCAAATGTGGGAGCTGGCTTGCCTGCGATAGACGCGACGCGGTTTTAGAGCTCTACAACAACAGCCTTCGAAGCGCGGGTAGCTTTAGCCCGTGCAGCCTCAATCGACTCATCCCGCGCCAGTGCCACACCCATACGGCGCTGGCCATTCACTTCCGGCTTGCCAAACAGGCGCAACGCCGTGTCCGGCTCGCTCAATGCAACGCCGAGGTTGGCAAACGCCGTCTGGGTCGACTGCCCTTCCACCAGGATCACCGCCGATGCCGAAGGCCCGAACTGACGGATCAACGGAATTGGCAAGCCCAGGATGGCGCGAGCGTGCAGCGCGAACTGCGACAGGTCCTGAGAAATCAGTGTGACCAAACCGGTGTCATGTGGGCGCGGCGACACTTCGCTGAACCACACCTGATCGCCCTTGATGAACAACTCCACACCAAACAGACCACGGCCGCCCAGGGCTTCGGTTACCGCCTTGGCAACGCGCTCGGATTCGGCCAGGGCGATCGGGCTCATGGCCTGTGGCTGCCAGGACTCCTGATAGTCGCCCTTCTCCTGACGATGGCCAACCGGCGCGCAGAAGGTGGTGCCGCCAATGTGGCGCACGGTCAGCAGGGTAATTTCGTAGTCGAAATCGATAAAGCCTTCGATAATGACTCGACCCTTACCGGCACGCCCGCCTTCCTGGGCGTAATCCCAGGCTTTCTGCACGTCATCAGTGCTGCGCAACAGGCTCTGGCCCTTGCCCGACGAACTCATCACCGGCTTGACCACGCAGGGGAAGCCCAGGTCCTGGACGGCCTTGCTGTAGTCTTCGAAGGTGTCGGCAAAGTGGTACGGCGAGGTCGGCAGGTCCAGTTCTTCGGCGGCCAGACGACGGATGCCCTCACGGTTCATGGTCAACGACGTGGCGCGGGCGGTCGGGATAACCGTGAAGCCTTCAGCCTCCAATTCCACCAGAGTGGCGGTGGCGATGGCTTCGATTTCCGGCACGATGAAGTGCGGCTTCTCCGCCTCGATGACTGCACGCAGCGCCGCACCGTCGAGCATGTTGATCACGTGGCTACGGTGCGCCACCTGCATGGCCGGCGCGTTGGCGTAGCGATCCACGGCGATCACTTCAACACCCAGGCGTTGCAGTTCGATCACCACTTCCTTGCCCAGCTCACCGCAGCCACACAGCAAAACGCGGGTCGCGGTTGGCGACAATGGAGTTCCGATTCGGGTCATCTCAGGTCCTCAGGGGAGCGGATCATGGGGGAGAAAGGCCGGCATTTTACATGAACTGTAAAAATTGGCCTCAGTTGGCGATGGTGCGGCGGCGGATGCGCCAGGCCATGATCAGCCAGACCACGGTGACACCGGCAAATTTAGACACCAACGCCGTGCCCGCCACCGCCGGTGTGAGCGCGCCGATCAAGCCGAAGAAAATAAAGGTATCGAGGGGAATACTCAGTGCCGAACTTATCCACAGGCGATCATGCAGCGGGCGTTTGGTGATGCTGAACACCAGCCAGTCGATGCACTCGGACACCGCGAACGCCGTAGCACTGGCCAGGGCGATGGACGGGTCGGAAGTGATATACGAAAGCACCAGCGCCGCCAGCATGGCGATGATCGCGCCGTGACCGAAGCGGGTTTGCACCATGTCGCGCAGGATAAATACCAGGCCACCCCAGGCGGACCAGATGACATCCAGGTGCGGGGCGGTGGAGAAGGCGAAGTTGATCAGCACGACGCTGCTGATGTAGGCGATCAGGAAAAACATGGGGATGGACCTGTGGGTAATGCCGCACAGGGTACACAATTACAAGGATGTCGTCTGGCAGGGCCTCATCGCAGGCAAGCCAGCTCCCACATTTGAACGCATTCACACATCAAGGGTGGGAGCTGGCTTGCCTGCGATAGCGGTGGTTCAGGCACCGGATTTACCAGAAGCCATAAACACCAACCCACCCGCCACCGCCCGCTCATGACACAACCCCAACACCACCCGGCGCTCGGCATTATCCATGCGGCTCCAACGCGTAATCTCGTCCACGCTACGCTGGCAACCGGTACAGATATCGTCCTCATCCAACGCGCAGATACTCACGCATGGCGAGGCTACAGGCCGTTCAACCGCACTCATTCTTCCTGCTCAACCAAGTCTCGGGCATAGCGCTGCGAGTTATGCACATAGTGCGCGGCACTGGCTTCGAGCATGCGTTTCTGCGCCTCGGTCAGCTCACGTACCACCTTGCCCGGCGAGCCCATCACCAGCGAACCGTCGGGAATTTCCTTACCTTCGCCGATCAGCGAATTGGCGCCGATGATGCAATGTTTGCCGATCTTGGCGCCGTTGAGGATCACGGCGTTGATGCCGATCAAGCTGTAGTCGTCGACGCTGCAGCCGTGCAGCATGGCGTTATGGCCGATGGTCACGCCGGTGCCGAGGGTAAGCGGATAGCCCATGTCGGTGTGCATCACGCTGCCGTCCTGCACGTTGCTGTTCTTGCCGATCAGGATCAGTTCGTTATCGCCGCGCAACACCGCGTTGAACCAGACGTTGGCGCCCTCCTCCAGCTTGACCTTGCCCACCAGCGTGGCATTGGGTGCGACCCAACTGTTGGGATGGGTCTCGACACGGGCGTCGCCCAGGCGGTATTTCATGGTTTTCCCTCACGGCTTGCCATTCATGCGATGGCTTAGATATTGATAAAACTCTTGGGCGGCTGGTGCAGGCTGATCTTGGCGTCGTCATAGAGCAGATTGATCAGCTCGACGATCATGATCGCCGTCAGGCCCCAGATCTTGTATTCGCCGAAGCGGTAGCTGGGCACATACCAACTGCGGCCCTGGTAATCGATGCGGTGGGTATGTTCGCGTGGGTCCTGCCGGAAAAACTCCAGGGGCACACTGAAGACGGCGGCGATTTCGGCGTCGTTGGCCAGGTATTCGACGTAGTCAGGGATCACGCCCACATAGGGCGTTACGCGGATGCCATGCAGGGAAATCAGCGGGCTCAACGGGCCAATGACCTCAACCAGCCCCGGCGGCAGGCCGATTTCTTCCTCGGCTTCGCGCAAGGCGGTAAAGATCAGGTCCGGGTCTTCAGGGTCACGCCGCCCGCCAGGAAAGGCCACTTCGCCACCATGGGTCGACAGGCCGCTGGCGCGCAGGGTCAGGATCAGCTCGGGTTCATCACTGCGGGTAATCGGTACCAGCACCGCGGCCTCGGGGAAACGCCCGTCAGTCTCAAGCAGGTGAGGGGTGTGATTGCTTACCCGGCGAAGTAGCTCGTCCAGCATGAGTCATCTCGGTCTGTTGGCTACCTTGCATCATGCACCAAAGCGTGAACGCGCCCAACCCCAAAACCGCAGGGCTGTCGCTAAACGACAACTTGCAGGAACGCCCGGCACCAAGCCAAGATGTGCCCATTGTTCAGGAACCCCAGCATGAATTTCTGCAGCCAGTGCGGCAAACCGGTGACCCAACGCATTCCCGAAGGCGACGCGCGCCTGCGTTATGTATGCGATCACTGCTCGACCATTCATTACCAGAACCCCAATATCGTCGCTGGTACCGTACCGGTGTGGGGCGACAAAGTGTTGCTGTGCCGCCGCGCCATCGAGCCACGCCTGGGTTACTGGACCCTGCCCGCAGGCTTTATGGAAAACGGTGAAACCGTCGAACAGGCGGCCATGCGTGAAACCCTGGAAGAAGCCTGCGCCCGGGTGCGTAACCTGAATATCTATACCCTGATCGATGTGCCGCATATCAGCCAGGTGCATATTTTCTACCGCGCCGAGCTGATCGACCTGGACTTTGCCGCAGGCCCGGAAAGCCTGGAAGTGAAGCTGTTCGATGAAGCTGATATCCCTTGGTCCGAGCTGGCTTTCCGCACGGTCGGGCGTACCTTAGAATGCTTTTTCGCTGACCGTCGCCAACAGGTGTACCCGGTACGTAGCGAGTCTGTGCCACCGCTGTCCAAGCCCGCCCAATAACAAGCCGGCCAATGTCGCCAAAGGGATACCGTTTCAATGCGCTGGTTGCTTGCTCTGATCTGCCTGTCGTTCGCCACGCTGTCGCCAGCCGCAACCCAAGTCACCCTGGGCGGCAAGCCGGTCGAAAAAGTCCTGGTGCTCAAGTCCGCTCATCAGCTGCAATTGATCAACGACGGCAAACCGTTCAAGACCTACCGCATTTCCCTGGGCAAGAACCCCAAGGGCCACAAGCTGATCGAAGGCGACCGCCGTACCCCCGAGGGTTTCTACTGGATCGACTGGCGCAAAACCAGCGACCGCTTCAACCTGGCCATGCACATCTCCTACCCGAACATCAGCGACGCTGCCCGCGCCCGCCGCGAAGGGGTAAAACCGGGCAGCATGATCATGATCCACGGCACGCCCGACACCGAAGACTACCCGGAACAGTGGTTTCACACCCTGGACTGGACCGACGGCTGCATCGGCATGCGCAACGTGGACATGCGCGAAGTCTGGAGCCTGGTCAAAGACGGCACCCTGATCGAGATTCGGCCGTAATCTCGTACCGTTCGTAAATTAATTCGAAAATAATTCCTGCCTCCAGCAGCGCCTGCCGGTGAATACCAGTTCACCGCGCGGGACAGTGCACTTGTGCGCGACACAAAGACCTCTCTAATACCACTTGATACCAAGCCCCATTAAAGATCCCTGAAACCGGGGCCTGCACCGTTTTGGTAGCATTGACATGGTATTTAAGTGGTATTAATTTCCGGCCATTACCGGGCGACAACACTCCAATAACGCATCGGAAACCTGACAGATGAATCCCATCCTGGCCCTGCGCCCCGACGACAAGCAATCCACGCCGCTGTACCTGCAACTGGCTCGCAGCCTTGAAGCGGCGATCCATGCCGGCCAGTGGAAATCCGAGCAGGCCCTGCCCTCGGAGCGTGCGCTCAGCGAGCAGTTGAGCATCTCGCGGGTCACTGCCCGTAAAGCGCTGGAAGTGTTGCTTGCCCAAGGCCTGATCCGCCGCAGCCAGGGCTCCGGCACCTTTATCACGCCGCGCCTGGAACAACCCTTGTCGCGCTTGTCGGGGTTCAGCGAAATGCTGCGGCTCAAGGGCTTTGTGCCCACCTCCCAGTGGCTGGAGCGCGACATAACCCCGCCGACCCACGAAGAGCTGATCCGCCTGTGCCTGTCGCCTACTGACAAAGTGGCGCGCCTCAAGCGTCTGCGCAAAGCCGATGACACGGTGATGGCGATTGAAATGACCGCCATGCCCGCCTCGGTGTTGCCACACCCGCAAGCCATCGGCAATTCGCTGTACGAATACCTGGAAGGCATCGGCAAGCCCATCGTGCGCGCCCTGCAACATATCCAGGCGATCAACGCCTCGGATGAGTTCGCCAAGCTGGTCGGCATCGCCCCCGGCACCGCCATGCTGCTGATGACCCGCGTGGGCTACACCGCCGACAACACGCCGATTGAAATCACCGACACCTACTGCCGCAACGACTACTACGACTTTGTCGCAGAGCTGCGTCGCCATGATTATTCCGCCGAATTGCGAATTTAGAGAACTGCCCATGTCAGAAGACAATATCCTCACGCCCAGCGGCTGGATGCGCGGCCGCCTGGTGCACGAACACGGCAAGGTGGTTGCCATCGAAGGCACGCCTTGCGACCCGGCTGACAACGACCTGCCCTACCTGCTGCCAGGCTTTATCGACCTGCATGTACACGGCGGTGGCGGTGCCGACATCATGGAAGGGGCGCAGGCCTTCGAGACCATTACCCGCACCCACGTGCGTTTTGGGACCACCTCGCTATTGGCCACCACCATGACGGCGCCGGTGGAAGAAATCACCAGCGTCCTCGGTGAACTCGGCAGGTTCTGCGAGCAACGCCCGACAGGCAGCGCCCGGGTACTGGGCGTGCACCTGGAAGGCCCCTACATCAACCCGGGCAAACTCGGCGCCCAACCCAACTTCGCCCACACCGCATTGATGGCCGAAGTCGAAGACTACCTGCGCCTGGCGCCTATCCGAGTGATCACCATCGCCCCGGAAATCGCCGGCCACGACGGCCTGATCCGCGCCCTCAGCCAACGCGGTGTGCGCATGCAGATCGGCCACACCCTGGGCAGTTATGAAGAAGGCGTGGCCGCCCTCGCCGCCGGCGCCACCAGCTTTACCCATTTGTACAACGCCATGAGCCCGCTGCATCACCGCGAGCCGGGCATCGTCGGCGCCGCGCTGGCCCACGCCCAATACGCCGAGTTGATCCCGGATCTGCTCCATGTGCATCCCGGTGCCATGCGCGTGGCCCTGCGCTCGATCCCATGCCTGTACTGCGTGACCGATTCCACCGCCGCCGCCGGTATGCCCGACGGCGAATACAAGCTGGGCAGCCACACCGTGACCAAATGCCTGGGCGGCGTACGCCTGCCGGACGGCACCCTGGCCGGCAGCACCCTGACCATGGACCAGGCGCTGCGCAACCTGGTGAAAATCGGCCTGCCCATCAGCGAAGCCTCACAACGCCTGTCGCAATTTCCTGCGGACTACCTGGGCCTGGAAGAACGCGGCCGCCTGCAACCGGGCAGCTATGCCGACTGCGTGCGCCTGGACCGCTCCCTGACACTCACCGACGTAATGGTCGAAGGAGAAACCATTGACTTCAAAAATGCTTGAAGAGGCCCTGGCCTCCTGCGACGCCGTCGCGGCACAACTGCAACGCCTGAACCCGCTGCTGGAAGAAGTGGCCGGTCGCCTGCGTCGCCAGCCGCCGCAAGTGGCGATGACCATCGCCCGTGGCAGCTCCGATCACGCCGCCAGCTACTTCGCCTACCTGGCCATGCAGCATGTGGGTATCCCGGTGGCGTCGCTGCCAATGTCGGTGGTGACCCTGTTGCAGGCACCGATGAAAGTCAGCGGCCAGGTGGCGTTTGGGTTCTCCCAGTCGGGGCAGAGCCCGGACCTGGTCAACAGCCTGCGACTGCTGCGCAAGCGCGGCGCCCTGAGCATCTCGCTGGTGAACGCCGAAGACTCGCCGCTGGAAGCCGCCTGTGAATTCCACGTGCCACTGTGCGCCGGGCCGGAACAAAGCGTGGCCGCGACCAAGAGTTTTATCGCCACCCTCAGCGCCAGCGCGCAATTGATCGGCCACTGGAACCAGGAAACCGAGTTGCTCCAGGCCTGCCAGGCGCTGCCCGACGGTTTGCGTGAAGCCGCCCGGCAGGATTGGACCCAAGCCATCGAGGCCCTGCGCGACTGCCAGCAATTGATGGTAATCGGCCGCGGCGCCGGGTTTGCCATCGCCCAGGAAGCTGCGCTCAAGCTCAAGGAAACTTCGGCGATCCAGGCCGAAGCCTTCAGCAGCGCAGAGGTGCGCCACGGGCCGATGGCCTTGATCGACGAAAACTACCCGCTACTGGTGTTCGCCCCACGCGGCGCCGAGCAGCCCGGCCTGTTGAGCCTGGCCGCCGATATGCGCCAACGCGGCGCCCGCGTGCTGCTGGCCGCACCGGACGATATCGCCGAACGCGACCTGACCCTTAGTCGCGCCGAACATCCGAGCCTGGACCCGATCCTGACAATCCAGAGCTTCTACGTGATGGCCGCCGGCCTGGCTGAGGCACGGGGCATGAACCCGGACCAGCCGCGCCACCTGAGCAAAGTCACCCGCACGCACTAAAGCGGCGTTTTCCTGATGAGTACCGTGCCCATGCCCAACAACAATAATCCATTGACCTTAAGCGCCCCCTTGAGTGGGCCGGTGCTGGCCCTGAACAACGTCCCCGACGAAGTGTTCGCCAGCGGCGCCATGGGCGACGGGATTGCCATCGACCCGTTGAACGATTGCCTGCACGCGCCCTGTGACGGCGTGATCATCCATGTCGCCCGCACCGGTCATGCATTGACCATCCGCGCCGACAACGGTGCCGAAGTGCTGATGCACGTGGGCATCGACACCGTGGAGCTCAATGGCGAAGGCTTTGCCTTGCTGGTGAAGGATGGCGCACGGGTGAGCGAGGGCCAGCCGTTGGTGCAGTTTGATCTGGACCGCATTGCGCGCCAGTGCAAAAGCCTGGTGAGCCTGATCATCCTGACCAACAGTGACCGCTTCGAGCTGCAACCCATCGCGAGCAAGACCGTGAAGCTCGGTGAATCACTGATGCGGATTGCCCTGCGCACATCCGCGCCGGTTCAAACCGCTGTGGATAACTCGGTCGCAGAAGTGAGCGCCACGGTACGCATCACCCATCGTGGCGGCTTGCATGCGCGCCCTGCCGCGCTGATCCGCAAGACTGCCCAGGGCTTCAGCAGCCAATCGCAGCTGCACTTCGGTGATAAGACCGCGGCTTGCGACAGCCTGATCGGCCTGATGGGGTTGGGTATTGGCGAAGGTGACGAGGTACGGGTGACCTGTCGTGGCAAGGATGGCGAGGCGGCGTTACAGGCACTGGTCGCCGCGCTGTCCGTGGCGATCCACGAGGAGCATCACGCGCCGGTCGTTGCCGCGCCACGCCGGGCGAATACCGAAGCCAATGTGCTGCAAGGCGTATGCGCGGCACCCGGTCTGGTATGTGGGCCATTGTTCCGCCTGACGGGCATCGAGCTGCCGCAAGACAGCGGCAATCATAGCGTCGACGAACAACTGCAACGCCTGGATGCCGCCCTTGAGCAAGTGCGCGGCGAAATCCGCAATACGCTCGGCCAGGCGCGCCAACGCAAGAACGTCGAAGAAGAAGAGATCTTCGCCGCCCACCTTGCCCTGCTGGAAGACCCGACATTACTCGACGCAGCCACCGCCGCCATCGAACAAGGCAGCGCCGCCACCCATGCCTGGCGTGATGCGATCCAGGCCCAATGCGCCGTACTGCTGGCGTTGGGCAAGCCGCTGTTTGCCGAGCGCGCCAATGACCTGCGAGACCTTCAACAACGGGTGCTGCGTGCGTTGCTGGGTGAAGCCTGGCATTTCGAATTGCCGGCGGGGGCGATTGTCAGTGCCCATGAGCTGACACCTTCGGACTTGCTGCAACTGAGCGCGCAACAGGCCGCGGGCATCTGCATGGCCGAAGGCGGTGCGACCTCCCATGTGGCGATTTTGGCCCGGGGCAAAGGCCTGCCGTGTCTCGTCGCCCTGGGCAATGAAGTGCTCGACGTACCCCAAGGCCAGCGGGTGGTGCTCGATGCCGCCAACGGCCGTCTGGAACTGGCGCCCAGCGATGCACGTCACGCCGAAGTTCACCAGATTCGCGAAACACAGAAATTACGACGCCAGCAGCAACAGGCCCAAGCCCAACAACCGGCGAGCACCACCGATGGCGTGACGGTTGAAGTCGCGGCGAATGTCGCCTCCAGCGCCGAAGCCCAAGTGGCGTTTGACAACGGCGCCGACGGCGTCGGCCTGCTGCGCACCGAAATTCTCTTCGTCGACCGCCGTACCGCGCCGGATGAGCAGGAACAACGCCAGGCTTATCAGGCCGTGCTGGATGCCATGGGCGACAAGTCGGTGATCATCCGCACCATCGATGTGGGCGGCGACAAGCAGCTCGACTACCTGCCGCTGCCTGTCGAGGCCAACCCGGTGCTGGGCCTGCGCGGTATTCGCATGGCCCAGGTGCGCCCGGAACTGCTCGACCAGCAACTGCGCGCCCTGTTGCAAATCTCGCCACTGGCGCGCTGCCGCATCCTGCTGCCGATGGTCAGCGAGGTGGATGAATTGCTGCAGATTCGCCAGCGCCTGGATGAACTGTGCGTGGAGCTGGAGCTGACGCAGCGCCCCGAACTGGGCGTGATGATCGAGGTGCCCGCCGCCGCGCTGATGGCCGAGCAGTTGGCCAAACATGCTGACTTCTTGTCCATCGGCACCAATGACCTGTCCCAATACACCCTGGCCATGGACCGCGACCACGCAGGCCTGGCCGCCCGCGTTGATGCGCTGCACCCTGCCTTGCTGCGGCTGATCGCCCAAACCTGCACCGGTGCGGCGAAACACGGGCGTTGGGTCGGTGTGTGCGGTGCCTTGGCATCTGACCCACTGGCCACGCCGGTACTGGTCGGCCTGGGGGTCAGCGAACTGTCGGTAAGCCCGCCGCAGATCGGCGAAATCAAGGACCGCGTCCGCCACCTGGACGCGGCGCAATGCCGGCAACTGAGCCTTGAGCTGCTCGACCTGAGCAGCGCCAAGGCCGTTCGCCAAGCCTGTCAACACCACTGGCCGCTGAGCTGAAAACAACAAGAATAGGGAGACACGCCATGTACCAACACTTTATCGAAGGCCTGCAACGCCTGGGCCGCGCCCTGATGCTGCCGATTGCGATCCTGCCAATCGCCGGCCTTTTGCTGCGCCTGGGCGACACCGACTTGCTCAACATCGCGGTGATGCACGATGCCGGGCAAGCGATCTTCGCCAACCTGGCGCTGATCTTCGCCATCGGCATCGCCGTGGGCTTTGCCCGCGACAACAACGGCACGGCCGGCCTGGCCGGGGCGATTGGCTACCTGGTGATGATCTCCACGCTCAAGGTAATGGACACGTCCATTAACATGGGCATGCTCGCCGGTATCGCCAGCGGCCTGATGGCGGGCGGGCTGTATAACCGCTTCAAGGACATCAAGCTGCCGGAGTACCTGGCGTTCTTTGGTGGGCGACGCTTTGTGCCGATTGTCACCGGTTTTTCGGCGGTGGGCCTGGGCGTGATCTTCGGCCTGATCTGGCCGCCGATCCAGCACGGCATCAACAGCTTTGGCGTGTTGCTGATGGAAAGCGGCAGTCTGGGTGCGTTCGTGTTTGGCGTGTTCAACCGCCTGCTGATCGTCACCGGATTGCACCACATCCTCAACAACATGGCGTGGTTCGTGTTCGGCACGTTTACCGACCCGGCAACCGGCGCGGTGGTGACCGGCGACCTGACCCGCTACTTTGCCGGCGACCCGAAAGGCGGCCAGTTCATGACCGGCATGTTCCCGGTGATGCTGTTCGGCCTGCCGGCTGCGTGCCTGGCGATGTACCGCAATGCGTTGCCTGAGCGGCGCAAAGTGATGGGCGGGATCTTCCTGTCCATGGCGCTGACGTCATTCTTGACCGGGGTGACCGAGCCGATTGAATTTGCCTTCATGTTCCTGGCACCGTTCCTGTACCTGATCCACGCCGTGCTGACGGGCCTGTCGATGGCTGTTACCAATATGTTGAATATCCACCTCGGCTTTACCTTCTCCGGTGGGTTTATCGACATGGTGCTGGGTTGGGGCAAGTCCACCAATGGCTGGCTGGTGGTACCGGTGGGCCTGGCCTACTCGGTGATCTACTACACGGTGTTCAGCTACTGCATCCGCCGCTTCAACCTCAAGACACCGGGGCGTGAAGATATCCAGGTGGTGCAGGCTGAAGCGATGAGTGATAACCAGCGTGCCACGGCATATATCCAGGCGCTGGGTGGTGCTGAGAATCTGCTGAGTGTGGGTGCCTGCACCACGCGGCTGCGCTTGGACATGGTGGATCGCAACAAGGCGGTGGATGCTGAACTGAAAGCACTGGGCGCCATGGCTGTAGTGCGCCCGGGTAACGGCGGTAGTTTGCAGGTGGTGGTTGGGCCGATGGCCGATAGCATTGCCGATGAAATTCGCTTGGCGATGCCGGGGTTTGTTGCCACAGCACCTGTAGCAGTTGCACCTGGGGATAAGCCCGTGACGGTGAATGTGCAAGAGGCCGAAAAATGGCTGAATGCTCTGGGTGGCCGAGGGAATGTACGCCAACTAGGAGCGGTGGCGATGACCCGGTTGCGGGTGGAGTTGGGGGATGATTCGGGGTTGTCTGAAGCTCAGCTCACTGCACTCGGTTGCCAAGGTGTGAGTCAGCTTGAGAGCGGTGTTTGGCACTTGTTGATTGGTGACAAGGCCTCTGGGCTGGGTGAGGCGTTGGAGCGGTTGGTCAGTGCCCGTGAGGTCGGCGCCAGGGTTTAGAGAGGTAGTGACTGTTCTGGCCTCATCGGGAGCAAGTCAAATCGTCGCACCGCCCCTCCCACATTTGAAGGTATTCACAATTCAAAATGTGGGAGGGGGCTTGCTCCCGATTGGCCCTCACAGGCGCCTGATCACTTCTGCTCAGGCACCTCAACTAAATCCAGCACCCGATCCACCATCAACTGAATCCCTTCCACCATCCGATGAATACCCAGCACTGCATCACGCTGGGGACCGTCGACATCAAAAGCCAGATGACCCGCCAGTGCCTGCACGGATGCCAGGTCTTGGGAGGCGTTGGCGAGCAGAGTTTCGCTGTTCAGACTGGGTAGTACGGTGAAGATCTGGTCGGACGGTGAATCACCAGCTTGGCGGGACTCGGCTTGAGATGAGATTGAACCAGTTAGCAAGTTGTCGCTGATCATCATTAAACTCCATATGGAATAGGCTCCTAGTGATTTTTCAGGCTTGCAGTCCCGGTCACTGAATTGGCAGCGACGCGAGAAGGTTAGTTGTGCGAGTTCCGACGGACAACCTGAAAGGCTTGCCGGAAATCTCCGAGAACTGAAGACATCGCAGACAGCAAAAACCCGGACTAAGCCGGGTTCTTTGATAGCTATCTATACCTAGGCAGACGCCGCACGCTGTTCGGCTTCATAGTGGCGGGTCTGAAAAGGCATCAAGGTCTGAACCTTCAAACCCAGACCCTCACATAATCCCCAGGACATTGCCAGTTCGTCACGACGACTGCGCAACGCAACAGCGCCTTGGGATTTCACGTATTGCCTTGAGGCTGAGAACAGTTCAAGCGCCTTCAACGCTTCCTTTACCCGACTATCGGTCGCACACGAAAAGCGTGTGAAGCGCTCAAGCAAATAGCCTGCGCGACGAAGCTCTACCTCACTGGAGTGCTCCTGAATGAACGCCCTCACCTCGTCCACAAGATTCGTATCCGAATACCACACAGCTTTCGCTGCACTGACCAACGCAGCATCATCAGCCTGATTCAAGGGGCTTTTGACCAGTGTGTCCAAGGCGGACGAGAGGACCGGACCGTTAAAGGGCTTCGCCATCTGCAGTCTCCAGATAATCGTGCAAGATATTGGTCAGTATGGATCTGGGTGGCTCTTTGTTGCCAACATACATATCAATCGCCTGCAATGCCAGCTGACGGAGCTCAGCGGTCACTATGAAGCCAGCCCTGAGCAACGCCATGATGTCATCTACATCCTGATCAGTGGCTCTGCCCAATTTGGAGATTGCAATGTCGATAGGCGCAGCTACATGAAGATGCAGCGCAGACTCAAGAGGAAACTCTTCCAGAGGAAGACTTCGCTCCCAGTAGTCTTCGTGGAGCGGACCAAAGCTAGTGTTGTATTGGAGGTCATAGTTCAACTCCATGACACGGCCAGACTGCTCATCGAAAAACTGTTCTGGAAACTCTGCAAGCAATGTTCGTAGGCGCAGCGTGTCTTGAGTATTTGCGCAATAAATCTCCGCATCCACGTCCGTGGACACACGGTGGTGGGTATATAAATGAACAGCACAACCACCGAATACAATGACCTGGACCGCGCCCGGACTGGCGCCTTCGAGCGTCAATTCCATTTCAATGGCTCTGAACATTGAAATCAGAGCTTGCCCTAGCGCAGAGCTGGTATTGAGGCGAGGAACAACGAAATCTGGAATTTGCATATTGAATTTCAAACCGTACGCAAGATCATTGCTGGACGGGTCTTGAATTCAAGCCCCGATCACTGAGTTATCAGTGACCGATTGAGGCTAGGGAGACAGGTTCCGACGGACAACCTGAAAGGCTTGTCGGAAAGTTCTGAGGCGCTTGCACCGACGCCATCGCAGGCAAGCCAGCTCCCACATGGGATTGATGTACGGTCTGACAACGGGGTCAAATGTGGGAGCTGGCTTGCCTGCGATTGGCACTTACAGCCAACAAAAAACCCGCTGACCAAACTGGCCCAGCGGGTTTCTCATTGACGCAGCCAACAGATCAAAAATCCGCCAACTGCCACACCTCATACGCCGGTGTCTCATACGGATGGCTAAGCTTGAGTGCAGCCACAACCGCCACAATCAACTCATCCGCCACCACCAGCTCCACCTTCCATTCCTCAACCACTTCAACCTGACCGACCTGCCCGATAAACGGCTGACTGCCGTCCAACGCGCGGAATTGGCCCTGGCCCAGCACTTGCCAGGCGCAGCTGTCGTAGTCGCCGATGCGCCCGCCGCCAGCTGCGAAGACGGCGGTTTTCACCGTCTCCACATGGCTGTCGGGCACAAAGAAGGCGAGCTTGTACACGGCCTTAGTTCACCCACACGCGAGCGTTGCGGAACATGCGCATCCAGGCGCCGTCTTCGTTCCACTCTTCCGGGCGCCACGAGTTTTGCACGGCGCGGAATACGCGCTCCGGGTGCGGCATCATGATGGTCACGCGGCCGTCGCGGCTGGTAAGGCCGGTAATCCCGCGTGGCGAGCCGTTCGGGTTGGCCGGATAGCTTTCGGTGACCTTGCCGTGGTTGTCGACGAAACGCAGAGCCACGGTGCCGGACAGGTCGGCTTCAAGCAGCGCTTCTTCGCTGGCGAACTCGGCATGGCCTTCACCGTGGGCGATGGCAATCGGCATACGCGAACCGGCCATGCCTTGCAGGAAGATCGAGTTGGACTCCTGCACCTGCACCATGGCGACACGGGCTTCGAACTGCTCGGAACGGTTGCGCACAAAGTGCGGCCAGAACTCGCTGCCCGGGATCAGTTCGCTGAGGTTGGACATCATCTGGCAACCGTTGCACACACCCAGGGTGAAGCTGTCGTTGCGTTCGAAGAAGCCCTGGAACGCGTCGCGAGCGCGGCTGTTGAACAGCGCCGACTTGGCCCAGCCTTCACCGGCACCCAGCACGTCGCCGTAGGAGAAACCACCGCAGGCCACCAGGCCTTTGAACTCGTTGAGATCAACGCGACCGGCGAGGATATCGCTCATGTGCACGTCAATCGCATTGAAACCGGCGCGATCGAACGCCGCGGCCATTTCCACCTGACCGTTGACGCCCTGCTCACGCAGTACGGCAACCTGTGGGCGAATGCCCTTCTTGATGTAAGGCGCGGCGATGTCCTGGTTGACGTCGAAGCTGAGCATGGTGCTCAGGCCCGGGTTGTCTTCTTCCAGGATCACGTCGAACTCCTGCTCGGCGCAGTCGGCGTTGTCGCGCAGGCGCTGGATCTGGTAGCTGGTCTCGGCCCACTGGCGTTGCAGCAGGCGGCGCTGACCAGTAAAGACCGTGTCGCCGTTGAACGAGATATTGACTTCGCCGTTGTTGATCGGCTGGCCAATCACCGCCACGCACTCGGCAAGGCCGGCAGCGCTGAACTGGGCGAGTACATCCGGGGTAGCGTCCTGACGCACCTGAATCACTGCACCCAACTCTTCGTTGAACAGGATGCCGTTGATTTCCGCAGCATCCTCGGCAACGCTGTCGAGCACGATGTTCAGGCCGCAGTGGCCAGCGAAGGCCATCTCGACAACGCTGGTCAGCAAACCACCGTCGGAGCGGTCGTGGTAAGCCAGCAGGTGACCGTCGGCGTTGAGGCCCTGGATCACGGCGAAGAAGGCTTTCAGGTCTTCGGCGTCATCGACGTCCGGCGCCTGTTTGCCCAACTTGCCATGGGTCTGCGCCAGGATCGAAGCGCCCATGCGGTTCTGGCCACGGCCCAGGTCGATCAGGATCAGGTCAGTGGTGCCCTTGTCCATGCGCAGTTGCGGCGTCAGGGTCTGGCGGATGTCGGTGACCGGCGCGAAACCGGTGACGATCAGCGACAGCGGCGAGGTCACGCTCTTGTCGGTGCCATCTTCGTTCCAACGGGTGGCCATGGACATGGAGTCCTTGCCCACCGGAATGGTGATCCCCAGTTCCGGGCACAGCTCCATGCCGACGGCTTTGACGGTGTCGTACAGGCGCGCATCTTCACCGGGGTGGCCGGCAGCGGACATCCAGTTGGCCGACAGTTTGATGTCGGACAGCTTGCCGATACGCGAGGCCGCGATGTTGGTCAGGGTTTCACCAATCGCCATGCGGCCCGACGCCGGAGCGTCCAGCAGGGCCAGCGGCGTGCGCTCGCCCATGGCCATGGCTTCACCGGTGTACACGTCGAAGCTGGTGGCGGTGACGGCAACGTCGGCCACCGGCACCTGCCATGGGCCGACCATTTGGTCACGGGCCACCAGGCCAGTGATGGTGCGGTCGCCAATGGTGATCAAAAAGCTTTTGCTCGCCACGGCCGGGTGGTGCAGCACGCGCTCGATGCTGTCGGCCAGTTCCAGCGTGCTTGGGTCGAAATCATCGCCCAGTTCGTTTTCACGTACCGCCGAACGGTGCATGCGTGGGGCTTTGCCCAGCAGCACTTCCAGCGGCATGTCTACCGGGCTGTTGCCGAAGTGGCTATCGGTAACTGTCAGCTGCGGCTCGGCAGTGGCTTCGCCGACCACGGCAAACGGGCAACGCTCGCGTTCGCAGATGGCCTGGAAACGTGCGAAGTCTTCAGGGCCGACCGCCAGCACGTAGCGTTCCTGGGATTCGTTGCTCCAGATTTCGTGCGGGGCCATGCCCGGCTCGTCGTTTGGAATGTTGCGCAGTTCGAAACGGCCACCACGGTCGCCATCGTTGACCAGTTCCGGGAAGGCGTTGGACAAACCGCCAGCACCGACGTCGTGGATGAAGCTGATCGGGTTCTTGTCACCCAACTGCCAGCAACGGTCGATGACTTCCTGGCAGCGGCGTTCCATTTCCGGGTTTTCGCGCTGTACGGAAGCAAAATCCAGGTCGGCCGAGCTGGTGCCGGTGGCCATGGAGGAAGCTGCGCCGCCGCCCAGGCCGATCAGCATCGCCGGGCCGCCGAGCACGATCAGCTTGGAGCCGACCAGGATCTCGCCTTTCTTGACGTGTTCTTCACGGATGTTGCCCATGCCGCCGGCCAACATGATCGGCTTGTGGTAACCGCGCACTTCATCGCCACGCGGGGTGGTGATGGACTGTTCGAAGGTACGGAAGTAACCGGTCAGCGCCGGACGCCCGAATTCGTTGTTGAACGCGGCGCCGCCCAGGGGGCCTTCGATCATGATGTCCAGCGCGGTGACGATGCGCTCAGGCTTGCCGTACGGCACTTCCCACGGCTGTTCGAAGCCCGGAATCTGCAGGTTGGACACCGTAAAACCGGTGAGGCCCGCCTTGGGCTTGGCGCCACGGCCGGTGGCGCCTTCGTCACGGATTTCGCCGCCAGACCCGGTGGCTGCGCCCGGGAATGGGGCAATCGCGGTCGGGTGGTTGTGGGTTTCAACCTTCATCAGGATGTGCACCGGCTCCTGCACCGCGCCGTACTGGCGGGTTTCCGGGTCCGGGAAGAAGCGACCGGCGACGGAGCCGACGATCACCGAGGCATTGTCCTTATAAGCCGACAAAACGCCTTCGCTGTGCATCACGTAGGTGTTCTTGATCATGCCGAACAGACTTTTTTCCTGGCTCTGACCGTCGATATCCCAACTGGCGTTGAAGATCTTGTGACGGCAGTGCTCGGAGTTGGCCTGGGCGAACATCATCAGTTCGATGTCGTGGGGGTTGCGCTTCAAGCCGGTGAAGGCGTTGACCAGGTAGTCGATCTCGTCTTCGGCCAGGGCCAGGCCCAGCTCGGTGTTGGCCTTCTCGAGGGCGGCGCGGCCGCCGCCGAGCACGTCAATCGCGGTCAGCGGCTTGGGCTCGGCGTGGCTGAACAGGCCGGCAGCCTGCTCCAGCTGGCTGACGATGATCTGGGTCATGCGGTCATGCAGGCTGCTGGCGATCAGCTCGGCTTCGGCATCGCTGAACTGGCCAGCGACGTAAAAGGCGATCCCACGCTCCAGGCGCTGGATTTTATCCAGGCCGCAGTTGCGGGCGATGTCACTGGCCTTGCTCGACCAGGGCGAGATGGTGCCGAACCGCGGCAGAACCAGGAACAAGCGGCCAGTCGGCTCTTGAACGGGAACGCTTGGGCCGTACTTCAGAAGGCGTGCCAGCACTTGCTGTTCGTCGGCGGTCAAGACGCCGGTAACGTCGGCGAAGTGAGCAAATTCAGCGTACAGGCCTGTAACAGCTGGAACCTTCTGGCTCAGTTGCTCAAGGAGTTTGCTGTGGCGAAAGGCAGAAAGGGCAGGAGCGCCGCGCAGGATCAACATCTTCGGGACAGCCTCGGGAAGGGGTGTGCTTTGAGGCCGTGCATTCTAGCGTAAACCTTCGCCAACAGCACCCGAAACGGCACCGGTGGCCGCTGCCGAACGTCAGTTGGCAGGGTTTGCACGGCATCGGCAGGAAATCCGCAGTGTCGGGGGCAGTTATTTTAACCGTCACAATGGCGCTCCAGGCCGCGTTTCTGCGGGCTGCAGCACAGTTTTAACCGCGCTAGCAGACAAGTGCAGCGCTGTCGAGATATGGCGCCACGGGCCGTTTGCGTATACTGCGCAGATGTTCTCCCCAACTGTTTTGCGCCCGCGATGGGTCAAATGGCTCATCGCCACCCTGCTCTTCCTGACGCTCAGTGCCTGTGTTGATAAGCCCAGCACGCTTGAGCGAATCAAGGAGGATGGCGTATTGCGGGTGGTCACCCGGAACAGTCCGGCCACGTATTTCCAGGACCGTAACGGTGAGACCGGGTTCGAATATGAACTGGTCAAGCGTTTTGCCGACGAGCTGGGCGTGAAGCTGGAAATCGAGACCGCCGACAACCTCGATGACCTGTTCGGTCAGTTGGGCAAACCCAACGGCCCGGTTCTGGCCGCCGCCGGCCTGGTCAGCAGCGAGCAGCGCCAGCAGCAGGTGCGTTTTTCCCACCCGTACCTGGAAGTGACCCCGCAGATCATCTATCGCAACGGCCAATCGCGCCCCACCAATGCAGCCGATCTGGCGGGCAAGAAGATCATGGTGCTCAAGGGCAGCACTCACGCCGAACAGCTTGCGGCGCTGAAGAAGCAGAACCCTGCAATCGAATACGAAGAATCCGACGCCGTTGAAGTAGTCGACCTGCTGCGCATGGTTGACGAAGGGCAGATCGACCTGACCCTGGTGGACTCCAACGAAGTCGCCATGAACCAGGTGTACTTTCCCAATGTGCGCGTGGCGTTCGACCTCGGCAATGCCAGCAACCAAAGCTGGGCCGTGGCGGCAGGCGACGACAACAGCCTGCTCAACGAAATCAACAGCTACCTGGACAAGGTCGAGAAGAACGGCACGTTGCAGCGTCTGAAAGACCGCTATTACGGACATGTCGACGTACTCGGCTATGTGGGCGCCTATACCTTTGCCCAGCATCTGCAACAACGCCTGCCCAAGTACGAGAAGCACTTTCGTGCCTATGCCAAGGCAGAAAAAGTCGATTGGCGGCTGCTGGCAGCCATCGGCTACCAGGAATCGCTGTGGCAACCGACGGTCACCTCCAAGACCGGCGTGCGCGGCCTGATGATGCTGACCCAGAACACCGCCCAAGCCATGGGCGTGTCCAACCGCCTGGACCCCAAGCAGAGCATCATGGGTGGCGCCAAGTACCTGGCCAGGATCAAGGATGAGCTGGACGACAAGATCGCCGAGCCCGACCGCACCTGGTTTGCCCTCGCCGCCTATAACGTCGGCACCGGTCATCTGGACGATGCACGTATCCTGGCCAAGAAAGAAGGCCTGAACCCGAACAAGTGGCTGGACGTGAAGAAGATGCTGCCGCGCTTGTCGCAGAAGCAGTGGTACAGCAAGACCCGCTATGGTTATGCGCGTGGCGGCGAGCCGGTGCATTTTGTGGCGAACATCCGGCGTTACTACGACATTCTTACCTGGGTGACCCAGCCGCAGCTGGAAGGCAACCAGGTGGTGGAAGGCAACCTGCATGTACCGGGTGTGGACAAGACCAAGCCGCCGCAAGACAGCCCTCAACTCTGATCACGACAGCCCGCACACCGCAAATCCCTGTGGGAGCCGGGCTTGCCCGCGATGGCGGCCTGACAGTCAAGGTATTCGGCGCCTGACACACTGCTATCGCGGGCAAGCCCGGCTCCCACATTTGATCATCGTAGCCTTATAGGCCGGTGAGCAGATGGACCACGCCGCCCGGCAGTACCATTACTGCGGGTACACCGGCAGCCTTCAACGCCGACTCATCCAACCCACCCACCTCCTTCAATTGCACCCTCACACGCGTCAGCGCCACGCGCTGCTGTGACGTGACGTTCCCCTCCCCACCCAATGCACTCAGCACCTCGGCCGACAACAGGCTCGGTGTCGGCGCGGCAACTGTCTCGGCCACCAGGTCCGGGGTCAGGGCTTTCCAGAACGCCCGCTGCAATTTCTCGAACATGCTCAGTGCTCCACGACAGATGAGGTTTCAACGGTGGCCGCGTGGTACAGGCGCAGGGCCTCACGCACTTGATGGGCTTCTTCCAGGCCCAGCACCTGGCGGGCGATGATCTGGCAGTCGTGCAGGTCCAGCTCACGCACGGTGGCCTTGATGGTCGGGATCAGCGGCACGCTGACCGACAGCTCATCCACGCCGAGCCCGATCAATACCGGCACGGCTACTGTTTCGGAGGCCAGCGCACCACATACCCCCACCCACTTGCCGTGGGCATGGGCCGCTTTGACCGTGATGTCGATCAGGCGCAGTACCGCCGGGTGGAAACTGTCGGCCTGGCTGGCCAGTCGCGGGTGGTCGCGGTCCATGGCGAGGGTGTATTGGGTCAGGTCGTTGGTGCCGATGGAGAAGAAATCCACATGGGGCGCAAACACATCCGCCATCAACGCAGCGCTGGGGACCTCGATCATGATGCCCAGCTTCGGTAACTCGGTCAGCCCAAGCGCCAACGCCTCTTCTTCGAGCATCTTGCGCGCCAGGTGCAGTTCCGACAGCAGGCTGACCATCGGCAACATGATATGCAGTCGCGCCAAGCCCGCACTGGCAAGGATCGAGCGCAGCTGTTCACGCAGCAGTTCGGGGCGCTCCAGGCACAGCCGAATACCGCGCAGGCCAAGGAACGGGTTGGTCTCGCTTTCCATCGGCACATAGGCCAAGGGTTTGTCGCCGCCCACATCCAGGGTGCGCACCACCAGGTTGCGCTCGGTGCCCAAGGCACGGGCGATGGCGCTGTAAGTGCCAGCCTGCTCTTCGGCGCTCGGGGCGCGGTTGCGGTCCAGGTAGAGGAACTCCGAACGCAGCAGGCCCACGCCTTCCCCGCCCAGGGTCAGGGACTGCTCCACTTCCTGCAACGAGGCGACATTGGCGGTGACTTCAACGTGATGCCCATCGCGGGTGACCGCCGCCCGTGAGGCCTGTGCCACCTCACGTTGCAGTCGCAGCTTTTGCTGTTGGCGAACCGCCTGCAATTGTTCGATTTCAGCCAGGTCCGGCTCCAGATGCAGCTCGCCTTTGTCGGCATTGAGCAGTACCCGTTTGCCGTTGGCCAGGTCCAATACCTGGCTCGGCACCCCACAAATGGACGGCAGGCCCAGCGCGCGCGCAAGGATTGCCACATGACTGGTAGCGCCACCGGCGACCGTGACGAAGCCCAGGACTTTACCGGTATCCAGGCCGGCGGTTTGTGAGGGTGTCAGTTGCTCGGCGACCAGGATGGCGCACTCCGGCAGCTCCATGGATCGCTCGGGCACGCCCAGGATCAACTTGAGCACGCGCTGACCAACGTCGGCCAAGTCCGCTGCACGTTCAGCGAGCAGTGCCTTACCCAAGCCCTCGAAGAGTTGGGCGGTCGCCACTGTGGCGCGGTTCCAGGCAAAGGCGGCACTCTTGCCCTCGGCCAGCAGGCTATAGGCTTGTTCAAGCAGGGTTGGATCTTCGAGCAATTCCTGATGGGCGCGGAAAATTTCGGCTTGGGCACTGCCGGCCGCCTTGGCTTGCATGTCTTGCAGCGCCTCGCTTGCCGCCCGTAGGCCGCGCGCCAATGCGGCCCGCTCAAAGGTTTCTCCGGCGCCAGCTTCGGGAATATCGAGCACCGGCTCAGCCACTTGGACGAGCTGGCCGAACGCCGAGCCCGGCGATGCACAGACACCTCGCAACACGGTGGCCGAAGACGCCGGCGCGGCAGGCGTGTTGGTTTTCTCGACCGCTACCGGCAAGGTCTCGCCACAGCCGTCGAGCAACAACGCCACCAGTATCTGGATCGCCGCCTCGGCATCTTCGCCTGCCGCGCTCACCTGCACGCTGTCGCCCTGGCAGGTCTGCAGCGCCATGATCGCCACCAGGGACTTGGCATTCGCACTCTGGGTTTGCTTGTGCAGGTAAATGCTCGAGTTGAACCCTTTCGCAGCCTGGGCAAGCACCGCCGCAGGCCGGGCGTGCAAGCCATGAGCGTTGGGCACGGTCAGTGGCTTGGAAAACAGCGCGTTACCCTCCTCCTCATCCAGCTCGGCCAACACCTGCCCGGGCAATACTCGCAACAGTGGCTGGCCGGCCTCGACCAACGCCCGGTCCGCCACCAACAGCTCAAACGGCTCGCCGCTCACCACCAGCATCAAGGTCAGCAGACTGCGTGCATGGAGCGCCACATGGTCGGCATCGAACTCTATCAGCGGCTGCCCAGCCTCCACCCGCTGGCCTTCCTCGACCAGACGGGTGAAGCCCTGGCCAGCCAGGTTCACGGTGTCCAGACCGATATGCAGCAACACCTGCACGCCGTTGTCGTCGGTGACACTGACCGCATGACCGCTGTCCTGAATGTTGCTGATCACCCCGGCCAACGGCGCGCAGAGCGTCTGCGAGGTCGGGTCGATGCACAGGCCGTCGCCGATCACGCGACCGGAAAATACCGGGTCGGGTACCTGATCCAGCGCCAGCAGGACCCCGGACAGGGGCGCCAGCAGTATCAGGGGTTTAGATGGGGTCATGACTTCACCTGTTGTTGTGTTTTTTTAAGATCATTGGGAGCTACCGAATTACTTCCACCAGTACTCGACTTGTACACCCATGTTCGAGCCATGCCGCGCAGTGCCATAGGCACCGGTATCGGATAACGCCGAACCCGCCGCCAGCTCATTGGCCGCACGCTTGGCCGCCTGGTTCCAGGACGCATAGGTGTAATACAACCGCACTTCCGGCCGAGCCCAGAATTCAGGACCTTTGGGCGACCAGGTCGGAGCGAACGTGAATTTGCTCAACTTGCGCGTGCCCCCCGTGGCGTCAACCTGATCGTGACCCAGCTCAGCGACCAGTTTGAATTGCTCGCTGATGGCATACGCCGGGCGCACGCCGAGGGAGATCCAATTCTGGTCCTGGCGCCCTGGGCGCACGTCTTTCTGGTACACCGCTTCAACTTGCCCGCCGAAACGCGGGGTCACCTGCCAGTCGAAGAACTCCACTACCCGGTAGCTTTTGCTGCTCCTGTCCAACGCGGTATTGCCGGTATAGCCCAGGCCGGTGCCTGGGCCTTCACCGTACTGGAGGGCAAACTTGTTCTTGCCCCCCAGGAATGCAGCTTGTACATGCTGCGCGGTCAGCGCCCATCCGCTGTTGGCGTCACGCCCGCCAGCCTTGGCGATGTAGCTCAAGCCAAGCTCCAGCTCGCCGCCAGGGTTGGTATTGAAACCTGCAACGTTGAAATCGTGACGGGTGGCGTATTCCTTCTGGTACAGGTTGTCCTTGCGTGACAGCGCGTAGCTGTATTTCAAGCCGCCGATCAGCACGTCCTCGATTCCCCCTCCGGTGGCGCTCTGGTTCCAGTAGTAGAAGTCGGAGATATGGATGTCGTTACGCTTGTAGTAACGCCGCCCGGCCCATAGCGAACCGCCGTTGAGGCTGGGCAGGTTGGACCATTGCGCGTACATCTGCGGCATACGCGCCGAACCATTGTTTTCGCCCTGGAATTTCAGGGCGCGGTCGTACTGGTTGTAGAGGGAAGCCATGGCATCGACGCTGAACACCGACCCGTCATCGAGGGTCAGCAGGTCCTGGCGCAACTCCAGTTCAGCGTACTGCTCGCATTCGTTGCCCAAGCGGTACTTGGTTTGCGCCCCTGGCAGTTGGAAGCATTGCTGCTTGCCACTGCCCGTCGATGTGCCTGCGCCGCTGCGCAAGTAACCGGCGAATTCCAGAGCCTGGGCGCCAAACGGCGCAGCGAGGCAAGAGGCGATAAGACCCAGCTTTATTTTTGTTTTCATGAAGCGCTCCTTTTATTTTTATTGTTTTTTCTTACTGTCTTGCGTGATGCGATTGCCCGTAGGGCGGCTCAGCCCTTGAGGTGCAGCACAAACGATTCGTAAGGGCGCAACACCACCGTGCTCGTACGCACCGGGCAGTCGGGGTAGTTACTGATCAGCAGACGTTGTTCGCACGCCGCGTTGATCACCTGATCGGGCAGTTGGATTTCGCACGGCGTGCCGTAGAAGTTGTTGAGCACCAGCAGGCGCTCGCCCTGGCCTTCACGCAGGTAGGCCCAAACCTTGGAATGGTCTTGCAGCAGCGGGCGATAAACGCCTTGCTGGATCAGAGGTTCGCGGCGCCGCAGGGCGATCAATGCTCGGTAGTGATGCAGCACCGAGTCCGGGTCATCCAGCTGACCTTCGACATTGATGCGCGCTGCGTTGTCCGGGATGCCAATCCAGGGCTCGCCACGACTGAAACCGGCATTGGCCTGGTTGTTCCACTGCATCGGCGTACGCCCGTTGTCGCGGGACTTCTGCATGATCGCCGCCATGCTCGATGCTTCGGACTCTCCCGCATCGCGCTTGAGTCGGAAGATATTCAGGGTTTCTACATCGCGGTATTGTTCGATCCTGTCAAAGCCCGGGTTGGTCATCCCCAGTTCTTCGCCCTGGTACACGTAGGGTGTGCCCTGGAGGAAGTGCAGCGCGGTGGCAAGCATCTTGGCCGAGACCACACGATGTTCGCCGTCATCACCAAATCGCGAAACCACCCGCGGCTGGTCGTGGTTACACCAGAACAGCGCGTTCCAACCGCCACCGGCCTGCATGCCTTTCTGCCAATCAGAGAGAATCTGCTTGAGTTGCAGGAAATCGAAATCGGCCTTTACCCACTTTTGCAGGTTGGGGTAATCGACTTTCAGGTGATGGAAGTTGAAGGTCATCGACAGCTCTTTCGAGGCCGGATTCGAGTAGCGAATGCAGTGTTCCAGGCGGGTGGACGACATCTCGCCCACGTTGATCAGGTCATGGCCGTCGAAGACTTCGCGGTGCATTTGCTGCAGGTACTCGTGCACATGCGGGCCGTCGGTGTAGAAGCGGCGGCCGTCGCTGGTGTCTTCGGGGAAATCGGCGGGCTTGGAGATCAGGTTGATCACGTCCAGGCGGAACCCACCCACGCCTTTGTCACGCCAGAAGCGCATCATCTTGAACACTTCGGCGCGCACCTTGGGGTTGTCCCAATTGAGGTCGGCCTGGGTGTGGTCGAACAGGTGCAGGTAGTACTGGCCAGTCTGCGCTTCGTATTCCCAGGCCGAGCCGCCGAACTTGGACTCCCAGTTGTTCGGCTGGTCGCGCCAGATGTAGAAGTCGCGGTAAGGGTTGTCGAGGCTGCTGCGTGCCTGCTGGAACCACTCGTGCTCGATGGAGGTGTGGTTGACCACGATATCGAGCATCAGCCTGATGCCGCGCTTGGCCGCTTCGCTGATCAGCAGGTCACAGTCGGCCATGGTCCCGTAGCTGGGGTCGATGGCATAGTAGTCGCTGATGTCGTAGCCGTTGTCGCGCTGGGGCGAGCGCAAAAACGGGGTGACCCACAGGCAATCCACGCCCAGCCAGTGCAAGTAGTCGAGCTTGTCGACGATGCCCAGCAGGTCACCGGTAGCGTTACCCGCGTGGCTGTGGAAGCTTTTGGGGTAGATCTGGTAGATCACCGAGTGTTGCCAGGTTTGCATGGTGGGTTCCTTCAGTAGAGTTGGGTGCTGGCCCGTCTGGCCTCATCGCAGGCAAGCCAGCTCCCACAGTTGAAATGCGTTCAACCTGTGGGAGCTGGCTGGCCCCCGATGGCGATTGATCAGGCGACCCGGTAACCAGGCCGAATGATCTTCATGCTCAACAGGCAAGTCAGCGCAAACGGCACGACCATCGCCACGATCATGCCGATCACAAACATCGGAATCGCACTCGGCACGATCGAGATAAACCCGGGCAAGCCACCGACGCCGATGGCCGAAGCCGTCACCTTGTTCAGCGACAGGAAAATACTGCCCAGCGCCGAGCCCAGCAGAGCGGCGTAGAACGGGAACTTGAAGCGCAGGTTCACCCCGAACATCGTCGGCTCGGTGATACCGAAATAGGCCGAAATTGCCGAGGTGGACGCCATGCTTTTGTCCCGCGCATTGCGGGTCATGTAGAACACGCCCAATGCGGCGCTGCCTTGGGCCAGGTTGGACATGACGATCATTGGCCAGATAAAGGTGCCGCCCTGGGTCGAAATAAGCTGCAGGTCGACGGCCAGGAACATGTGGTGCATACCGGTGATCACCAATGGCGCATACAGCAGGCCGAAAATCGCCCCGCCAATCATGGGTGCAATCTCAAACAGGGTGACCAGGCCTTCGGTAATCAGGATGCCGAGGTGGCGGGTGACCGGGCCGATGATCGCCAGGGCCAGCACGCCGGTAACAACGATGGTGGTGATCGGCACGACCAGCAATTGAATGGCATTCGGTACCCGCGCCCTTAGCCACTTCTCGATCACGCTCATGACGAAGGCGGCCATCAGGATCGGCAGGATCTGCCCCTGGTAACCCACCTTCTCGATCTGGAACCAGCCGAAGATATCGAAGTACGGCAGGCTCTGGCCGTCGAGGCCGGCGACCGCCTTGCCGTAGTTCCAGGCGTTGAGCAGGTCGGGGTGCACCAGCATCAGGCCCAGCACAATGCCGAGGATTTCACTGCCGCCAAAACGCTTGGCTGCCGACCAGCCCACCAACGCCGGAAGGAACACAAACGAGGTGTTGGCCATCAGGTTGATCAGGCTCCACAGGCCATCCAGGTTCGGGTAGGCCTCCAGTAGCGTCTTGCCTTCGATGAACATGCCCTTGGCGCCCATCAGGTTGTTCACGCCCATCAACAGGCCGGCGATGATCAGCGCGGGCAGGATCGGCATGAACACATCGGAAAACACCCGCACCAGACGCTGCATGGGGTTGGTCTTGTCGCCGCCGGCTTTCTTCACGTCGGCAATGGTTGAGGCGGCCAGGCCGGTCAGCTCGCGCAGGGCGGCATAGACCTTCTCCACTTCGCCGGGGCCGATCACCACCTGGAACAGGCCGCCGGTAAAGAACGAGCCCTTGACCAGATCGACCTGGTTCAACGCATTGCCGTTGACCAGGCTTGGGTCCTTGAGCGCCAGGCGCAGGCGGGTCACGCAATGGGCAGCTTGCTCAAGGTTATCGCGGCCCCCGAGGTGCTCGAGAATCTCGCGGGCAGTAGACGAATAGTCGTGGCTCATGCTCGTTTTCCACTGTGATTGTTTTTATGGGTGGCAGTCATTGGCAGCACGCCGAGGAAGGAAAAGTACTCGTCTGTACGAGTTAAATCAACAACTCGTCTGTACGAGTTACACTTTTGTTTATATGTGGGAGCTTGCTGTCAGATTTTTCCCTCGCCTGCACGGCTATCCAATGGACAAAACCCACCTCTGCCACTAAGGTTCCTGCCTTGAATGCAAGCCAGGCACAGAGCCATCTCATGAGCAAATACAACCAGATCTATACGGATCTGCTTGCCAGCATCACCACCGAACGCCTGCAACGCGGTACGCGCCTGCCCTCCGAAACCGAACTGATGGACGCCTACCAGGCCAGCCGTGGCACCGTGCGACGCGCCATCGAGCAGTTGCAGGAGCGTGGCTTTGCGCAAAAAATCCATGGCAAGGGCACCTTTGTGTTGTCGCCCAACCCGATCGAGTTCCAGTTGGGCGGCATCGTCAGCTTCCACGAGACCCACGCCGACCTGGGCGATGACGTACGCACTGACGTCGTCGAGTTCACCCAGATCCCGCTGGAAGGTTCGTTGCTGCAACACATCGAAGCCGAGCCCGGCACGCTGATCACCCGCGTCAAACGCGTACGACGCATCGGTGGCAAGCGCGTGATCCTGGACATCAACCACTTCGTTGCCGACCTGATCCCCGGCCTGGACCGCTCGATTGCCGAGCAGTCGATCTACGCGTTTATCGAGCAAACGCTGGAGCTGCAGATCAGCTATGCACAGCGCACCATCGAAGCCCTGCCGCGCAGCAAGGACGACCAGGCGCACCTGGATCTCGATGGGCAGAGCCATGTGATCGTGGTGAGTAACCAGACGTTTTTGCAGGATGGAAGGCAGTTCGAGTACACCGAGTCGCGGCATACGTTGGATAAGTTTTACTTTTCGGATATTGCGCGGCGGTGAAATCTACACAGGCTTGGGTCTGACGGTTTGAAAAGCGCCCGCGCCACTCAATAGCAGCTCCCCATGCACCGGGCTCAACGGGCGACACAGAAAGCAAAACCCCGGCACGTGGCCGGGGTTTTGTCATTCAGCACTCACCTGCTATTGCAGGATCATTCCCACTCAATCGTCGCCGGCGGCTTGCTCGACACGTCATACGTCACGCGCGAAATGCCTTCGATTTCATTGATGATCCGCCCGCTGACAGTTTCCAGCAGTTCGTACGGCAGGTGTGCCCAACGCGCGGTCATGAAGTCGATCGTCTCTACGGCACGCAGCGCAACAACCCATGCGTAACGACGGCCATCGCCAACAACACCCACCGATTTCACCGGCTGGAACACCACGAACGCCTGGCTGACCTTGTGGTACCAGTCGGCCTTGCGCAGTTCTTCAATGAAGATGTGGTCGGCGCGACGCAGCAGGTCGGCGTATTCCTTTTTCACTTCACCGAGGATACGCACGCCCAGGCCCGGGCCTGGGAATGGGTGGCGGTAGACCATGTCGTACGGCAGGCCCAGTTCCAGGCCCAGACGACGGACTTCGTCCTTGAACAGTTCGCGCAGCGGTTCTACCAGCTTGAGGTTCATTTCCTCAGGCAGGCCACCCACGTTGTGGTGGGACTTGATCACGTGAGCCTTGCCGCTCTTGGCGCCGGCCGACTCGATCACGTCTGGGTAGATGGTGCCCTGGGCGAGGTACTTGATGTTGTCCAGTTTGTTGGACTGGGCATCGAAGACGTCGATGAAGGTACGACCGATGATCTTGCGCTTCTTCTCCGGGTCGGACTCGCCGGCCAGGTTGTTGAGGAACTGCTCCTCGGCGTTGGCGCGGATCACCTTGACGCCCATGTTCTCGGCGAACATGGCCATCACTTGCTCGCCTTCGTGCAGGCGCAGCAGGCCGTTGTCGACAAATACGCAGGTCAGCTGGTCGCCGATGGCCTTGTGCAGCAAGGCAGCAACTACCGAGGAGTCCACGCCGCCGGACAGGCCGAGCAACACGTTGTCGGTACCGACCTGGGCGCGCACCTGGGCGATGGCGTCTTCAGCGATTTTCGACGGGGTCCACAGGGCTTCACACTCGCATATGTCGAGGATGAAGCGCGACAGGATGCGCCCGCCTTGCTTGGTGTGGGTCACTTCCGGGTGGAACTGCACGCCGTAGTAACGACGCTCGTCGCTGAACATGCCGGCGATCGGGCAGCTTGGGGTGCTGGCCAGGATGTGGAAGTCTTCCGGCATCTTGGTGACCTTGTCACCGTGGCTCATCCAGACGTCGAGGCCGAACAGGCCGTCCGCGTCGATGTGGTCTTCGATGCCGTCCAGCAGGCGGCTCTTGCCGACCACGTCCACACGGGCATAACCGAATTCACGCAGCTCGGAGCCTTCCACCTTGCCGCCCAGTTGCTCGGCCATGGTTTGCATGCCGTAGCAGATACCGAACACCGGTACGCCCAGGTCGAATACCGCTTGCGGGCAACGCGGGCTGTTGGCTTCGTGCACGGACTCGGGGCCACCGGCGAGGATGACGCCTTTAGGGGCGAATTCGCGGATCGCTGCGTCGTCCATGTCGAACGGGTGCAGTTCGCAGTACACGCCGATTTCACGCACGCGGCGGGCGATCAGCTGGGTGTACTGGGAACCGAAATCGAGGATCAGGATGCGATGGGCGTGAATGTCGAGGGCCATGAAGTCAGTCTCGTCTAATGAATCAGAAACAACTCGGGGCTGAAAGAACAGCCCCGGTTACTTAACATTTTGCTGGAAGGCTCAACCTACACGGTAGTTTGGCGCTTCCTTGGTGATCTGCACGTCGTGGACATGGGATTCAGCCATGCCTGCGCCGGTGATCCGCACAAACTCAGGCTTGGTGCGCATTTCTTCGATGTCGGCGCTGCCGGTGTAGCCCATCGAGGAACGCAGGCCGCCCATCAGTTGATGGATGATCGCGCTCAGGGTGCCTTTGTACGGCACACGGCCTTCGATACCTTCCGGTACGAGCTTCTCGGCGCCTGCCGAGGAGTCCTGGAAGTAACGATCGGAAGAACCTTGCGCCTGGGACATGGCGCCCAGCGAACCCATGCCACGGTAAGCCTTGTACGAACGGCCCTGGAACAGTTCAATCTCGCCAGGCGCTTCTTCGGTACCGGCGAACATCGAGCCCATCATCACGCAGGAAGCACCGGCGACGATGGCCTTGGACAGGTCACCGGAGAAACGGATGCCGCCGTCGGCGATCAACGGTACGCCAGTGCCTTCAAGGGCAGCAGCGACGTTGGCGATAGCGCTGATCTGCGGCACGCCCACACCGGCGACGATACGCGTGGTGCAGATCGAGCCAGGGCCGATACCGACCTTGACGGCGTCAGCGCCAGCTTCGGCCAGAGCCTTGGCGGCAGCGCCGGTGGCGATGTTGCCGCCGATCACTTGCACGTCAGGGAAGTTCTGCTTGACCCAGCGCACGCGGTCGATCACGCCTTTGGAGTGGCCGTGGGCGGTGTCGACCACCACCACGTCAACACCGGCAGCAACCAGCGCCGAAACGCGGTCGCCCGTGTCTTTACCGGTGCCGACTGCCGCGCCAACACGCAGACGACCCTGGTCATCCTTGCTGGCCAGCGGGTAAGCCTTGGCTTTTTCGATGTCGTTGACGGTCATCATGCCCTTGAGGGCGAATTTGTCATCGACGATCAGCACGCGCTCGATGCGGTGCTTGTGCAGCAGTTCGCGCACATCGTTCTTGTCGGCGCCTTCCTTGACAGTAACGAGGCGCTCTTTAGGCGTCATCACTTCACGGACGGTGACTTCAAGGCGGTTCTCGAAACGCACGTCACGGGAAGTGACGATGCCGACCAGGTCGCCATCATGCAGCACCGGGACGCCGGAGATGTTGTGCATGCGAGTGAGTTCGAACAGGTCACGCACGGTGGTGTCGGCTTCGATGGTGATTGGATCTTTCACCACACCGGCTTCGTAACGCTTGACCTTGCGCACTTCGGCAGCTTGCTGCTCGATGGTCATGTTCTTGTGGATGATGCCGATGCCGCCTTCCTGAGCCATGGCAATGGCCAGACGGGCTTCGGTGACGGTGTCCATGGCAGCGGAAACCAGGGGAATATTCAGCTCGATGCCACGGGTTAGGCGGGTCTTGAGACTGACTTCGTTAGGAAGCACCTCGGAATAACCGGGCACTAGGAGAATGTCGTCGAATGTCAGAGCTTCTTGGCTGATACGCAGCATCGCGGGGGCTCCCGAGCGGGAAAATGGAAGCGCGCCATTATATACATGCACCCTGCCCGGCTCAATGTAAAACTCTGACAAACTTGGTAATACTGATAGAAGGATTAAAGCTCGACTTTGACCCAGCTCATTTTCTGGTCCAACCAATCGGCAAATTCGTCGATAAAGCTCTGCTTGAACCCCGCCTCCGCCCAGTTGTTGAAGATGAACCCCAGGTTGGAAAACCCGCATTCCTGCAGGAACAGAAAGCCGTTGATGTCATCTTCATGCCCACACAGCGGGCAGGTGAAGTTGTCGGTGTGACCAGGCATCCAGTCTTCCAGGCTTTCGAACAGCGCCTCGCCAACTTCCTTCAGGCATTCCGGGCAGCCGGCTTCTTCAAGGAACCCCTTGGCCGGCGTGTAGATGCAACGCTTGTAGATGATTTCCAGGCCATTGACCGGCTCGTTGAACGGCAGCGCTTCAGGGTGCAGCACCACGGCGCGGGCACCATCGGCCAGGGCGTAGCCCATGCGGTTGCCGGTGCGCCCGCAGGTAGTGAGTTCTTCCTTGATGATGTTCTTGCGCACCAGCCAACGCACGATCGCCCGGGCGCGGGGTTCGTGGACGGGCAAGGTGGAGATTTTCGGTACAAGGATGCTTTGGGAGTTCATGGGAGTCCTGCGGTGTGGCTATTGGCTCCATCGCGGGCAAGCCCGGCTCCCACAGTTGATCGCATTCCAATGTGGGAGCCGGGCTTGCCCGCGATGACGCCCGGGAGGACGGCAGCTTAATCCCTGAAAAAATCAGGTCAAGTACTCACATACCGCCCGATCAACGCAATACCACTGGCCAATACCAACCAGGTCACCAACCGCACGAACGCCTCACGGGACAGCCGCATCGTCAGCCTGCGTCCACACCACAGCCCCAGGGCCATCGCCGGCAACAGGCAAACCGCCAACATCAATAACGGCAAATCTGCATACACGCCGGCAATCAGGAACAGACTCAAACGCACGACCGTGCTGCAACTGATCAGCGCGCTTTGCGTAGCCCGCGCCGCGTCCTTGGGCAAACGGCTGTTCAGGTAAATCGCATATAAAAAGCCGCCACTGCCGAATAGCGCACCAAACAGCCCCCCAACAGTGCCCATTGGAATCGACCAGCCCGCTGCCAGCTCAGTCGGCCGTGCCTTCACCGCCAGGCTGTAAATCGCGTAGGCGCTGATAAACAGGCCCATCAACAGCAGCAACAGGTCCGAATGCAGGTTGAGCAAAAACACCACGCCCAGGCTGCAGCCGACGGCCATGCAGGGCAGCAACCGCAACAGTTCTGGTTTGTTCACATCGCGCCGCGTTTGCAGCAGGCCGCCAAACGCCGCGACAAAGTCGAGAAGCACCAGCAACGGGATGATCTTCGACAGCGGCATAAACACAATCAGGATCGGCCCGGCGACCAAGGCCGTCCCGAACCCGGCAATGCCAAACACCACATAGGCCAGCACCACACCCAGGCCGATCACCAGCCAATCCACAGCCCCGAACGACCACTGACTCATCAACTCAACCAGGCTCATGGGTTATTCCTTGTTGGACATGGCCTTCACTTTAGCCATTGTCGACTGTTGCGACTAATATCTTCAAAGCTAGCCACTCATCTCAAAAAGGCATGACTCGTGATCTCCACGCGACAACTGCGTTACTTCGTCGAAATCGCCGAGAGCGGCAGCTTCAGTGCCGCGGCCGAACGCCTGTTTGTGGCGCAGTCGGCCTTGAGCCGGCAGATCAAGGAACTGGAAAATCAACTGCAAACCCCATTGTTCGAACGCACCGCACGCCAACCGCGGCTCACAGCGGCCGGTGAAGCGTTCTACCCACGGGCGCGCAATTTGCTGAGTGAGTTGCTCAAGGCCAGCGAAGTGGCGACCCTAGTAGGCAATGGCCAGCTTGGCACGCTGCGCCTGAGTCACTCGAGCACAGTGCCGATGAGCGGCGCGTTATTGCACGGCATCAGCACCTGGCTAGAGCGCTGCCCTGGAGTATCGGTGGATATCGCCAAGCTCTCCTCCGAAGCCCAGTTGGAGGACATCGCCGAGGGTCGCCTGGACGTTGGCCTGCTGCGCTTGCCCGTACTACGCCAGCGCGACGGCGTGCGTGTGCTGCCGTTGTACACGGAGCCGTTGGTGCTGGCGGTGCCGCCGAATCATCCGTTGGCACGCAGCGACGCGCCGGTGGAGTTGGCGCAGCTAAGGGACCAGGCGTTTATCTCGATCCCCCATCCCCAACGCGGCGGGCTGAGTTATCTGTCGGCCGAATTGTGCATGCGTGCAGGATTTTTCCCCAGGGCCGCGCGGGTGATGTCGCGCAAGACCACGCAGTTGCAATTGATCCAGGCCGGTTTCGGCATTGCCTTGTTACCAGAATCCATGCAGGACATCGCCCCCGCCAACCTGCACTTTTTACCCCTGGCCGACCCGGACTGCCACAGCACCGTGGCGCTGGCCTGCGCGCAAGTGCCGAACCCGCTGGTGGAGCAGTTCTGTCAAACCCTGCACGAATGCCTATAAACTGCCGCCATGATTAAAGATCCTTTTGCCCGACTGGGCCTGGACCGCGAAGTCCTGACAGTCAGCCAGCTCAACGGCCGCGCGCGGGTGTTGCTGGAAGACGTGTTCACCAATATCTGGGTGGAAGGCGAGATCTCCAACCTCGCCCGCCCGGCTTCCGGCCATGTGTATTTCACCCTCAAGGACAGCGGGGCCCAGGTGCGTTGCGCGCTGTTTCGCAACAACGCTGCACGCGTACGCCAGGCGTTGAAGGACGGCCTGGCGGTCAAAGTGCGTGGCAAGGTCTCGTTGTTCGAGGGGCGTGGCGACTATCAACTGATCCTCGACACCGTGGAACCTGCCGGCGATGGCGCGCTGCGCCTGGCCTTCGATGCCTTGAAGGAAAAGCTCAGCGCCGAAGGCCTGTTCAGCGCCGAGCGCAAGGTGCCGCTGCCCGCGCACCCGCGGCGTATCGGCATCATCAGTTCGCCGACCGGCGCGGTGATTCGCGACATCATCAGTGTGTTCCGCCGCCGGGCGCCGAACATTGAACTGACACTGATCCCGACCGCTGTGCAGGGCCGCGAGGCGATCCCGCAGATCGTGCGGGCGCTTAAACTCGCCGATGCCCGCGGCTTCGACGCGCTGATCCTGGCCCGTGGCGGCGGCTCACTGGAAGACCTCTGGTGCTTCAACGAAGAAGCCGTGGCCCGCGCAGTGGACGCCTGCGTCACGCCCATCGTCAGTGCCGTCGGGCATGAAACCGATGTGTCGATCAGCGACTTCGTGGCGGACGTGCGCGCTCCGACGCCCTCCGCCGCCGCCGAGCTGCTGGCACCGGACGCCAGCCATCTAGTGCGCCAGGTAGACAACCTGCATCGGCGCCTGGTGATGCTGATGCGCAACCGCCTGAGCCACAGCCGCCTGCGCCTGGAAGGCATGGCCCGGCGCCTGCGTCACCCGGGCGAGCGCTTGCGCCAGCAGGCACAACGTCTGGATGACCTGGACATGCGTATGCGCCGCGCCTTCGAGCGCAGCCTCAATACTCGTCGCGAGCGCTTGATTCGCCTGGAAACCCGCCTCGCCGGCCAGCATCCGGGCCGCCAATTGGCGCTGCTGCGCCAGCGCCTGGACAGCCTCGCCGAACGCCTGCCCCGAGCCATGCGCGAAGGTCTCAAGGCCCGACGCCTGCAACTGCAAAGCCAGGTGCAGACGTTGCAGGTAGTCAGCCCGCTGGCGACCCTGGGCCGTGGCTACAGCATCCTGCTGGATGAACGCGGCCAGGCGATTCGCAATGCCGCACAAACCCACACCGGCCAGCGTCTGACCGCGCGCCTGGGTGAAGGTCAACTGCAAGTGCGGGTGGAAGACAATCACCTGACCCCCGTCACCCTTTCGCTACTGGATTGATTGATGCCACGTCTACTGAGTTTGTTGCTGCTGTGCCTGTCCATGAATACCTATGCGGACAGCTATATCACCCGCACCTTGAACAAACCGGTGCCCGGTGGTGTGGCCGTGGTCGAACTGGGACCGGCCGCCACGGCGCCCAAAGCCACTTACCAAGGCAAACCGGTGCTGGTGGTCAAAGAACAGGACAACTGGCTAGCCATCGTCGGTATCCCGTTGACGGTCAGGCCTGGAAACGAGCGCATCAGCAGCGGCGGGCGCAACTTGCCGTTTATCGTCGGTTACAAGAAGTACCCGGAACAGCGCATCACGCTGAAGAATAAAAGCCAGGTCAACCCTGACCCGGCCCAGCTCAAGCGCATCGAAGGCGAGTTGGCGGTACAGCTCAAGGCTTACCGCAGTTTCAGCCCCACCCTGCCGAGCAACCTGGTACTGGACAAACCGGTGAACGGCCCGTTGTCGAGCAAGTTCGGGGTGCGGCGCTTCTTCAACGGTGAAGAGCGCAACCCGCATTCGGGCCTCGACTTCGCCGTGCCAGCCGGTACGCCGATCAAGACGCCCGCGAACGGCAAGGTGATTCTGGTTGGCAATTACTTCTTCAATGGCAACACGGTGTTCGTCGACCATGGCCAGGGCTTTATCAGCATGTTCTGCCATATGTCGAAGATCGACGTGAAGGTGGGCCAGCAACTGGTGCGCGGCGCAGTAGTGGGCAAGGTCGGCTCGACCGGACGGGCGACCGGGCCGCATATGCATTGGAATATCAGCCTGAACGATGCGCGTGTCGATCCGGCGATCTTTATCGGCGCTTTTCAGCCCTGAGCGCTGCCCAATGCCCTGGCCCCGGACATATCGCTACATTTGCAGCCGGAACCAACACACCGCTCCCCTTCACTTAACTGGCGACTTACAAGGACCGTAACGACAACATTTCGATTATGTGATGAGGTTGTTTCTATGTTTGCGCCAGCCAGCTCTACAGTCCAACGCGCTTTGGATCAACATCAATCCTTTGCCCCACCCGCCGAAACGCCCCCCCCGCAAAAAAAAAGCCAGACCGGCCCCCACGCAACGCCTTCGACGTACGCACCAGACGATCTGCCTTTACCCGACTCACCAAGTACGCCAACTGCCACAGTCCCCCCTTCACGCAATATCAGCCTCATAGAGCAACACAACGAAGCTACCCGTTCGATACAGCAGCTCTACAAAGAGCAACCGAACTTCAAGACCTTCCTGCAGCAACAACTGACCACACTGTTTCCCGACCAACCCCACCTCAATACCGCAGACCTCACCGTCAAGCATTGGCGCAAGCAAAACGACGGCAGTATAAAAACGCTGTCCGCAGACCCCCTTCTCGATGCACTAAATAAAGAAATCCAGGAACAGTTGCGTAATCCTGGGAAAAAAGCAGGTGAAGGCAACAACGTACACGCGGGCTTTTTCACGCAAGGCAGCGCCGGGGTGCCGCCCACCCAGGTCAACTCAGCACACTCATTGCACACGATTGCCCAGCGCATCATCCAATACGCGAAAGCGCAGCAGAAATTCTGGACCACACCCCGCCAAAGCTCGCAAAACCCGCAGGTACGAACCACGCCACAGAATGAGCTATTGGCCTTGCACAAACAGCAACTGGCAACCCTGGCCGCAGCGCGCGCGAACGATGGCACCTTGAGCCCGGCAAGCAAGCAACTGATCGACACAGCGCTGCAATACCCCACCTTGGCTGAACGGGAAAATGCCTTTGCTGACGGCGCCCGCCCTGGGGTGTACCCACTCACCGTGGATGACGGCAGTGAACGTGGGGCACTGTTGGCGGGTACCTTCCTCATAACCCAGACCGACGGTTCCTTCGCGACTGAGCCCACATGGCCTGACGGTCGCTCCTTGTGGCTCGACGACAGCCATGGTGCGGTGGTTCTGTATACCCCCGGCGAAGGGTTCGAGGAATTCGCCACACCCGCCCAAGCCCGCGCGGCATTGGCCAAGCGCCTTGATCAAGGTGGGGTGGACGCCGAACTGTTGCTGCAAACGCTGCCGCTGGCGCTGCAAAACCGAGCAGAGCAGCCTTCGGGAGATGACCTGACACTGCGCGTTGAGCCTTTGACCGCAGATGTTCTGGCAGAGGGCATTCCGTGGATGCTCAAGCGCCAGCAAGAAGAAATCAATAAGCGGCTCTCCGAGACACTGACGGCCGCTACGCCAGGTAACCCACTGACCGATCCGGCGTCAACCCAAGCCATTGATGACGCCGCCGACTGGTCGTACCAGCTTGATAGCGGCAATGCACTCTTGGCCTACCACGCCAAGCTGATTGAAAAACAACAACCAGAGTGGCTGAAAAACCTGACCCCGGCTCAAGAAACCATCTTTCTGAACCTGGAACAGTCGGAGAAAAAAAGCACTGACGCGTTACTACCAAGGCTTCAAAAAATCCCCTCCCTGTCAGACTTCTCCCGCGACAGGATGAACGAGGCGATCAAGAAGCTGTATCCGACTGCGCAGATTGATGCCGATCAATTAAAGGTGCAGATAGACGAAACCACAACCCAGGACAATTCGTCCGGCTTAGTGATTGCCGACCTGGCCATGTCAATATTGGGTAACCGCATCACCAGCTCGTCAGAACAAAAACATCTTTCACTGACTGATCTGGCACTGAAAAACCCCACCGGTTTTCTTCCAAGAAGTGTCCAGAAAAAAACCACCCTCACACTGACCCTGCCGCTGGTTGACACAAAGGGCAGTCCGATTCCCGATAGCAATGGCAAGCCGATCATACTCAATGATGAACAGCTTCAAGCCCTGATCAACACTGCGGATGTGGGAGGCCAATACGACAAGCTGCTTAAAAAAGAACTGGCACCTGATGCCCCTTCGGATCTACGCGAGGCATGGAAATCCAACCTGAGTGACGCCATGGAGAAAGATGCGTTTCTTGCGCAACTCAACCCCACGGCCTATACAGAGCAGGCCACCGAAGACAAGAGCAGCAAACGCGCAGCGCAATGGGTTACGGCAATCCTGGACCACCCCAACCCCGCCGACCGCCCCAAAGTCGATGGCCAGAAGATTATCGCCAATGCCCTGCTCGACTATGGACAACCAATTCATGGAATCTTGGTGATTGGCAACAAGGTCGATTCATCATTGGTGCTGTACACACCCAAAGCGCCCGACGGCATCGCGTTTCGCGAGGTAGCGGACCAAAAAGCAATGGACGCCTTGTTGAAAAAAAACGAGTGGAAAGCCTACATCGCGGACAGAAAATCACCGATCAATAAAGACGATTTGGCCAAACGCGACGAGACTATCAGGGATATCCCCAACAATCCGTTCACCGTCCTGTCGCCCGACAAAGTCTTGGATATGGCCGTCAAAGAGATAAAGGTCATGTTCGGCGGCTCGGAACTCAAACCCATAAAGGGTAATGTTCAGGATCATCTGTATCAGCAAAATGTTCAGATGATAGTAGACAAGGCAGACCATCAATCAGTCAGCAGTGCGGAAGTGGCCAGGCAATCGTTCATCAATAAAGCCACATTTGGCGTCGAAGTGGGCATGCTATTTCTGGATTTTTTGCCAGGTATCGGCAAGGCCGCAAGAACCGGTGCTCATCTGACTAAGGCCGCCTTGGTCGCTTTGCGCGCCAACAGCAAACTTTTGCCCAAGCTCATAAGCAAACCCGGCCTGGCGCAGACGATCTATGTTGATTTCGTACTGACTACAGCAGGTATCAAGGGTGTGCGTGCCTCGCCACTACGCCCCGTCTTCAAATCGTCGACAACGGCGCGCGCGCCTGTGCCACGTCAAGAGCCCAGCACGTCGTCGGAGGCATTGCGTGCCCCATCATCAGCGAGTGCCTCCACCAGCAGTGGCGCAACCACCGTCGCAACGCGCCCCTCGACCAACGCTGCCATTCCAAACCGCGACTTGAGCGCATACAACGTGCCCAATGAGGTCATCAGCGGCCGCCCCTTGAGGCCCGACGGCACTTACAACGTGGGAGATAACTGGTACGTGCGTTTTACCGACAGTACCGGTACGAATAGGGTTTATCAGATCGACTCGGCATTCCACGCTCGCAGTGGACAGGTCAATATCATTAATCCTAATGCTCCGGCGACGGCGTCTAGAAGCAGTAGGAAAGTGGCCTCCCTGCAATCGGCAGGCAACGGGGAATGGCGCATCAATCAACTGCCTGGCGGCAGGCGCGGTAGAGAACGCAGGCAGATGCATGAATGGCCGGTGAATTACACCGACTATTTGCTCTCAGGACAACCTGATTTAACCGCTTCAGGCATTAACAGACGCTTTGTGACGCGCTGGTTCAGAGAAGGGGCGAATGAAAGCTATATCAATCAGGCCTTAGCGCCTACACCTCGTCCGAACATGCCTGCTATAACGCCAAACACATCACCGGGCGAACTGGCACGTGAGCTGCTAAGCACTTCAAACGGCATTGTATTTGGAGAGCAACACAATCAGATTGCTACCAACGTCATGCTGATAAAGAACATGCAGGCCTATGCAGATGAAGGCGTCACAACCCTTTATCTGGAAGGCGCTGAATGGAATGGCTTCACCGGTTACACAGCCGATGAAATTTCACGCATACCCCCGCAGCCCGGCAATCGTATCTATAAACCCGAAGTCCCTACGCGCGAGGATGTGCTGGTCGCCGCGCAGCAACACGGCATCAAAATCGTAGGTATCGAACATGAACATCTGACGATGCACTCAACTCGCCCCTATGACGATGACGTTGCTAACCTTCGGCATACCACTGATCGATTGCGAGAGTTCAACTACTTCGCCAGCAAAGTTATTCAGCAAACCCCGCCAGGGGAAAAGTGGATTGCGGTGGTGGGTAGAAGACATATGAACACCACCCAGGGCGTGCCCGGCATCGCTGAACAAACCGGGGCCGTCAGCGTGGGTGTATACGACGCAACGCCCGGCGCCAGCAGTATCGCCGTCAAGCATACCGGCCCGCGTCCGGCGCCTGAAGAGCGGTTCGCTGCCAATGCAACGGTGGGAGACTACCAAGTCCACCAGAACGTTGACCCTTACCTTAAAAAGCCTTGATCCACCTGATGACGGCGCGCTGGCTGTAGCAGCGCGCTACGCCGAACACACTTGCCTGGCGTTACCACCTGTCCCTCAAGCGAGGGGACTTCGAAGCAGGTTGTTGCGCACCTCTTACAATTCCGCCAGGAACCATCCGACATCCAATATTCACTTATCCCATAACTTACACGGAGCGTAATGAGCATGACCTGACCAGTGGCAATTCGAAACCTGTGAGATTCATTCTATGTTCTCTCTTACCCAAGCTTTGGCAGCACAACTCCAACGACAAACCCTGAGCACTTCTGCAGTCACCGACTCCCCGTCTCCTCCCACGCCTTCCAGTACGACACAAGAGCTTACTCCCGCACCAACCTACGCTCCCGAAACGCCTCCCGTCCCCACATCTCCCGGCATAACCAGCGCCCAACTGCGTTACCCCAGGTTGGAGAAACACTTCAAACCCAGCAAGCAGTTAGCCTACACCGTTGAACACGGCCTCTTGACGGAAGATATGCAACGCCTGCACAACCAACAGCCGAGCTTCAAAGCGTTCATACAGGCGCAACTCGAACAAGCGTTCCCGGACGTCAGACCTCTGGACGCGGAAACGATGAGCGTCAGTCGTTATCGCATTAACGGCAATGAGGTCTCACTGGAGTCGTCCGAACCTCTGATGACCGCCCTGGCCAGGATGATTCAAGCCATCCTGGCTGACCCCACTAAACAGATGCCGCCTGAACGCGACATACACATCCAATTCAATCATCGCAAAAGCCCGGACGATCTGGAATTTCCCGCCACCACCGCAAGCACATTGCAAACCATCGCGCGCAGCATCGCCATGCAGTACCCGCAGGCGATTGAGCAGTACTGGAACACCCCCAGCCCGGTTCATGAAGACCCGAGCAAGCACGAGTCGCCGCTCAATCAACTGCTGACCCTGCACAAACGCCAATTGTCGAGCCTGGCCGCCCTACGCGTCAGCGATCAAACCCTGAGCACAGACAGCAAAGCGCTGATCGACGACGCGCTGCGATACCCCACCCTGGAAGCCCGGGAAAAAAAATTCGCCAATGGTGCTCGCCTGGGCGTGTACCCCATCACGGTCGATGACAAAACCGAACGCGGCGCGATGCTGGCGGGCGCGTTCCTCATCACCAAAAGCGACGGTTCACATGCCACGTCACCTACCTGGCCGAATGGGCGCACGCTTGAGCTCAACGACACCAATGGTCCGGTCGTGCTGTACACACCCGGCGAAGGATTCGAAGAGTTTGCCACACCGGCCCAGGCACGCCAGGCACTGGCCGACCGGTTGGATCAAGGCGGCACCCACGCCGAACTATTGTTGCAAACCCTGCCACCGTTCCTGCAAAACAGACCTGACGGTTTTTCCGGCGATGACCTGATGCACAGTGTCTCGCCATCTTCCGGTGATGTGTTGGCAGAAGCCGTACCTTGGATGCTCAGGCGCCAGCAGGCAGAAATCAACGCAGGCATGAGCAAAGCACTAACCTCAGGTAACGGCGCCAACTCATTACTCGACAGCGCATCGGTCCAAGCCATAGACAATGCTGCGGACTGGTCTTATCTGCTCGATGGCAGCAATGCCATGCTGGCCAGGGACGCCAAACTGGCCGACAAAAACCAACCCGAGTGGCTGAAGAATCTGCCCCCCGTTCAGGAAGCCGTGTTTTCACATTTGGAACAGGTGCAAGAGAAAAGCCTGAATACGCTGGCGCCGCTGCTCGAAAAAATCCCGTCCCTGGGAGCCTTCTCCCGCGACAGACTGAATGCGGCCCTCAACAAGCAATACCCGGGGGCGATAGTCGATGCTGATCAATTAAAGGTGCAGGTACACACCCGCACTGGCGTCCACGGCGGACGGGGTACTGGCCAGCCCCTCTATTCCAAAAATGACCCCGTCTCTCTAACCGACTTGGCGTTGAGCAATCCCAGTGGTTTTCCAGCCATCGAGAGAGGCACTTTTACCGATGTGAAAATGACCTTGGCGCTGCTGGATACACAAGGCGAGCCCGTCCGGGACTTGGCTGGCAAACAGGTGATTCTGGACACCGAGAGCCTTAAAAAGCTGGTCAATGCCGCCGATGTCGGCGGCGAATACACCAAGCTGCTTAAACAAGAGATGGCGACTGATACCGAGGTTGGCAGCGCCGCGCAATTGCGTACGGCCTGGAAAGCCAGCCTGGAAGGCGCCATGTTCAAAGAGGCGTTTTTATCAGAACTCAATCCCGACGCCTACAAGGAACAAAACCACGAAAACACCACCACCAAGCGCGCGGCGCAGTGGGTTGATATGGTATTGGACCACCCCGACCCCGCCACACGCCCCCAGGTCGATGGAAACAACATTGTGGCCAACAGCCTTGTCCACCGTGGGCTGGTTGTGCAGGGCGTGATGGTGATCGGCAATCAGACAGACTCATCGTTGGTGCTGTATACGCCCAAGGCTCCCGACGGCATCACATTTCGCGAAGTGGCAGACCATAAAGCCCTGGATGCCCTTCTGACCAAAGGCGAGTGGGCGTCCTATATCACAAAAAGAAAATCGCCAGTCAGTAAAGATGATATCGCGCAATTCAAGGACGCCATTAAAAGCAGTGCCTACAACCCCTTGAACCTGATCTCTTCCGAATTGATTATTTCATCGTTCAAGTTAATGGGGGGTGCAACCAGCTTCAAACCAATCGAAGGCAATGTTCAGGATCACCTGTACAAACAACACGTACAAATGATGATCGACCGCGCGGATCACCAGTCCGTAAGCAGTGCTGAAGTGGCAAAGCAATCCACCCTCAACAAAATCGAGTTCGGCATTGAGGTGGCCTTGATCTTCGCGGACCTGATACCTGTGGTCGGCAAAGGTGTGTCCACAGGTGTTCGTCTGGGCAAAGCCGGTGTGACTGCGCTGCGCGTCAATAGCAGAATCTTGCCGCACTTGATCAAAAAGCCTGGCTTGGCACGGACGATCTACAGTGATTTCAGCCTGGCTGCCACAGGCATCACCAATCTTCGCGCCGCACCGATGCGGCCGGTATTCAGATCCACCGTCCAAGCCGGCCCGATCGCCACACGTTCGGGTCCCAGAGCGCTGCCGGCTCCCACCAGCCCTCCCCCTGCGGTGGCCTCCACCAGCAGCGGCGTCACCACCATTGCCACCCGCCCCTCGACCACCACCGCTCTGCCCAACCGCGACCTGAGCGCCTACACCGTGCCGAACGAAGTCATCAGCGGGCAACGCCTGAGGGCAGACGGCACTTATAACGTGGGCGACCATTGGTATGTGCGTTACACCGACAGTACCGGTACGAACAGGGTTTATCAGATCGATTCGGTGTTTCATGCGCGCAACGGGCAGGTCAGTATCGTCAACCCCAATGCCCCGCTGACGGCGCCACGCGGCAGTAGAATCGTGGCGTCCCTGCAATCGGCTGGAAACGGGGAATGGCGGTTGAGTGAATTACCAGGCGGCAGGGGCGGAAGTGGTGGCAGAAGGAACAGAACTGAGTATGTGGACCGAGTGCTCTCCGGTACAGCTACCGAAGACATTTCTACCGCGAACGCAACGACCATTACCCAAATACGGCGATGGTTCAGACGTAATACGCGAAACTTTTACAACAATCGCCTAACAAATGCGACGCCTACACGCACAATCGAGACGGTGATAACAACCAATAGAACACCTGAGGCGGCCCTACAAAACGCCCTGTCTCAACCCGGTATACGTGGCTTAGTACTTGGCGAACTGCATGACGAACCTGTGACGTTTCAACTGCTGATCGACCAGATGCAAAACTTTGCAAATAGCGGTGTAACCACCGTTTACCTTGAGAACGCGATTTTTCTGCGCAGTTATCCAGGCGTAGAAGACGCGACCCTACTGGCGTCTCATACGGATTATCTGGGGCCACGTATCTATCGCCCCGAATTCAGTGGCGGTCCAACTATGGAAGACGTCATCGCCGAAGCACAGAAGCACGGAATAAAGGTCATAGGGCTCGAGCACCCACAATTAACGTGGCATATGGATAACCTTGCAGCCTGGCAAGCTAATCCAACATGGGCAGTTGAGCGCCTACGCGAGTTCAACTACTTCGCAGCCCGTATCATGGAAGAACTCCCAGCTGGAGAAAAATATGTGGCGGTAGTAGGAAATGCGCATATGAATAATTATGACGGTGTTCCAGGTCTTGCAGAGTTGACAGGAGGGCTCGGCGTATCCGTATCACCTAGCCTAAAAGGCAGCTCAAGCCTCGCCAGTCAGCCTCCTCATACTCCCCCCCCACCATTGAAGCTCATGCACGGCACCAACATCCCTGAACCACGCGGAGACATTCACATTGACTACAACATCGACAACCTGACCGTCTGACCGTCCCATGAGAGGAACACCATGCGGCCTTACCGCCGCATGGCTACCCATTGCGCAGGAAGCACACTAAGAAGCACTAAAACAACAAAAAAAGAATAACACCGCAATAAAAACTCAAAAAAAAGCAATAAAATAGAACTTCTCTCAATTTTATCCCACTGCTTGCCATCCTCCCATCTCGCGGTTAGGGTTGACTGCATGAAAACCTCTCACACCCTCATTCAGCTCCGCCAGCACCGCAGCCTGTGCCTCGTCAGCGCACGACTGCCAGGCTGAATCGATCTGCCTCGTCCTCAAGTTTTATCCCCAATAACAGTTCTACGGCAGGCCGCCTTTTCTCGGCCCCTACAACAAAGGATTTCCCGATGAGCATGCTCAAAGACCCATCTTCGAAGTACCGCGCGTTCCCGACCATCGACATCCCGGACCGCACCTGGCCGTCGAAGACCATCACCACCGCGCCGATCTGGTGCAGCTCCGACCTGCGTGATGGCAACCAGTCGCTGATCGAGCCTATGGACGCCGCGAAAAAACTGCGTTTCTGGAAGACCCTGGTCGCCGTCGGCGTGAAGGAAATCGAAGCCTCGTTCCCGGCCGCCTCGCAAACCGACTTCGACTTCGTGCGCACCCTGATCGAAGACAACCACATCCCCGAGGACACCACCATCCAGGTGCTGACCCAGGGCCGTGAAGACTTGATCGCACGCACCTTCGAATCCCTGCGCGGAGCCAAAAAAGCCATCGTGCACTTGTACAACGCCACGTCGCCGTCGTTCCGCCGCATCGTGTTCAACCAGGACAAGGATGGCATCAAGGCTATCGCCGTCAACGCGGCCAAGCTGTTCGTCAAATACGCCGCCCAACAGCCTGAAACCCAGTGGACCTTCGAATACTCCCCGGAGACGTTCAGCGCCACTGAGTTGGAGTTCGCCAAGGAAGTCTGCGACGCAGTGATCGAGGTGTGGAACCCGACGCCCGAGCACAAGATGATCCTCAACCTGCCGGCCACCGTTGAATGCGCCACACCGAATATCTATGCCGACCAGATCGAGTGGTTCGGTCGCCATATCAACCGTCGTGACAGTGTGATCATCAGCCTGCACACCCATAACGATCGCGGCACCGGCGTCGCCGCCACCGAACTGGGCCTGATGGCCGGTGCCGACCGCGTCGAGGGCTGCCTGTTCGGCAACGGCGAGCGTACCGGCAACGTCGACCTGGTGACCGTGGCCCTGAACATGTACACCCAGGGTCTGGACCCGCAACTGGACTTCTCCGATATCGACGGTGTGCGCAAAGTCGTTGAAGAGTGCAACCAGATCCAGGTGCACCCGCGTCATCCTTATGTGGGCGACCTGGTGCACACCGCGTTTTCCGGCTCACACCAGGACGCTATCCGCAAAGGCTTCTCCCAGCAGAAAGACGATGCGCTGTGGGAAGTGCCGTACTTGCCGATCGACCCAGCGGACATTGGCCGCAGCTACGAAGCGGTGATTCGTGTGAACAGCCAGTCGGGCAAAGGTGGCATCGCCTACCTGCTGGAACAGGAATACGACATCAGCTTGCCGCGTCGCATGCAGATCGAATTCAGCCAGGTGGTTCAGGCCGAAACCGACCGTGTGGGCCTTGAGATGACTGCGCCGCAGATCTACGCCTTGCTGCAGCGTGAATACCTGCAAGCCAACACCCCGTACGCGCTGGTCAGCCATCGCCTGCAGGAAGAGAACGGCAACAGCTTTGTCGAGGTGGAAGTTTCCGGCAAGGGCCAGGGCGAAACCAACCTGCACTGGAAAGGCAAAGGCAACGGTGCGCTGGAAGCCTTGGTGGCCGGCCTGCCGATTGGCGTGGAGATCATGGACTACAACGAACATGCCATCGGTGCGGGCACCAATGCCAAGGCGGCCGCCTACATTGAACTGCGCGTGAACGGCGAACGTCCGGTGCATGGTGTGGGCATTGATGAAAACATCACCACCGCCAGCTTCAAGGCGCTGTTCAGTGCGCTGAACCGCTCGTTGAGCCAGTTGGAAGCCAAAGCGGCGTAATCGGCTGCTGAAATGTGAAAGGCCCCTGGGTGTGAATCCAGGGGCCTTTTTTACTTTGGGGTTATGGTGGCGCTGATGGCCCCATCGGGAGCAAGCCCCCTCCCACATTTGAATGTATTCGCAAATCAAAGTGGGAGGGGGCTTGCTCCCGATAGCGGTTTATCAGACAAACTGAAAGCTATCGGCATCCAGGTTCGCTGGAAACCTGGTGCGATAAGCAGCCAACTCCGCCGCATCCAGAATCACCTGGAACACCCCGTCCGCCTCCCCTGCACTCAGCAAGGTTTCACCCTGGAAATCCAGTACCTGGCTATCCCCGGTATACGCAAATCCTTTGCCATCCGTGCCTACCCGATTCACGGCTGCCACATAGCACAGGTTTTCAATCGCCCGCGCCGGCAACAAGCGGTTCCAATGCTGACGACGTGCACCGGGCCAATTGGCGGTGTACAGCAGCAAGTCGGTGTCCTGGGCATCGCGACTCCATACCGGGAAGCGCAGGTCGTAGCAAATCAGTGGGCGAATGCGCCAGCCCTTCAACTCAAACTGCACCTGGCGTTCGCCGGGGGTGTAGTGATCGTGCTCACCGGCCATGCGGAACAGGTGACGCTTGTCGTAATGCAGCACCTCGCCATCCGGCCTTGCCCACAACAGGCGGTTGCGGTGGCTACCGTCGGCGGCCTGGATAATCACGCTGCCAGTGATCACCGCGTTGTATCTGGTTGCCTGCGCCTGGAGCCAGTGATGGGTCGGGCCCTTTTCCGGCTCGGCGAGGGTGGCTGACTCCATGGAGAATCCGGTGGTGAACATCTCCGGCAGTATGATCAGGTCGGCGCCATTGGCCTGCTCCAGCAGCAGCTCAAAATGCTCAAGGTTAGCCTGACGGTCATGCCACACCAGGCTGGTCTGGATCAGGGCGATGTTCAGATTGGGCAGTGCACTCAGATCACGCATAGCTTTTCGGCTGCTTGTTGCAGCGTCTCCTCGCGTTTGGCAAAGCACAGACGCACCAGGCGCTGGCCTTGGGGTGGGTGCTGGTAGAACACCGAGACCGGTATGGTCGCCACGCCGTGTTCGCGGGTCATCCACAAGGACATAGCAATGTCATCCAGGTCAGGGCGAATCTGTGAGTAATCCACCAATTGGAAGTAAGTGCCGCTCACCCGGGTAAAACTGAAGCGGGACGGCGCCAGCAGGTCGCAAAACATGTCGCGCTTGGCCTGGTAAAAGGCCGGCAGTTCTTCGACATGCTCCGGGTGTTCGGCCATGAAGTCAGCCAAAGCGTACTGCAAAGGGGTCACGCCGCAAAAGTTGACATATTGATGCACCTTGCGCAGTTCGGCAGTCAGGGCCGGCGGCGCGACCACGTAACCGGTTTTCCACCCGGTCACGTGATAGGTCTTGCCGAAGGAGCTGACCACGAAGGCGCGCTGATACAGCTCCTGATGGGCCAATATGCTGGCGTGGGGCACACCGTCGAACACCAGGTGTTCGTAGACCTCATCGCTGACCAGGTAGATATCACGGTCGCGGATCAGTTCGGCCAACTGGTCCAGCTCGGCGCGGCTGATCAGCGCACCAGTCGGGTTATGGGGCGAGTTGATGATGATCATACGGGTGCGCGGCGACAGCGCCGCCTTGATCTGCTCGAAGTCGAGGGCAAAACCGTCCAGGCTCAGTTGCACATGCACGCAACGACCACCGGCCAGCTCCACCGAGGGCTCATAGCTGTCGTAGCTGGGGTCGAACACGATGACTTCATCGCCACTGCGAATCACCGCCTGGATCGCGCAGAAGATCGCCTCAGTGGCGCCAGGGGTGATGGTCACCTCGCTGTCGGCATTGACTGTGGCGCCATAACTGCGAGCAATCTTGGCGGCCACCTGCTGACGCAACACGGGCAAGCCGGTCATGGGCGCGTACTGGTTGTGACCCAGAGCGATATGCTTGCCCACTGCATCGAGTAAACCTTGCGGGCCATTGAAATCCGGGAAACCCTGGGACAGGTTGAGCGCGCCGGTTTCAGCGGCGAGTTGCGACATGGTGGTGAAAATGGTCGTGCCGACATTCGGCAGCTTGCTGGTGATCATGGGAGCCCCCTTCGGGTGAGCTGCAAGTTTTAAGCTGCAAGCTGCAAGCAGGTCAAGGGGCAAACCGTCAGGCACAAAAAAGGGCTCCGAAGGAGCCCTTTCTTGCAGCTTGTAGCTTACGACTCGAAGCTGCCGTTATTTTTTATCACGGCGCTTCTTGTCGGCCTTCTTGTGGTGAGTCATCAAACGACGCTTCTTGTTCACCTGACGGTCGGTCAGTGTGTTCTTGTTGCCTTCGTATGGGTTCTCGCCACCCTTGAACTCGATACGGATCGGCGTACCGACCAGCTTCAAGACTCGGCGGTAAGTGTTTTCCAGGTAACGCACGTAGGACTTGGGCACCTTCTCGATCTGGTTACCGTGGATCACGATAATCGGCGGGTTGGCACCACCCAAGTGGGCGTAACGCAGTTTGATCCGACGGTTGTTGACCATCGGCGGTGCGTGCTCGCCCACGGCATCTTCGAGGATCTGGGTCAGACGGTTGGTCGGCCAGCGGGTGACCGCGGACTTGAACGAGTTCTGTACCGAGGCGTAGAGGTTACCCACGCCAGTACCGTGCAGTGCCGAGATAAAGTGGATATCGGCGAACTCGACGAAGAACAACCGACGCTGCAGTTCGATCTTGACGAAATCGCGCTCGCTCGGCGTCATGCCGTCCCACTTGTTGATCGCGATCACCAGGGCCCGACCGGCTTCCAGGGCAAAGCCCAGCAAATTGAGGTCGTGGTCCACCACGCCTTCGCGGGCGTCCATCACGAAGATCACCACGTTGGCGTCTTTGATCGCTTGCAGGGTTTTGACCACGGAGAACTTTTCAACTTCTTCGTGGATCTTGCCGCGCTTGCGCACACCGGCGGTGTCGATCAGCGTGTACTTCTCGTCGTTACGCTCGAACGGGATGTAGATACTGTCGCGAGTGGTGCCGGGCTGGTCGTAGACGATAACGCGGTCTTCACCGAGCATACGGTTGACCAGGGTCGACTTGCCGACGTTCGGGCGGCCGATGATAGCGATCTTGATACCGTCTTTTTCGCTCGGGCCAGGAATGCGCTTGGCTTCCTCGCCTTCAGCGACGATCTCTTCCTCGCCCTCTTCTTCCTCGACATCATCCTTGGGGAAGTCGCGCAGGGCGATTTCCAGCATCTGGGTGATGCCACGGCCGTGGGCACCCGCGACCGGGATCGCATCACCGAGGCCCATCGGGCTGAATTCGGCACGGGCCGCCTCAGGATCGATGTTGTCGATCTTGTTGGCGACCAGATAGGAACGCTTGTTGCGCTTGCGCAGGTGCTCGCCAATCATCTGGTCAGCGGCGGTATAACCCGCGCGGGCGTCCACCAGGAACAACACGACATCGGCTTCTTCAATGGCCAGCAGCGACTGCTCGGCCATTTTTTCGTCCATGCCATGCTCGTCACCGGAGATACCACCGGTGTCGACAATAATGTAGGAGCGCCCTTGCCACTTTGCCTCACCGTATTGGCGATCACGGGTCAGACCGGACAAGTCGCCGACAATGGCGTCGCGAGTCCTGGTCAGGCGGTTGAACAAGGTGGACTTGCCGACGTTAGGTCGGCCCACCAGGGCGATTACGGGAACCATGCGGCTCTCCACTTCGTTATTTCAGAAAATACAAAAGCCGCTGCAGGGCAGCGGCTGGTGCTCGGGGCAGCATCGTCAGATGCCGCATGCCCTGCAAAAGCAGGGCCGCCTGGGTGTTACCCCAAGCATGGTTCTTACTTGATGGTCAGGGCTTCCAGCTTGCCGCCGTTGCCATACACATAAAGCATGTTACCTACCACCAGCGGACGCGCACGCAGGCCGTCGCTGTCGATACGTTGGCGACCGACAAAGCGACCATCCACCTGGCTCAGCAGGTGCAGGTAACCTTCAAAGTCACCGACTGCTACGTAGCTGGAGAAGACTTCCGGCGCCGACAGTTGGCGGCGAGCCAGCGAGTCGTTGCTCCACAGTGCAGTGGTGGAACGCTCATCGACACTTTCAACGGTGCCGGAGGCCAGGCTCACGTAGACGCTGCCAAACCCTTGGGCGACACCCGCATAGCTGGAAGCATCACGCTGCCAGTTGATGCGGCCGCTTTGCAGGTCCAGCGCGGCAACACGGCCCTGATAGGTGGCCACGTAGAGGGTTTCACCCGACAGCAGCAGGCCACCGTCGATGTCCACGACGCGGTCCAGTTCGGAACGGCCTTGCGGGATAGCCACACGGGTTTCCCACGCTGGCACGCCGTTCTGGGTATCCAGGGCGACTACTTTACCGGTCGACAGGCCAGCCACAGCGAGATTGTTGGTCACAATCGGACCACTGGTACCACGCAGGGTCAACACCGCCGGGGTGCTGTCGTACAACCAGCGTTGGTCGCCAGTGGAGGCATCCAGACCGATCACGCGGTCATCCTGGGTCTGCACCACGACGATATCGCCGTTGGTCGCTGGCGCCGAGAGCACTTCACTGGTCACGCGAGCGCGCCATTTCTCTTCGCCGGTGCTGGAGTCGAGTGCGACCACATCACCTTTGAGCGTACCGATCAGCACCATGCCGTAGCCGACACCCACACCACCGGAAACCGGTAGCTCGAGGTCTTTCTTCCACTTGACGTCGCCGTTCATGCGATCCATGGCAACCACGACGCCAGTGGAATCAGTGGCCACGATGTTGTCGCCGTCGATCGCCGGCTGCAACAGGTTGTAGAGGTCGCCCTGCCCGTCACCAATGGATTGGCTCCATTGTTTTTGCAGGACCACTTCTTCCTTGAAGCTGGTCAGCTCGGCAGGCGGCAGTTCTTTTTTGCTGTTGCTGCTGCAACCCGCGGCCAAAACGGCCAGAGCCAGCAATGCTGCATGTTTCCAACGGATCACGTCACGCATCCCCTTTGGCCAAGTCGTCGAGCTTGATTTGTAAGCCACCGACCGCCGCTTCATCAGACAGCGCCGCCTTGGCTTTTTGGTACGCAGCATGGGCTTCGTCGGTACGACCCAATTGGACCAACAGGTCGCCCTTGAGCTCTTCGCGAGTGGCCACGAATGCCTTGTCAGCATCGCCGTCGAGCAGTTTGAGTGCTTCGTCAGCCTTGTTCTGTGCCGCCAATACCTGTGCCAGGCGCTGACGTGCGATTTCACCCAGGGTCGGGTTGGTCGGCTTGTCGGCAATGGCCTTCAGCTCGGTGGCTGCGTCATCCAGCTTGCCGGTATCGACCGCGACTTTCGCGACGAACAGGCTGCCGTACTGGGCGTAGGTGCTACCGCCGAATTCGTTTTTCAGCTTGCCGGCCAGGTCTGCCACCTGTGCAGGGTCAGGCTTGCCGTCCGGCGTCAGGGTAGTTTCCAGCAATTGCTGGTAAACGATCGAGGCGCCCTGGGATTGGTTGGCCTGATACTTGGTCCAGGCTTGCCAGCCGAACACCACCACTAAAGCCAGCAGGCCGCCAGTGACCAGGGGCTTGCCGTTACGCTGCCACCAGTCCTTGAACTCGGCCAGTTGCTCATCATCAGTACTCGACACCCCAATACTCCTTAATCGCTAAATTCGGCTGTTCGACAGCTTCAACCCTGCACGACGCAGGTGGCCAAGTGCGCAGCGAGCGCATCAAAGGCAACGTTCTGTTGTTCACCCTGGCCACGCAGGGGTTTGAAACCTATCACTTGCTGGGCCAACTCGTCATCGCCAAGGATGAGTGCGTACAGCGCACCGCTCTTGTCAGCCTTCTTGAACTGGCTCTTGAAGCTGCCGGCGCCGGCATTGATCTGCAGGCGCAGGTTCGGCAGTTGGTCGCGCACCTTCTCGCTCAAGGCCAGGGCGGCCAGTTCGGCAGCCTCGCCAAAAGCGCACAGGTACACGTCCACCTGACGGGAAATTTCTTCGGGAACCTGCTCCAGGGTTTCCAGCAGCAGGATCAGCCGCTCGATGCCCATGGCAAAGCCTACGCCCGGGGTCGGCTTGCCGCCCATTTGCTCGACCAGGCCGTCGTAGCGACCACCGGCACACACGGTGCCTTGGGCGCCGAGCTTGTCGGTGACCCACTCGAATACAGTCTTGCTGTAGTAGTCGAGGCCACGCACCAGCTTGGGGTTGATCACGTAGGGAATCCCCGCGGCATCCAGGCGAGCCTTGAGGCCCTCGAAGTGCACGCGGGATTCGTCGTCCAGGTAATCGGCCATTTTCGGTGCGTTGACCAATACGGCCTGGGTGTCGGCGTTCTTGGTATCCAGAACGCGCAACGGGTTGGTCTTCAGACGGCGCTGGCTGTCTTCGTCCAATTTATCCAGGTGAGCCGACAGGTATTCGACCAGGGCTTCGCGATAGCGGCCCCGGGACTCGCTGGTACCCAGGCTGTTGAGTTCGAGCTTGACCGCATCGCGGATGCCCAGTTGGCCCCACAGACGCCAGGTCAGCACGATCAGCTCGGCGTCGATGTCCGGGCCGTCAAGGTTGAAGACTTCGCAACCGATCTGGTGGAACTGGCGATAGCGGCCCTTCTGCGGGCGCTCGTGGCGGAACATCGGGCCGATGTACCAGAGCTTCTGGGTTTGGCCACCACCGGTGATGCCATGTTCCAGTACGGCGCGCACGCACGCGGCAGTGCCTTCCGGACGCAGGGTCAGGGAGTCGCCGTTGCGGTCTTCGAAGGTGTACATCTCTTTTTCGACGATGTCGGTCACTTCACCGATGGAGCGCTTGAACAGCTCGGTGAACTCGACGATCGGCATGCGGATCTGCTTGTAACCGTAGTTATCCAGCAGGCGCGCGACAGTGCTTTCGAAGTAGCGCCACAGTGGCGTCTGCTCCGGCAGGATGTCGTTCATGCCACGAATGGCTTGCAGAGACTTGCTCACATCAAATCCTTAAATTCGTTCAATCAGCCGCGAGCGATCAGCGCTGCGTCAGCGGCGACCTTCTCGGCCGCTTTCTCGCGGATCAGCTTTTCCAGCTCATCCACCAGATTGTCATTCGTTAGCTTCTGCGACGGCTTGCCGTCGATGTAAATCAAATTCGGCGTACCACCGGTCAGGCCCACATGAGCCTCTTTGGCTTCACCCGGCCCGTTGACCACACAACCGATGACTGCGACATCCAGCGGCACCAGCAGGTCTTCTAGGCGCAACTCCAAATCGTTCATGGTTTTCACCACGTCGAAGTTCTGCCGCGAGCAGCTCGGGCAGGCAATGAAGTTGATACCACGGGAACGCAAACGCAGGGATTTGAGAATGTCGTAGCCGACCTTCACTTCCTCTACGGGGTCTGCCGCCAGGGAGATGCGGATAGTATCGCCAATCCCTTCGGCGAGCAGCATACCGAGACCCACGGCAGATTTCACTGTGCCTGAGCGCAAACCGCCCGCTTCCGTGATACCCAGGTGCAACGGTTGCACGATTTCCTTGGCCAGCAGGCGGTAGGCTTCTACCGCCATGAACACATCGGAGGCCTTTACGCTGACCTTGAAGTCCTGGAAATTCAGGCGTTCCAGGTGCTCAACGTGGCGCAGTGCCGACTCGACCAGCGCCGCCGGGGTAGGCTCGCCGTATTTTTTTTGCAGGTCTTTTTCCAGGGAGCCGGCGTTCACGCCAATGCGGATCGGAATCCCACGATCACGGGCGGCGTCCACCACGGCACGCACACGGTCTTCGCGACCGATGTTGCCCGGGTTGATACGCAGGCAGTCCACACCCAGCTCGGCCACGCGCAGTGCAATCTTGTAGTCGAAGTGAATGTCGGCAACCAGCGGCACCTTGACCAACTGCTTGATGCGGCCGAAAGCCTCGGCTGCATCCATGTCCGGCACGGAAACCCGCACGATGTCCACACCCGCCGCTTCCAGGCGATTGATCTGGGCTACGGTGGCGGCCACATCATTGGTGTCGCTGTTGGTCATGCTCTGCACGGCGATAGGGGCATCGCCCCCCACCGGCACAGAGCCAACCCAGATCTTGCGCGATACGCGACGTTTGATTGGAGATTCGCCGTGCATGACTATTGTCCCAACTTGAGGCGAGCGGTCTCGCCACTGGTGAACGGCGCCACGTCTACAGGCTGGCCGTTGTAGGCCACTTGCGCGCCACGGGCAAAGCCCAGACGCAGCGTCAAAGGAGGCTTGCCGCCCTGGTCAAGCGTATCTCCCTTACGCTTCAAACCGCTGAACAGCACTTTGCCGTTGCCATCGGTGACCTGCGTCCAGCAGTCAGCGATGAAGGTGATCTGAACGCGCCCGTCACCGGCGATCAACGCTGGGGTGGTCGGAGGCGACATTGCTGGCGTTGCCGGTGCGGCTGGCGCAGGCGTCGCGGGTGCGGGTGCGGGTGCGGGTGCCGCAGGAGCTTGAACCACGGGTGCTGCCGGGGTCACCGGGGCCTGTACCACCGCAGTGTCAGCAGGCGTGGTGCCCACTTGCGACGCCGGCTGCTCAGCCGTAGCCGGCACTTGCGGTGCGGCCTGCCCTTCGGCAACCGCCTGGTCTTCCGGCTCGTCCAGCGGATGAATCTGGGTGGTGCCATCGGCGCTTTCGACTTCGACGTGCTCCATGGCGTTGCTGGTCAGGTCTTTGCTGCGCTGGGAGGCCTGGTCTTGCCACCAGACGAAACCGCCGCCGACCACGGCAACCAGCAGCAACAGGCTGACAATCCGCAAAATCGTGTGGGAAACCCGCGTTGGCTCTTCGATGCGCCCAAGGCCATGGACATTGCTGCCCTGGGCATCGGTACCGGTGAACTGGTCGAATTCCTGCACCAGCACCGCCTGGTCAATACCCAGCAATTTGGCGTAGGCGCGAATATAGCCACGGGCAAAGGTGTGCCCAGGCAGCTTGTCGAACGCGCCGGCTTCCAGATTGGCCAGGGACGTGCTGGTCAAATTGAGCTTGAGGGCCACTTCCGCCAGCGACCAACCATTGCTTTCGCGGGCCTGACGCAAGGTTTCGCCTGGGTTTACGCGATTAGCTGCTACATCTTCCGGGTGCGCGGCTTTCATCATTGCTCCGACAGGTATTGCTGATATTCCGGCGTACCGGGATAGAGTCGTTCGAGTTGCTGGCCAAAACGTGCGGCCGTGTCGTGTTCTTCATGAACCGTCGCCAGGCGCACACCGAGCAATAGACTACGTGCATTTTGCCCGCTGAGCAGGCTAAAACGCTCGTAATAGTCTCGTGCCGGCACATAATGCCTGTCTTCGTAAGACAACTCAGCCATTTCGAGCAATGCCCGTGGCTGGCGACTGTTCAGATGCAGGGCTTTTTCCAGCTGCTGGCGCGCGCTGTCGCGCTGACCGAGGCGCATCGAAGTCACCCCGAGGTTCTCGAACACCCGCGAACGCTCAGGATAAAGAGTATCGGCGCTGGCTTGCTGGAAATAAGCAGCGGCTTGGTCATACCGTTTCTGCTCGAACAGGAAACTGCCATAGTTGTTCAGCAACCTGGGATCGGCAGGACGTGAAGCCAGGGCCTTGCTGAAATAGCGGTCGGCCAGCTCAGGCTCGGCCTGGGCCTGAAACACCAGAGCCAGTGCGGCGTTGGCATCGGCATCCGCGCTGTCCAGTTCAAGGGCCTTTTTCAGCGGCACCTTGGCTTGCTCGCTCATACCTTGACGCAAATACCCCAAGCCCAATTGCACATAGGCAACCCGCGCCTCATCACGGCCTTTAGTGGTGTGCAAAGGGCTGTCATGGCCCGATGAAACACAACCGGCAACGAGGCCGGCAAGCAGTAAAAGCAGCGCAAGGCGCAAGGGCATAGAGATCCTCTCTCAGATTCGATTCACAGCAATTTGCGGCAAATCTTCGGCGGCGTTAAGTTCGCGCACGGCGATATAACGTTCGCTGCGGCGGGTGCGGTCCATCACCTGCCCTACCAATTGGCCACAGGCGGCGTCGATGTCTTCACCACGGGTGGTGCGTACGGTGACGTTGTAGCCGGCCTGGTGCAGTTGATCCTGGAAACGGCGGATGGCGTTGTTGCTCGGCCGCTCGTAACCGGAATGCGGAAACGGGTTGAACGGGATCAGGTTGATCTTGCACGGGGTGTTCTTGAGCAACTCGATCATCTCGACCGCGTGCTCGACCTTGTCGTTGATGTCCTTGAGCATGGTGTACTCAATGGTCAGCACACGCTTCTCACCCAAGGTCGCCATGTAACGCTGGCAAGATTCGAGCAGCATCTTAAGCGGATACTTCTTGTTGATCGGCACCAATTGGTTACGCAATGCGTCATTCGGTGCGTGCAACGACAACGCGAGGGAGACGTCGATGTGCTTGGCCAGCTCATCGATCATCGGCACCACGCCGGAGGTCGACAGGGTCACACGGCGCTTGGAGATGCCGTAGCCCAGGTCGTCCATCATCAGGTGCATGGCCGCAATCACGTTGTCGAAGTTCAGCAGCGGCTCACCCATGCCCATCATCACCACGTTGGTGATGGCACGGTCGACGGTCGCCGGGACGCTGCCAAAGGATTTGTTGGCAATCCACACCTGGCCGATGACTTCGGCGGCGGTGAGGTTGCTATTGAAGCCTTGCTTGCCGGTGGAGCAGAAACTGCAATCCAGGGCACAGCCTGCCTGGGACGAAACGCACAAGGTGCCGCGTTTGCCCTGGGGAATGTACACGGTCTCGACGCAGCTGCCGGACGCCACACGCACCACCCATTTACGGGTGCCGTCGCTGGAGATGTCCTCGCTGACAACTTCGGGACCACGCACCTCGGCAATGGCCTTGAGCTTGTCGCGCAGGGCCTTGCTGACGTTCGTCATGGCGTCGAAATCGTCGACGCCAAAGTGGTGAATCCACTTCATTACCTGACCGGCACGGAAACGCTTCTCCCCGATTGAGTCGAAGAATTTCTCCATTTCCGGCTGAGTCAGACCCAGCAGGTTGGTTTTAACAGTCGATGTAGTCATGGATTCACCCTCACTCTTTAAGCCGATGCTTAGCGAGCGGTTACTTCAGTAGCAGCGAAAAAGTACGAGATTTCGCGAGCAGCAGCGGCTTCGGAGTCCGAACCGTGAACAGCGTTGGCGTCGATGGACTCAGCGAAGTCAGCACGAATGGTGCCGGCAGCCGCTTCTTTAGGGTTGGTAGCGCCCATCAGCTCACGGTTCAGAGCGATAGCGTTTTCGCCTTCCAGAACCTGAACAACAACAGGACCGGAGATCATGAAGGCAACCAGGTCGCCGAAGAAACCACGAGCGCTGTGCTCAGCGTAGAAGCCTTCAGCTTCAGCCTTGGACAGTTGCTTGAGTTTCGAAGCTACAACCTTCAGGCCGGCTTTTTCGAAACGAGTGGTGATCTCGCCGATGACGTTTTTTGCAACAGCGTCAGGCTTGATGATGGAGAAAGTACGTTGAACAGCCATGGTGTAACTCCAGAAACGGTAATTTACGAAAAATTAAACCCGCGAATTATACGCGGGTTATTGGGTATTGCCTAACTGCGTGAGGGAGGCGTCAGTCCTGTTCTTCTTTCCAGGCAGTCTGGATCGCTTCCAGGACCTTTTCACCACCACGATCACGCTCATCTTCGAACCCGGGCAATGCCATGACCATGTCACGCAAAGCTACAAAGTTCAGGGAGTAAGGATCCAGATCCGGGTTGCCATCGGCCAACAGGATAGCGATCTCTTGTACATCAACCCATTTAAGACTCATGACACTTCCTTGAATCAATGCGGCGCTTCGGCGGCATGGTTGAGCGAATATTTCGGGATTTCAACGGTGAGGTCTTCAGTCCCCACTTTCGCCTGGCAACTCAGACGCGACGTCGGCTCCAGCCCCCACGCCCTATCAAGATAGTCTTCTTCCAGGTCGTCAGCCTCATTGAGGCTGTCGAAACCTTTACGAATGATGCAGTGGCAAGTGGTGCAGGCATTGACGCCACCACAGGCACTTTCAATCTCGATATGGTTGTCGTGCGCGACGTCAAGCAGGGACTTGCCGGTCTCTGCCTCCACGACCATGCCATCCGGGCAGTGTTCGGCGTGCGGTAGAAAAGTGACCTGCGGCATCAGTTATTCCTCGATTTCATTCAGGTTGCGGCCCGCCAGTGCGGCTTTCACCGTCTGATCCATACGACGGGCAGCAAAGGCATCAGTCACTTGCGACAGGCGCTTGGTCTGTTGCTCGATGGCGTAACCATCGTTGCCTTTCATCAGTTCGGCCAATTCCTGCATCTGCAGGTCGATGACCATGCGCTCTTCGGCATCCAGCAGGCGCTCGCCGTCGGTTTCAAGGGCGCCCTGCACCGCTTCGAGCAGGCGCTGGGCATCCACTTGCTGCTCACGCAGTACGCGGGCAACCTTGTCGTCACCGGCATACTGGAACGAGTCCTTGAGCATCTTGGCGATTTCGCCGTCGGTCAGGCCGTAGGACGGTTTGACCTGGATGCTGGCCTCAACGCCCGAAGCCAACTCACGTGCAGCCACGCTGAGCAGGCCGTCAGCATCAACCTGGAAGGTCACGCGAATCTTCGCCGCCCCCGCCACCATGGCCGGGATGCCGCGCAATTCAAAACGCGCCAGGGAGCGGCAGTCGCTGATCAGCTCGCGCTCGCCTTGCAGCACATGAATCATCATGGCCGTCTGGCCGTCTTTGTAGGTGGTGAAATCCTGGGCGCGCGCGACGGGGATGGTGGTGTTGCGTGGAATCACCTTCTCCATCAGGCCGCCCATGGTTTCCAGGCCCAGAGACAGCGGAATCACGTCGAGCAACAGCAGTTCGCCACCATCGCGCTTGTTACCAGCCAGGGTATCGGCCTGGATTGCGGCGCCAATGGCCACCACTTGATCCGGATCGATTTCAGTCAACGGCTGGCGACCAAAGGCTTCGGCAACCGCCTCACGCACACGGGGCACGCGAGTGGAGCCACCGACCATGACCACAGCGCCGACATCTTCCAGTTCAATACCGGAGTCACGCACAGCACGACGGCAAGCCTTGAGGCTGCGGGCGACCATCGGCTCGATCAGCGCGTCAAAGGCTTCGCGGGTCAGCTGTGCCGACCAATCACCATACTTGACTTCAACAGATGCAGCATCAGTCAGCGCTTCCTTGGCCGCACAGGCAGTTTGCAGCAAGTTACGCTGCGCGCCCGGGTCCAGGTCGGCAGACAAACCGGCGCTGGCGATGATCCAGCCGGCGATGGCGTGGTCGAAGTCATCGCCGCCCAGGGCGCTGTCGCCGCCGGTGGCCAGCACTTCGAAAACACCGCCGGTCAGGCGCAGGATCGAAATATCGAAGGTGCCGCCGCCCAGATCATAAATGGCGACCAGGCCTTCAGCGTGCTGATCGAGGCCGTAGGCCACAGCCGCAGCGGTCGGCTCGTTGAGCAGACGCAGTACATTCAGGCCGGCCAGTTTCGCCGCGTCCTTGGTGGCTTGACGCTGGGCGTCATCGAAATACGCCGGAACGGTGATCACCGCACCGACCAGCTCGCCGCCCAAGGTTTTTTCCGCACGCTGGCGCAGCACCTTGAGGATATCGGCCGACACTTCGACCGGGCTTTTCGGGCCCTGGACGGTGTCGATAAACGGCATATGGGATTCACCGCCGACAAAGCGGTACGGCAACTGGTCGCCCAACTGCTTGACGTCGGACAGCCCACGACCCATCAAGCGCTTGACCGACAGCACAGTGTTCAGGGGGTCCGAGGACGCGGCCAACTTGGCCGACTCCCCCACTTCGGTACGATCAGGGTGGTAACGCACGGCAGACGGCAGGATCACCTGCCCATCGGCATCGGGCAGCGGCTCGGACAGGCCGCTGCGCAAGGCAGCAACCAGGGAATTGGTGGTGCCCAGGTCAATCCCGACCGCCAGGCGACGCTGGTGCGGTTGAGGGCTTTGGCCGGGTTCGGCGATTTGCAGTAGGGCCATGGTAATCAGGTCTTATCTGTCTATCAGGCGTGCATCACGGGCAGCACTGGGTTAATCGTCGAGGCGCTCTTCTAGCTGGCGCACTTCGTAGGTGAGCTTGTCGAGGAACTGCATGCGCCGCATCAGGCGCTCGGCCTGTTCACGTTGCGCCGCATCATCCCAACAGGCCGCAAAGCTTTCGTTGAGCTCGTCCTGGGCGGTTTTCAGACGACGCTTGAAGACCGCGACACCCGCCACATCGGCTTCGTCCTGCAGATCTTCGAGCTCTTCACGCCATTGCATCTGCTGCATCAGGAAGTCCGGGTCATGCACAGTGACTTCCATCGGCAACTCACCGCCCTTCATCGCCAGCAAATAGCGCGCGCGTTTGGGAGGGCTTTTGAGCGTCTGATAGGCTTCGTTGAGGCTGGCCGATTGCTCCAGGGCCAGGCGTTGCTCACGCTCGGAAGCGTCGGCAAAGCGGTCCGGATGCACCCCACGCGCCAGTTCTCGATAGCGCGTGGCAAGCTGCTCAAGGTCCAGCCGAAAGCTCGGCTGCAGCTCGAATAAAGCGAAATGACAAGGAGTACCCACGAGTAGCCTCAAATGTTGAAGCTTTCGCCGCAGCCACATTCACCGCGCACGTTGGGGTTGTTGAACTTGAAGCCTTCGTTCAACCCTTCCTTGACGAAATCGAGTTCGGTGCCGTCCAGGTAGGTCAGGCTCTTGGGGTCGATGATCACTTTCTCGCCGTGACTTTCGAACACCTGATCCTCTTCAACCACCTCGTCGACAAACTCCAGCACGTAGGCAAGGCCGGAACAGCCCGTGGTGCGAACACCCAGACGAATCCCCTCACCTTTACCGCGCCCATTCAGGGAGCGGCGAATGTGCTGCGCTGCCGCTTCTGTCATGCTGATAGCCATCGTTGACTCCTTACTCGTCGCCAAATGCTTAGATCAAGCCTTTCTTCTGCTTGTAGTCGCGAACCGCCGCCTTGATGGCGTCTTCAGCGAGTACGGAGCAGTGGATTTTGACTGGCGGCAGTGCCAGTTCTTCGGCCAGCTGGGTGTTGCTGATGGTGACAGCCTCATCCAGAGTCTTGCCTTTCATCCATTCGGTCGCCAGGGAGCTGGAGGCGATGGCCGAACCGCAGCCATAAGTCTTGAATTTGGCGTCTTCGATAACGCCAGCATCGTTGACCTTGATCTGCAGGCGCATCACATCGCCGCACGCCGGAGCGCCGACCATGCCGGTGCCGACATCAGGATCTTCCGCGTTCATCTTGCCGACGTTGCGCGGGTTTTCGTAGTGGTCGATGACCTTTTCGCTGTAAGCCATGGTACTGAATCCTCACTCATCAGGGCCGCTCTGGAACCCTGTAGAAACGCCTGCGTTTACCGCCACGTTCCTACAGAGCTTGGGTGGCGGCTTCTATATTTAGTGTGCCGCCCACTCGATCTTGGAAATATCGACACCGTCTTTGTACATGTCCCACAGCGGCGACAGAACGCGCAGCTTGTTGACGGCTTCGCAGACCTTCTGCGCCGCGTAGTCGACTTGCTCTTCAGTGGTGAAGCGGCCGAACGTAAAGCGGATCGAGCTGTGTGCCAGTTCGTCGTTGCGGCCCAGGGCGCGCAATACATACGAAGGCTCAAGGGATGCCGAGGTACAGGCCGAACCGGACGAGACCGCCAGGTCCTTGAGCGCCATGATCAGCGACTCGCCTTCGACATAGTTGAAGCTCAAATTCAGGTTGTGCGGTACACGGGCAGTCATGCTGCCGTTGATGTACAGCTCTTCAAGGTTCTCGACCTGCTTGTAGAAGCGATCGCTGAGGGCCTTGATACGCACATTTTCGGCAGCCATGTCTTCCTTGGCCACGCGGAAGGCTTCGCCCATGCCGACGATCTGGTGGGTCGCCAGGGTGCCCGAACGCATGCCGCGCTCGTGGCCGCCACCGTGCATGGTCGCTTCGATGCGCACGCGCGGCTTGCGGCTGACGTAGAGAGCGCCGATGCCTTTAGGGCCGTAAGTCTTGTGAGCCGAGAACGACATCAGGTCGACTTTCAGCTTGGACAGGTCGATATCGACCTTGCCGGTGGACTGAGCGGCGTCGACGTGTAGCAACACACCCTTGGAGCGCGTCAGCTCGCCGATGGCGGCGATGTCGTTGATGGTGCCGATTTCGTTGTTCACGTGGATCACGGAAACCAGGATGGTGTCTTCACGCATCGCGGCTTCGATCATCGCAGGGGTGACGATACCGTCGGTGGTGGGCTCAAGGTAAGTCACCTCGAAACCTTCACGCTCCAGTTGGCGCATGGTGTCGAGGACAGCCTTGTGCTCAATCTTGGTGGTGATCAGGTGCTTGCCCTTGGTCGCGTAGAAATGCGCCGCACCCTTGATAGCCAGGTTGTCGGACTCGGTAGCACCGGACGTCCAGACGATTTCACGCGGGTCGGCGTTGACCAGATCAGCGACCTGGCGACGCGCGTTCTCAACCGCTTCCTCGGCCTTCCAGCCGAATACGTGGGAGCGGGAGGCCGGGTTGCCGAAGTTTCCGTCAACCAGCAGGCATTCGCTCATTTTTTGCGCAACACGCGGATCAACCGGGGTGGTCGCTGAGTAATCAAGGTAAATCGGCAATTTCATGGACTTTCTCCTAAATCAGGCTGGCTGGCACGCCGTTAGCTCTTCGGCTGTCACTCGACGGCGGACGCTTCGATCTTGTCCAGACGCGGCGCCTTGGTGTTGCAACGGCGCTGGTCCTGACGCTGGGCTACTTCTTGCACCTCACGGCGAGTCACAAGATCAGCCAAGCTGATACCACTCAAAAACTCATGGATCTGCAGGCTCAAGTCACACCACAAGTGGTGTGTCAGGCAGGTGTCGCCGGCGTGGCAATCACCCAAACCCTGGCATTTGGTGGCATCGACGGATTCGTTGACCGCGTCGATCACCTGGGCCACCTGGATGCCCTGCATGTCGCGGGACAATTGATAGCCACCACCTGGACCACGAACGCTGGAAACCAGATTGCTGCGGCGCAATTTGGCGAACAGCTGCTCAAGGTAGGACAGGGAAATGCCTTGGCGCTCGGAGATATCGGCCAGGGACACCGGCCCAGTTTGCGCGTGCAGGGCCAGGTCAAGCATGGCGGTCACCGCGTATCGGCCTTTTGTAGTCAGTCTCATGGACAAGTACCAAGGTGTTTCAGAATGGGAGCAAGTATGCGATTCCCGAGTATTTAAGTCAACTATAAGACCTAGTACTTTAGTCAGGAATACCCGTAAAAAGGGCGCGCGAATCATAGCAGGATGGGGTGGGATCGAACAGCAGGAACAGGGCCAGGCAGAGATCTCGAGACCAATGGAGATCAAAATGTGGGAGGGGGCTTGCTCCCGATGACTGAATGTCAGCCAATCAGGCATCAACTGACCTACCGCTATCGGGGGCAAGCCCCCTCCCACAGGGGACCTCAGCTTGCCTTGGTAGCGGCTTCATCCTTGATCTGGGCGAAGTCCTCTTCGCGCAACTCAGGCAGATCCTTCGCACAGTATGGGCTGCCCAGATCCTTCAGCGCACCACACATACCGTCCAGCTTGCCGTCCACTGCTTGCAGATGATCAAGCAGCTGGCCAATGGCGCGAGCCACCGGATCGGGCATGTCTTCGCTGACGCCGTAGGCGTCGAAACCGATCTTCTCGGCCATGGCCTTGCGCTTGGCCTCCTGCTCGTCGCCGACCTCCGGCTTGACGATGATGCGACCCGGAATACCCACCACGGTGGCGCCAGCAGGTACAGCCTTGGTCACCACGGCGTTGGAACCTACCTTGGCACCGGCGCCCACGGTAAAGGGCCCCAGCACCTTGGCGCCCGCCCCCACCACTACACCATTTTCCAGGGTCGGGTGACGCTTGCCTTTATTCCATGTAGTACCGCCCAGGGTCACACCCTGGTAAAGCGTCACGTCATCACCGATCTCGGCGGTCTCGCCTATGACAATACCCATGCCATGGTCGATAAAGAAGCGACGTCCCACCTTGGCGCCCGGATGAATCTCGATGCCGGTCAACCAGCGACCGAAGTTCGACACCAGCCGGGCCAGCCATTTCCAGCCCATGCCCCACAAGGCGCCGGACAGACGGTGAATCCAGATCGCGTGCAGGCCCGGATAGCAGGTCAGCACTTCAAAGGCGTTGCGCGCCGCCGGGTCACGATGGAAAACACTCTGGATATCTTCTCGCAAACGCTCGAACATTTTTAATCCTTCCGCTTAAGAAGCTCACCACGGGCCGCTTTCTGGGTTTCCGTGAGGATGCCACGCAATATATTCATCTCCGCCCGGCTCACCGAGCTGCGACCGTACAAACGACGCAGGCGCGCCATCAAGTGCCGTGGCTTTTCAGGATCGAGGAATTCGATGGCCACCAGGGTTTGCTCCAGGTGCTCATAGAAGCGTTCGAGCTCGTCCATGGTGGCCAACTCGCCACTTTTGGTCGACGCAACCTCGTCCTTCTCCATCTTGCTCGGCTGGCCTTGAGCTGCCAGCCAGGCCATGCGCACTTCGTATGTCAACACCTGCACCGCCGCCCCGAGGTTCAGCGAGCTGAACTCAGGGTCTGAGGGGATATGCACGTGATAATGACATCGCTGCAGCTCTTCATTGGTCAGGCCGGAGTCTTCACGGCCGAACACCAGGGCGATCTCAGCGCCACCGGCAGCCTCTTCTACCACTTTGGTGCCGCATTCTCGCGGATCCAGCAGCGGCCAGGGGATACGCCGGTCACGGGCGCTGGTACCAAGCACCAGATTGCAACCAACAAGGGCATCTTCCAGAGTGGCGACGACCTGGGCTTTTTCAAGAATGTCATTGGCGCCAGACGCACGGGCATCGGCCTCGTGGTGCGGGAACACCCGCGGTTCGACCAGCACCAGGCGCGTCAGCCCCATGTTTTTCATGGCTCGCGCCACCCCGCCGATATTGCCGGGATGACTGGTATTGACCAAGACGACACGAATGTTTTGCAGCAAGGGAGGCGCTCTCGGACACGGGAAAGGGGAGCAAATCTTACAGAACAGCCTAAGGTTATGCCATGAAAGCTAACGTCGTCCTTCACCTGAGGAAAGTTTCTGCTAGAATGCCCGGCTTTCTTTAACAACCTTAGGTGACACATCCATGCAGCCCATGCTGAATATCGCGCTGCGCGCCGCCCGCAGCGCCAGTGAATTGATCTTCCGCTCCATCGAGCGCCTGGATACCATCAAGGTCGACGAAAAAGACGCCAAGGATTATGTATCCGAAGTGGATCGCGCCGCCGAACAGAAGATCATCGACGCCCTGCGCAAGGCCTACCCTACCCACGGCATCCTCGGCGAAGAAACCGGCCTGCACAAAGGTAGCGGCGAAGGCGAAGACTACCTGTGGATCATCGACCCACTGGATGGCACCACCAACTTCCTGCGCGGCATCCCGCATTTTGCCGTGAGCATCGCCTGCAAATACCGTGGCCGCCTGGAACACGCTGTTGTGCTGGATCCGGTGCGCCAGGAAGAGTTCACCGCCAGCCGTGGCCGTGGCGCCCAGCTCAATGGTCGTCGCTTGCGCGTCAGCGGTCGCACGAGCCTGGAAGGCGCCCTGCTGGGCACCGGCTTCCCGTTCCGTGACGACCAGATGGACAACCTGGAAAACTACCTGGGCATGTTCCGCGCCCTGGTTGGCCAGACCGCCGGTATCCGCCGCGCCGGTGCAGCCAGCCTGGACCTGGCCTATGTCGCCGCCGGTCGTTTCGATGCATTCTGGGAATCAGGCCTGTCCGAGTGGGACATGGCAGCAGGCGCCCTGCTGATCCAGGAAGCAGGCGGCCTGGTGAGCGATTTCACCGGTGGTCACGACTTCCTGGAGAAAGGCCACGTGGTTGCCGGCAACACCAAATGCTTCAAGGCAGTACTGACGGCGATCCAGCCGCACCTGCCGGCTTCGCTGAAGCGTTAAGCGAGCGGGCACAAAAAAGCACCCCTAGGGGTGCTTTTTTTATGCGTGGGATTTGTGCCAGCCCCGTGAAACAGCAGCAATACTTATCAAATGTGGGAGGGGGCTTGCCCCCGATGGCGGTGGGTCAGCCAGCTAATCAGGTGCTGACCCACTGCAATCGGGGGCAAGCCCCCTCCCACATTTTGAACTGCACCTGGCCTTTGAATCAGTGCCAGGCCCGAAATTACTGCTGGTTCTGACCCAGGATCAGACGACCTTCTTTGTCGACTGGAATCTGGCCGCCTGGATCACGCTCCATACGCACAGTCCCTTCCTTGCCATCCAGGTTGTAACGCACGTCATAACCGACAACCTTGTCGCTGATGTCGTTAACAGTGTTACAGCGGGTTTGCGTGGTGGTGTAGGTATCACGGTTCTGCATGCCTTCCTGAACCTTGTTACCGGCGTAACCGCCACCGACCGCACCGGCCACGGTGGCCAGCTTCTTACCATTACCGCCACCGATCTGGTTACCCAACAGGCCACCCGCAAGGGCGCCGACCACGGTACCGGCGATTTGATGTTGATCCTGCACCGGACGTTGCCGGGTCACAGTGACGTCCTTGCAGACCTCACGAGGGGTTTTGATCTGGGTTTTAACCGGCTGTACCGCCAGTACTTGCGCATACTCAGGGCCGCTTTTTACCAGGCTGTAGGTGGCAACAGCACCCCCGGCAGTCACACCGACAGCACCCAATACCGCACCAACCAGCAACGACTTGTTCACGTTGAACCTCCTGACCATCACAAACGGATCGAAAGATCCGCGCTATACCCAGCCTTGGAGCAAAAAAAAAGGCGCGAGTTCAATACTCGCGCCCTTCTTGTAACAGCCGATCAACTAACGCCCATCAAGGGCGGTCGTCGACCTCCTTGCCAGTAGCAGCAGGAGGGATCAAGTCTTCGCTGTTGAGGTTCAGCCAGATCAGCACCACGTTGGCAATGTAGATCGACGAGTAGGTACCCGCCAGAACACCGATGAACAGCGCCAGCGAGAAGCCCCACAGGTTGTCGCCCCCGAAGATCATCAGCGCGGCGATCGCCAGCAAGGTGGAGATCGACGTCGCCATGGTCCGCAGCAGCGTCTGGGTGGTGGAGATGTTGATATTCTCGATCAACGTCGCCTTGCGCAGCACCCGGAAGTTCTCACGAACCCGGTCGAATACCACGATGGTGTCGTTGAGCGAGTAACCAATGATCGCCAGTACGGCCGCCAATACGGTCAGGTCGAAGGTGATCTGGAAGTAGGCCAGGATACCCACGGTCACGATCACGTCGTGGATCAGCGACACAATGGCGCCGACACCGAACTTCCACTGAAAGCGGAAGGCCAGGTAGATCATGATGCCGACCAGCGCCATCAGCATGCCGAGGCCGCCCTGGTCGCGCAGTTCTTCACCCACCTGCGGGCCGACGAACTCGACGCGCTTGACCGAAGCCGGGTTGTCACCGCCGACCTTCTGCAAGGCCTCGGCTACCTGGTGACCCAGTTGCGGGTCTTCGCCAGGCATACGCACCAGCAGGTCGGTGGTGGCACCAAAGCTCTGCACGACGGCTTCGTGATAGCCGGCCTTGACCAGCTCGTCGCGCACCAGGGTGACATCGGCCGGCTTCTCGTAGGTCAGCTCGATGAGCGTACCACCGGTGAAGTCCAGACCGTAGTTCAGGCCCTTATGGAACCAGCTGAACAACGCCAGAACGGTAAGGAGCACGGTGACGCCGAACGCAACGTTGCGAACGCCCATGAAGTTGATTGTACGTAACATGGCAGCCCCTTAAATCCACAACTTCTTGAAGTCACGCCCGCCAAAGATCAGGTTGACCATTGCGCGGGTCACCATGATGGCCGTGAACATCGAGGTAAAGATACCCAGGGACATGGTCACCGCAAAACCTTTGACCGGGCCGGTGCCCATGGCAAAGAGAATCCCGCCGACCAGCAAAGTGGTCAAGTTGGAGTCGAGAATCGCGGTAAATGCCCGGCCGAAGCCTTCGTTGATAGCACGCTGTACGGTCATGCCGGCGGCGATCTCTTCACGGATACGCGAGAAGATCAGTACGTTGGCGTCAACCGCCATACCCATGGTCAGCACGATACCGGCGATACCCGGCAAGGTCAGCGTCGCGCCCAGCAGCGACATCAGCGCCAGCAGCATCACCATGTTGCCCGCCAGTGCGACGGTGGCGATAACGCCGAAGAAGCGGTAGATGGCAATGATGAACAGCGACACGAACAACATGCCCCACAGCGCCGCATCCACACCCTTGGTGATGTTGTCGGCACCCAGGCTCGGGCCGATGGTACGTTCTTCAGCGAAGTACATCGGTGCAGCCAGGCCACCGGCACGCAGCAGCAGCGCCAGCTCGGAGGACTCACCCTGGCCGTTCAGGCCAGTGATGCGGAACTGCGCACCCAGCGGCGACTGGATGGTCGCCAGGCTGATGATCTTTTTCTCTTCCTTGAAGGTCTGCACCGGCACGTCTTTCTCGACGCCGTTGACCATCTGCTTGGTATAGGTGGTAACAGGGCGCTGCTCGATGAAGATCACCGCCATGCTGCGACCGACGTTGCTGCGCGTGGCGCGGCTCATCAGTTCGCCACCGTGACCATCCAGGCGGATGTTCACTTCAGGGGTGCCGTGCTCGCCGAAACCGGCCTTGGCATCGGTCACCTGGTCACCGGTGATGATCAAGCCACGCTCGATCAACGCAGGAGGACGATTGCCCTCGCGGAACTCGAACTCTTCGGAGGTCGCACGAGTGGCACCCGGCTCAGCTGCAAGGCGGAATTCCAGGTTGGCGGTCTTACCCAGGATACGCTTGGCTTCAGCGGTGTCCTGCACGCCCGGAAGCTCAACCACGATGCGGTTGGCGCCTTGACGCTGCACGATCGGCTCGGCCACACCCAGCTCGTTGACGCGGTTACGTACCGTGGTCAAGTTCTGCTTGATGGAGTACTCGCGGATCTCGGCGATCTTGGCCGGGCTCATCGCCAGGCGCAACACAGCCTGACCATTCAAGTCGGCCGGCACGATGTCGAAGTCATTGAAATTCTTGCGGATCAGCGCACGGGCCTGCTCGCGGGACGCTTCGTCAGCAAAACCCAGCTGGATGGCACCGTTGAGCTGCGGCAAGCTGCGATAACGCAGTTTCTCTTTGCGCAGCAGGCTCTTCACGTCGCCTTCGTAGACTTTCAGACGCGCGTCGAGAGCCTTGCCCATGTCGACTTCCAGCAGGAAGTGCACACCACCGGACAAGTCCAGACCCAGCTTCATCGGGTGCGCGCCAATGCTGCGCAGCCATTGTGGCGTGGTCTGTGCCAGGTTCAATGCAACGACGTAATCGTCACCCATGACCTTGCGTACAACGTCCTTGGCCGGCAATTGGTCTTCTTGCTTGGTCAGGCGCAACAAGCCGCCTTTGGAACCAGCTGCCAAGGTTGCCGCTTTAACCTGGATGCCCGCGTCAGTCAGCGCTTTGCTCGCGCGTTCCAGATCAGCCTGATTGACCTGCAGCGAAGTGCTGGCGCCAGAGATCTGGATCGCCGGGTCATCAGGATAGAGATTGGGAGCGGAATAAATAAAACCGATCGCCAGCACCGCCAGGATCAGTACGTATTTCCACAGAGGGTATTTGTTCAGCATCACGCCGCCCGCTTATAACGCGGGGCGCCTTGCGCGCCCCGTCGATTGGTAAAGGTTGTTACTTAGATCGCTTTGAGCGTGCCCTTAGGCAGCGTGGCGGCGATGGCGCCCTTCTGGAACTTCATTTCCACGGTGTCGGAGACTTCCAGTACCACGAAAGCATCGGAAACCTTGGTAATCTTGCCGGCGATGCCGCCAGTGGTCACGACTTCGTCGCCTTTTTGCAGGCTGCCCAGCAGGTTTTTCTGCTCTTTGGCGCGCTTGGCCTGTGGACGCCAGATCATCAGGTAGAAGATGACCAGGAAGCCGACCAGGAAAATCCACTCGAAACCACCACCCATAGGGCCGGCAGCAGCAGGCGCAGCGGCGTCAGCCATGGCGTTAGAGATAAAAAAGCTCATTTAGCACTCCAGTTGCAAATAGTGAATCTTAGGGTCGGAAAACTCAGTCCAAGGGCGGCACAGGGAGCCCGCGCTTGGCATAGAAGGCATCGACGAAGGCGGCCAATGTACCCTGTTGAATAGCCTCGCGCAAACCAGCCATCAGGACTTGGTAGTGACGCAAATTGTGGATGGTATTCAACATGCTACCCAGCATTTCCCCGCACTTGTCCAGATGATGCAGATAGGCACGGGAGAAGTTCTGGCAGGTGTAGCAGTCACAGGTGGGATCCAGCGGCGAATCATCATGGCGATGGAACGCGTTACGGATCTTGAGCACGCCTGTATCGATGAACAGATGCCCATTGCGGGCATTACGGGTTGGCATCACGCAATCGAACATGTCCACACCGCGGCGCACACCCTCTACGAGATCTTCCGGTTTGCCAACGCCCATAAGGTAACGAGGTTTGTCAGCGGGCATCAGGCCCGGCAGGTAGTCGAGCACCTTGATCATTTCGTGCTTGGGCTCGCCCACCGACAAACCGCCGATGGCCAGGCCGTCGAAGCCGATCTTGTCGAGGCCTTCCAGCGAGCGTTTACGCAGGCTTTCGTGCATCCCGCCCTGGACAATCCCGAACAGCGCCGCGGTGTTGTCGCCATGGGCATTCTTCGAGCGCTGGGCCCAACGCAGGGACAGCTCCATGGAGATGCGCGCCACGTCTTCGTCAGCCGGGTAAGGCGTGCACTCGTCGAAAATCATCACGATGTCGGAACCCAGGTCGCGCTGGACCTGCATTGACTCTTCCGGCCCCATGAACACCTTGGCACCGTCCACCGGCGAGGCGAAGGTTACGCCCTCTTCCTTGATCTTGCGCATGGCGCCCAGGCTGAATACCTGGAAACCACCGGAGTCGGTGAGGATCGGGCCTTGCCATTTCATGAAGTCATGCAGATCGCCGTGCTTTTTGATCACTTCCGTGCCCGGGCGCAGCCACAGGTGGAAGGTGTTGCCGAGGATAATCTCGGCACCGGTAGCGACGATGTCGCGCGGCAACATGCCCTTGACGGTGCCGTAGGTGCCGACCGGCATGAACGCCGGGGTCTCCACGGTGCCGCGCGGGAAGGTCAGGCGACCGCGACGGGCTTTGCCGTCGGTGGCCAACAATTCAAACGACATACGACTCATAGTTGTTCCTCTGGGCCGCGTGGCGCCGGGTTACGGGTGATAAACATCGCATCACCGTAGCTGAAAAAACGGTACTCGTTGGCAATGGCGGCCTGGTAAGCAGCCATGGTTTGCGGGTAACCGGCAAATGCCGACACCAGCATCAACAGCGTGGATTCGGGCAAATGGAAATTGGTGACCAGGCAATCGACCACATGGAATGGCCGGCCCGGGAAAATAAAGATATCAGTGTCACCACTGAACGGCTTGAGCACGCCATCACGCGCCGCACTTTCAAGTGATCGTACGCTGGTGGTGCCCACGGCCACTACTCGCCCGCCGCGCGCCTTGCACGCATTGACCGCGTCCACGACGTCCTGGCTGACCTCCAGCCATTCGCTGTGCATGTGGTGGTCTTCGATGTTCTCCACACGCACCGGCTGAAACGTACCGGCCCCCACGTGCAGCGTCACATAGGCCGTCTCGACGCCCTTGGCGGCAATCGCATCCAGCAGCGGCTGGTCGAAATGCAGCCCGGCAGTCGGCGCCGCTACAGCGCCGAGGCGCTGTGAGTACACCGTTTGATAGCGCTCGCGGTCCGCGTCTTCGTCGGGGCGGTCTATATAAGGAGGCAACGGCATATGGCCGACGCGATCCAGCAATGGCAGCACTTCTTCGGCAAACTTGAGCTCGAACAAGGCATCGTGGCGCGCCACCATCTCGGCTTCGCCACCGCCATCAATGAGGATCCTCGAACCCGGTTTGGGCGACTTGCTGGAGCGCACATGGGCCAGCACACGATGGCTGTCCAGCACCCGCTCCACCAGGATTTCCAGCTTGCCGCCGGAAGCTTTCTGGCCAAACAGCCGCGCCGGAATTACCCGGGTGTTGTTGAAAACCATCAAATCGCCCGGGCGCAAATGCTCAAGCAAATCAGTGAATTGACGGTGTGCGAGGGCACCGCTGACCCCGTCCAGGGTCAACAGTCGACTGGCGCGACGCTCGGCCAAAGGGTGGCGAGCGATCAGCGAATCAGGGAGCTCAAAAGTAAAGTCAGCAACGCGCATGATGGGGTTCGTCTAGCAGGGCCGGGAAGTCTAGCGGAAATAGTGAAAATAGACCATGAAACGTGATTGACCAACGGTAATCTCATCTCTATACTTCGCCGCCATTGAGCCCTGATGGCGGAATTGGTAGACGCGGCGGATTCAAAATCCGTTTTCGAAAGGAGTGGGAGTTCGAGTCTCCCTCGGGGCACCATCTTAAAGAAAGACCTTGAAATTCAAGGTCTTTTTTTTCGCCTGTGAAAAAGTGCCGGGCGTGGCAGTGGAGGTAGCGGGACCATGGAATTGATGCTTGAAGCGGTTGCGCTGTTCGCCCTGAAGCTGGCGCATGAAACCGAGGACGGCAGCCCGCTGCTGCGCGATGATCCTGCAATGGATGGCTATGAGCGTGAAGTGTTTGGGTTGTTGGTGCGCCAGGGAAACTTGGCTGAGATCCAGTTTAAGCTCGATGAGTGCATCACCCAGGCGTTGATTGCATTGGGTGGAGCGGACAGCGTGCTCGGGCGTGAATTGCTAAAGCTGTCCACCCCTGTGCAAAACATCTCTCGCCTTGATGAGTTGATCTGCCCGCTGACCGTTCTAAAGGGCTATCTGAAAGATGTGCAATGAATCGGTGATCAGCATAACGGCCAGGTACACCATCAATACCGCCACCCCTGCATCCAGCCAACGCCAGACCGCTGGCTTGCGAAACAATACTGTCAGCCGCTGACAGCACAGCGCCAACACCACAAACCACACGAGTGATGCCGTCATGGCGCCTGTCGCGAACAGTGCCTGTTGACCCGCAGGTTTCGTGGCACCGATAGAACCAATCAGCACCACGGTATCCAGCCATGCATAAGGGTTGGCAAAGCCGAGTATGACCGCCGAGCGCAACAGCCCTCTTTGCGAGTTGCCGCCTTGAGCATCCGGCATGGACTGATCCCGGATGCAAGCCAACAGACGCTGGCCACCAAACCACAGCAGATAGGCCGCGCCGGACAACAGCAATAGCGCCATCACCTCAGGCCGACTTCCCAGTAACGACCCTAAACCCGTGACCCCGAAAGCGATCAGGAAAATATCGGCCAATACGCAAATGGCGACAACGCCCCAGATCGGCCCGCGACCGACACCTTGGCGGATCACCAGGGTGTCTTTCGGGCCTGGGGCGGCGAACAGTCCGATACCCAAGAGCAAACCTTCGATGTAAAGGGCATTGAAGTGAGGAAACATGGACTGTTCGAGCCCTCCAGGACTATTTAGCGCAGTTGAATCGGCTGATTACCGAAACCGGTATGACGAGCATTCACCGTGCTGCCCAGGTCAAGGGGTTTCTGGCGGTAAAAGGTCGTCAGCAACTGATCCGGATTGGGGTTTGCAAAGTAAATCAATGAGCTTCTGGCGACCGGTTTGCTGGGTGCAAGTACAGCATGGTAGGCGGCAGGCACGGCATGATCGGAGAGCTCTGTCAGCAAGGAGCCCGCCAGCACCGCGACCTCGTTCTCCAGAAGGCGTACAGGTTCCAACGATCGTCCCTTCATCAAGACCAGCCCTTCGCGGGTAGGCTTGATAAACGAAAGCATATGCCCGTCTTCATGAGGATCTTGAGCAAATCTACGAGAATGGTCTTTGGCCTGTGGACCGTAGACACACAACTGGATATACGATGCCGCGCGAAAGGGGGCCAAGGGTGCCACGCCAAATTCCTCGCAAATGCCATCCATCACCCCCTGGGCCAACTCGCTCATCTGTCGTTCAAAACTGCCGACTGCGTCAACGAAAGTACTTCGGGTAAATTCGAAAGCGGTTCTTTTTGAAGCGTGCGCGGGCCAGTAACAAAACCGCTCGCACAGGTCAGGGTGATCCTCGGCAAGGGAGTACTCGGCGCCAAAAGGGAAAAACCCATCCGTGTCCTGGGCAAAGGAAAATTCATCCTTGATGGCCTGGGGAATGGCCGAATACCCATCGATGATCTTTCTGTAGTCCTGCAACATCGCATCAGGAATTTGCAGAATGCCAAAGCCTGATCGGGCTATGGATTCGCAGCATGCTTTTAATCGAGACATAGCTATACCCAAAGATAGTTGTAAAGGAATGCAACACACACTAGGTTCGCAAGCATGCGAGAAACCGCGACACTGGATATAGCCAAACAGAAAGGGACTGATCCATGTCCTTCACAACGGCGCTAGCAGGTTGCGAGTGTGCAGGGCTCACTACACGCAACGGCGAGCAAGTTGTCCTTTTTGGCGAACAAGATGATGATTTTTCAAGGACGGGGATCAACGTACGGATATGAGCATCAAAACCCGCGACACACTCCGAGCACTGGTCGTAAGACGCAGCCGGGAACTGGGCAAATCCATGACAACCCTGGCCAAGGAAGCCGGTATTTCGCGTACCTATCTTTACGGATTAGCGGGTGGCATTTCACAGGATCCCTCGGTACGCACCCTGATCAAACTGGCCAAGGCGCTGCAGGTGTCCCCGCTATTGCTGTTCCGCTACTTCGCCGATTTGGCAGGCGCACCGGTCGATACCCATTCAATGGCAACCACCAACCGAGCCATCGGCCTGCATGATCTTGGCGACATTGTGGTGTTTAACGCCGACGTCACCACGCCCGACCAAACCGTCGTGCTGCCTGGCGAAACGTTTCAGAAAACCTGGGAGATCCAGAACGTCGGTACCCGCCCCTGGCGCGGTCGACGATTGGTTCGAGTAGACGGTGAATACGTCATCGCCCGTCGCACGGCTACAGGCGAGCCCCTGGAAGTGGTGATGGACAGCCACCTGCGCAGCCTTAACAACGAGGTACCGATTGCCGAAACCCTGCCCGGCCAACCGGTGCATATCACCGTAGAGTTTGGAGCGCCGAAAGAGACCTGCACGGTCACTTCGATATGGCGTATCGAAGATGAACACGGGCGCCCCTGCTATGGACCTGCATTCATCCTGCATGTGATTGTCAACGTCATGGCACGCTGAAAGCAGCCTTATTTGCGCCCTTCCACCGCCATCCGTACTGCCAACCCCATCAACACTGACCCCATCACCCAGCGCTGCACCACCTGCCACCCCGGCCGAGTCACGAAGAACACCGCGATGGAGCCGGCCATACAAGCAATCACCGCATTGACGCTGACGCTGATGAAAATCTGCAGAGAGCCCAACACCAACGATTGCAACAGCACGCTGCCATGGCCGTTCGGTTCGATGAACTGGGGCAGCAGCGACAGATACATCACCGCCACCTTGGGATTGAGCAGGTTGGTCACCACGCCCATGGTGAACAACTTGCGCGGGCTGTCCTTGGGCAAGTCCCGCACCTGAAACGGTGAACGCCCGCCCGGCTTGACCGCCTGCCACGCCAGGTACACCAGATACAGCGCCCCGCCGAACCGCAGCACGTCGTAGGCAAGCGGCACCGCCATCACCAGCGCGGTGATACCCAGCGCCGCGCACACCATATAGATCAAAAAGCCCAGCGCCACCCCGCCAAGTGAGATCAGCCCTGCGGTGCGCCCCTGGCAGATCGAGCGGGAAATCAGGTAAATCATATTCGGCCCGGGCGTGAGCACCATGCCGAGTGAAATCAGGCCATAGGCAAGCAAGCTGGACATATCGGGCATTGTTTAACTCCTGGATTTTTATGCTGCCGGCGTAAAATCCTTCGCCAGCACTGTAGTGTTACGCGCCATGCTAGAGCCTTGCAGGCTCGGCCGTTAGATACAGATCCGCGAGCAAAACGCCATACACCAGCGGCACCCTTCAACCAGGACAAGCACATGATCGACTTCAACAACAAAGGCTTCTTCAAGCTCAAACAAAACAACGAATACGCCGAACGCGTATCGGCCCTGCTGCTGGACGGCGAAGAAGTGGTCGACGCGTACAAGGCCATGCGCGACGGCGTGGTCTTCACCACCAAGCGCATCATCGCAGTGAACGTGCAGGGGATTACCGGCAGCAAGAAGGATTTCACTTCGCTGCCGTACAAAAACATCGTGGCGTATTCAGTGGAAACGTCAGGGACGTTTGATCTGGATTCGGAGCTGGAGATTTACTTTTCGTCGCTGGGGAAGGTGAAGTTCGAGTTCACTGGGAAAACCTCGATTGTGGAGATTTCGCGGCTGATATCAAAGCACCTGCTGGCCTGAGCCTTGGGCACGAGACGTTAAGCAGGTCAGCAGCTTCCTGAGAGGTCAATTCAGCATGAACCGGAACAACCTTGACGGCATTACCGAGGGTCAATTCTCACAAAATATCGACCAGCAGACGCAATGCAGACGTAGGGAGTACGAGGGTGGGAGGTTTGTCTTGTTTGTCGAAAATCAATCCACCTTTCCTACACAGGCTAGCGAATAAAGACGATAGCCGCTTCTGATACCTGCTCTTAGGCTCACACTTCGCACAGGGAAATGAGCTATTCATGTCAGAACGCTTTTATCCACCGACCGAAGAAGAGTTAACCAAACGACGAATCCTGACTCCGCAGCCATCGCGTGTGCCGTATTCGCCGCCTATTGATTTTTCCGAGCCATCGCCTGCCCCGACACCCGCGCCAGCCAAACCTCCCGGCTGCGTCTTCATCAAGCCCTGCCAACTGCCTGACGGCTTCACCCATTACTTCAAACCCTCTGGGTACGTTCCGTTGGAGCTGATCAAGGAGTACGGTCATTTAAGCCTGTTGGGGGGACGCGAAGTGGACACCCGAGGCGCGGTTGCCTTGCGCAAGATCGGCGGCAGTGCACTGCCCGCTGGTTTGGGGCAGCTGTCATTGCGTTCGGCGCTTTTTGAGTCGACTGCCACAATCGCCGGGGGCGTCGCAGGTGGTCTGTTGACAGGGTTGGTAGCGCTGGCCTGGCCGTCGCAACTGGGTGATAGCGCACTCTACAGCGCGGAGCAACTGCGTTCGTTACAACGGGCGCGTTCGCAGATGCGGTTGCATATCGAGCAACGCGATGACGGCACGCTCGAAGGCTACGGCTTTTACACCGGCAACAATACTGATTGGCAGATGATTGATGTGGTGCAGTTTCAAAACCGAGGCGGTCAGTTTGTGGCGGTGTTGGACGAGGGGGCGGAGCTGATTTGGACGCCCGCCGTTGATCCGGGTGACACACTAGGTATTCCAGCACTGGAGGCTGCGCCGCAAGCGCCGGTGATTTGGATCTATCCGCCAACGGAGACAGCCGCGCAGATTCTGGTGAATCCGATTTACCCGCCGCAGTATCGGGATTTCATTCTGGTGTTCCCAGTGGAGTCCGGGGTTCGACCACTGTATGTGGTAGTAAGTGTCAAGGCTGGGGATCACAAGTACCACAAAGCGCCTAACACTGAACACATAACTGGCTTTGCAAACCTGATAAAAGCAAAGCCCATGACTCCCAGACAGGGAGGTGCCGGACTGAGAGAGCGCTGGATTGAGGAAAAAGGCCGGAAAGTCTATGAATGGGATTCCCAACATGGGGAGCTAGAAGTCTATCTAGCAAGTGATGGAAGCCACGTAGGTGCGTACAACCACATAACCGGCGCGCAGCTAAAAGGGCCAAACAAGAAACGAAACATCAAAAAATATCTGTGAGGGCAACATGGGACTAAAAGTAAGGTTGGAATGGTTTAACAGAGCCACAGAAAGGCTATGCGGAACAGTAAACTCGGCGGACTTGGGGGATGACTACACCGTGATATCCAGTCTTGGGCTATCGACTGCCCGAGACGTAAATAACGGCATGTTTGAACTGCGCACGGAGTGGTTATCCATGATACAGCCATACTTTTCTCATGAGATTTCTCTTTCAGAAAGTGATTACTTCATCGCATTTGATTACGAAGTTTCAAACGAATAACAAACATTCACAGAGTTCAGACTGAGTCGTAGCAGATGAAGCCATTGTGTGACTGCTGCGCTCACACCTTTAACGGTATGGTTTTCGCAGCTCACACTAGTAATTAGGGTCTATTGATGCCTGCTTCTACGCAAGAAGCCCGGCTTAGCTGTAGTTCTCGGCAGACGTATGCCAGACATCGGTCCGTTACTCCCAACCCAGTTCAAAGTGGGAGGACGCTTGCTCCCGATAGCGGAGTGTCAGCCCCAACTTCATTGACTGACTCACCGCTATCGCGACATAGGTACCGACACAACTTAGTGGTAGCCGACCGTCACCACGATGCAACGCGAGCCGCTCTTGATCTTAGGCACACCCGTCCACCATGTGCCCGTTCCGTACACGCTTTTCAAAAATGAGGCCGCCATCGGGAGCAAGCCCCCTCCCACACTTTGATCGCGTTGGCTCACTTGGGCTGGAATGTATCTAAGTACGCCAGGATATTTTCGATCTTCTGCGAATCACTGATTCCCCAGAAAATCATCCGCGTCCCACTTACCACCGATTTCGGGTCTTCGATGTAGGCCGCCAGTTTGTCCCGCGTCCAGACCACTCCCGAATTCTTCATCGCATCCGAATACTGATAGTCCGGGGTCGTACCGGCAGGTCGGCCGAGAATGCCGTTCAGCTGCGGCCCAAAACCGCCGCGCGCACCTTCACCGATGCTGTGGCAGCCGCCGCAGGTCTTGGTGAAGAGTTTGCCGCCCGCTTCGGCGTCGCCAGCTGCAAACGCGGGTGCGGCGACAACGGTGAGGGCGAAGGTCAATAACACGTACTTCATCAGGGGCTCCCTAGGGGTTATTGCCGTCAATTATGCCTGCTTGAACGGCCGCTCCCCCAGCCGTTCCACCAGGCGCACCAGATAACCGTCCGGGTCTTGCACGATGAACTGGCGCTGCCCGGCCTCTACGTCGCCCGCGCGGTACCAGGCATCCTCGACGTTACGGAACAACGGGCGGCCGATCTCCGACAGGCGCCGCAAGATAGGCGCTACGGCAGGCACGTCGATTTGCAAGTTGATGCCACGCCCGAAAGGCTGCTGCAAGGGCGCGGTCAACCACTGCCCGGCGTGCGGCGCGTATTGTTCCAGCATGATTTGCGCACCGTGCAGGTCGAGGTAGGCAAAGCCTTCTTCAGCGCGCTGATAGGCGATGCCGAAACCCAACTGGTCAACCCAGAATGCCAGGCTGACACCGAGGTGGGTAACGATGAGTTCTGGCACGAGGGGATTACGCTTAAACATGGCATTCCTTGGACGTCGCAGTGGCGCTTACCTTAAAGGATTATCGTGCTGACGGCGTGGGCCAAGACCACATACTGGAACCAGCCGAATGACCACCCATCGTTTAAAAAACATCCAATCGAACCTATATACCCAACCCCCACTCCACCTTACTGAACCCCTGATGGTGGAGTAAGGATCATGGTTCAGCCATCGATTTTAGTATTGGAAGACGACGAGATCATTCGGGCGTTAATGGTGGATGTGCTGGAGGATTTCGGTGCGGTGGTGACTTCATTCCCTTCGGCGGATGAAGGGATGATTTATCTGGAGCGGGGCGACGACCCTGTGGACTTGATTGTCAGTGATATTCAAATGCCCGGCCTGCTCAATGGCTACGACTTGAGCCGCGTAGTGGCTCATCGCTGGCCTGAGGTGCAGGTGGTGCTGACTTCCGGCAATACGAAGATCGCCACTCAATTGGGCAGCTCGGTGCGGTTTCTGCCTAAACCATGGAGCACCGATCACTTGCTTGAGTGCGTGCAAACGGCATTGACCCAGCAGGGACCGCCCATGCATTGATAGCGTCGCGATATCATCCGGACCGAACTCGTGGCGTGCCGTGGGGTCATTTGGAATACAGGGAGCGACTTTTCTGATCTACTGGTCAGCCTTTTCGCTTCTTGCGCTCAGCTGACGACAACGAGTTGTGTAGAATTGTCGCCCATTTTCATGCGTCATTCCTGGCCGACAGGCCCACAGTTCGAGCTCATTGAATGCACTCACAGGCCCATGACGTTGGTGCGCCATCCTTGCTGGAATCGTTGCGCACGGGCACCAGCCTGTTGCATGTCGCGTTGGAAAAGCGCTTGCCGTTTTTTTCCGAACGCCTGGATGCCCAGTGGTATCGGCGATTGCTGCAGGCGTACTACGGTTTTTATCAACCCATGGAGGCGGCGCTGTACAACGGCGGCCTGATTCCAGATGGAATTGACATTGCATCACGTGTGAAAACGCCGACGCTGGTCAACGATCTGCGCGCCCTGGGCCTGGATAGTCACACCCTCGCTGCCCTTCCCCGCTGCACCCAACTCCCCGCGCTGGACACGCCTGCCGCTTGCCTCGGCGCCCTGTATGTACTGGAAGGCGCAACGCTCGGTGGCCAGGTATTACGCCGGGAAATGGCGTCACGCCTGGCGATCGAAGCCGACAACGGCGGTGCGTTTCTCGATGTCTACGGTGCCGAGACCGGCCGGCGCTGGAAAGACTTTCTCGACTACCTGGCTCATCAGCCACTGGATGCGAGCGCTCGAGCGCGCGCAGTGATGGCTGCCCGGTCCACTTTCAGCGGCTTTGAGCAATGGCTCGAACGCCAGGAGGTACTGCTATGAAACCCGAAGATTTTGAAGAGCTGCTTGCCAACTGTGCCGACGAGCCCATCCGCTTCCCCGGGGCAATCCAGCCTCATGGCGTGTTGCTGACGCTGTCGGAGCCTGAGCTGAACATCATCCAGGTCAGTGCCAACGTCGGCACCTTGTTCGGCCACGCGCCCGAGGCCCTGTTGAATCAACCGTTGCATACGTTGATCGGCAGTGAACACGCCCAAGTGGTGCAGTCGATGGCCGAGCACAATACCTTTATCGACGCCCCACCCCTGCATGTCACGCTCAACGGTGCTCAGTTCGAAGGTTTGTTGCATCGTCATCAGAACGTGCTGGTGTTGGAGTTCGAACCCCTGCTCACGGATTTCAAACCCCAGGTAAGCAATGGTCTCACCAGCAACCTGAGCAAAATGTTGCAACGCCTGCAATCAGCCAAGACTCTGCAAGCGCTGTACGCCATCAGCGTGGATGAAATCCAGGCCATGACCGGTTATGACCGAGTGCTGATCTATCGCTTCGAAGACGAAGGCCATGGCCAGGTAATCGCTGAAGCCTCGGCGCCGGCCATGGAGTTATTCAACGGCCTGTTCTTCCCCGCGTCCGACATCCCCGAACAAGCCCGTGAGCTGTATCGCACCAACTGGCTTCGGATCATCCCGAATGCGTCCTACGAACCCGTACCGCTATTGCCAAAATTGCGCCCGGACACCGGCCAACCGCTGGACCTGAGCTTCGCTACCCTGCGCAGCGTGTCGCCGATTCACTGCCAATACATGCAGAACATGGGCGTGTTGTCGTCCATGAGTATTTCGCTGATGAAGGGCGACAAACTCTGGGGCCTGATCAGCTGCGGCAACCGCGAGCCGCTGCTGGTGCCGAACGATCTGCGTATGACCTGCCAAACCATCGGTCAGGTGCTGTCGTTGCAGATCAGTGCCATGGAAGCCTTGGAGTTAAGCCGCCAGCGAGAGGAGAAAGTCGAAACCCTGGCGTTGCTCGATCGGGCGATGAAAGCCAGCGACGACAACGTGTTCGACAGCCTGGCCCACCACGGTAAAAAACTGATGGACCTGACCTTGTCGGGCGGTGTGGCGATCATCGAAGACAAGCAGTTGCACCGTTACGGCAACTGCCCGGAACCAGCGCAAATCCGGGCGCTGCACAAGTGGCTGCAAACGCTGGGCCAGCCGGTATTTTCCAACCACAACCTGGCTTCGGTGTACCCACCGGCCGCCGAGTATCAGGCGGTGGCCAGTGGTGTACTCGCCATGAGCCTGCCCAAGCCTGTGGATAACGGTGTGTTGTGGTTTCGCCCGGAAGTCAAAGAGAACATCAATTGGAGCGGTGACCCGAGCAAGCCGTTAAATCTGGAAAGCTCTGACACTGGCCTACGCCTTCGCCCACGCACGTCGTTTGAAATCTGGAAAGTGGAAATGGCCGGCATTTCCACCAAGTGGAGCCACGGCGACCTGTTTGCCGCCAATGACCTGCGCCGCTCGGCCCTGGAAAATGATCTGGCCCGCCAGGTGCTGCGCGAACAACAAGCGGTGCGTGCCCGAGACGAGTTGGTCGCAGTGGTTTCCCACGACCTGCGCAACCCGATGACAGTCATTTCCATGCTCTGCGGCATGATGCAGAAAGCCTTCAGCTCCGACGGCCCACACACCTCACGGCGGATTTCCTCGGCCATCGACACCATGCAACAGGCCGCCGGGCGCATGAATGTGCTGCTGGAGGACTTGCTCGACACCTCGAAAATCGAAGCCGGACGCTATGTGGTCAAGCCGGTTGCGCTGGACGTCAGCCAGATATTTGAAGAGGCATACTCGCTGCTGTCGCCACTGGCCTCGGAAAAAGGTATCGACCTGTCGTTCAACGCCGAGCCTGGCCTGCAGATCAGCGCCGACCCGGAGCGCTTGTTCCAAGTGCTGTCGAACCTGATCGGCAACGCCATCAAATTCACCCCCCGCCAGGGCAACATCGGTATCAGCGCCATGAGCAACGGCGAAGAGATCGTGTTTTCGGTACGCGATTCCGGTGAAGGCATTGCGCCGGATCATTTGCCCCATGTGTTCGACCGCTATTGGACCCAGTCCGAGAACAATCCCACCGGCAGCGGGCTGGGGCTGTATATCACCCAGGGGATTGTCCAGGCCCATGGTGGTCGGATCGAAGCCGACAGTGAATTGGGGCGCGGCAGTGAATTCAGGTTTACGGTGCCTAAGCCTGCTTGAGACACACCAAATTCCTACTAGCCAAACATATGGTTACCTATGGCCGGGAACGAAAAACCCGGCCAACTCCACTCAATCAGTGCGCACTCAAAGGGAGTATTGATGCGACAACAGTCCTCCAATTGAGTAAGGGGTTTTACCATGTTCATCGGCAATTCGTTTCACAGCTTCAGCTATAACGTCCAGCAAGGCTTAAAAGATAACCAGCCTCCAGCCAATCCCGCGCCAACTTCTTCGCCGCTTGACGGCCCCCCACAGGGGCAGGACACGCAACCAAAACCCAAAGATTCGGGTATGACCTCTCTCGGAGGAGGCAAACTGCTTTAAACCGTTACGGGTCACCGGCAACAAGTGCAGCGCACCGCGCTGCACTTGCGTTAACAAAACACTCACATCCTCTGCGTTATCCTCTCCAGTCCCATTTGGTATGAGCTGCATTTTTCATGCATCAACCCGACATCCTGCCTGCTGTCATCGCAGGTCCCCTGCTAAGGCGCCTTGAACCGCAGCGCCTGGTTATCTGGTTGGTGGGCAGTCGTGCCCTGCCACTGTGCTTGAGGCTGCAATTACCCCAGGGCGAGGCGCTGAATATCCCGCTCGATGCAACGCACTGCCAAATCGTGCCCGTCGGGCGCCATGCCGTTATCCACTTGATCGACGTAGAGCTGAGCGACGCTCTGCCTCAGGACGAGGTCATCGGTTACGACCTGATCGTCGACGGAATTGGTATTGCACAATGGGCGCCGCACTTGCTGTATGCCGACGCCACAACGCCGAGCTTCGTGCTGCATAGCCGCATCAACCACTTGGTGCATGGCTCCTGCCGTAAACCCCATCACCGTGCTGACGAAGGCTTGTTATGTGTCGATCGCCTGTTGGCGGAGGCCCGCACCCCGCTCGAACGCCCCGCCTTGCTGATGATGAGCGGCGACCAGGTCTACGCCGACGATGTCGCCGGGCCCATGCTGCGGGCCATCCATGCGCTGATCGCGCGCCTGGGCCTGTTCGACGAGTTACTGGAGGGCGCCGTGGTGGACGACAGCGTCAGCCTCTATGGGCATCGCGCCAGCTATTACCACCGAGCCGACCTGCTTCCGGCGCTGGACAGTAACGAGACCCTGCGCGAACGCTTTTTCGGCGGCGTGAAGAAGCCGATCTTCACCAGCAGCACCGCTGACAATCACCTGGTGACCTTCGCCGAAGTCATCGCGATGTACCTGCTGGTCTGGTCGCCCACCCCGTGGACGCTGATCACACCACAACCGCCGCAACTGAGCGCGCAAGAACAACTGCGTTATGCCCGCGAACAGGTCCAGATCGATCAATTCCGCACCGGCCTGCCGGGGGTAGCCCGAGTGTTCGCCCACCTGTCGACGCTGATGATCTTCGATGATCATGACATCACTGACGATTGGAACCTCAGCGCTCAGTGGGAGCAAACCGCCTACGGCCATCCCTTCTCCAAACGCATCATCGGCAATGCCTTGCTGGCGTACCTGTTATGCCAGGGCTGGGGCAACCAGCCCCAAGTGTTCGACGAGCTGCTGAGCCAGACCCAGGCACTGACTGGCCAGGCGCAGGGCAATCATCTGGAGGCTGCCGCCCAGGATGATCTGCTGGAGGCGCTGCTGAAATTCCAGCAATGGCATTACGTTTTGCCCACCACCCCTGCCCTGGTGGTACTCGATACCCGTACTCGGCGCTGGCGCAGCGAATTTACCCTCAAGCAACCTTCCGGCCTGCTGGACTGGGAAGCCTTGAGCGAACTGCAACAGGAGCTGCTCGACCATCCGTCGGCCATTATCGTCTCGCCTGCGCCGATCTTTGGCGTCAAGCTGATCGAAACGGTGCAAAAGGTCTTCAGTTGGTGCGGCTTCCCACTGCTGGTGGACGCCGAAAACTGGATGGCTCATCGCGGCGCCGCCCAAGTGATCCTGAACATCTTCCGCCACTCGCGCACGCCCGGTAACTACGTGATCCTCTCCGGCGATGTGCATTACTCGTTCGTCTACCAGGTGCTGATCCGTCATCGCAACGGCGGCCCGAGGATCTGGCAAATCACCAGCAGCGGCATCAAGAATGAGTTCCCACCGCGCTTGCTGGAATGGTTCGACCGTCTCAACCGCTGGCTGTATTCCCCACGCTCGCCGCTCAACTGGTTTACCCGCCGCCGCACCATGCAGGTAGTCCCGTATATTCCGGAGCATGCCGAGGCGGGTGAGCGGCTGTGGAATAGCGCGGGAATTGGCCAGGTGTTTTTCAATGAACAGGGCCAGCCGGATGAGATTTACCAACACAACGCGGATGGAAAGCCTCGCACAAAGATGCTGGTGCCCGAATCATAGCCAAACGCCACTATCCGAAAGCAGCACATCCGCCCTATTCAAACCGTGCAAGCCGCGAGGTAGAGTAGCGCCAGCCACGGAGTATCGGCGTCAACAATAATAACTGGCCCTAGAAGCCAGCCCTTGCAGGGAGCGCGCTGATGGACGATACACCCGGCAACGAGCCACTACGCAATGACTTTTCCGAACTCCACGCCGACCTGCTGCACGCCATCATGGAACTGGTCAGTGACGGGATCTGGGACTGGAACGCCAAGACTGGCTACGTCTACCGCAACCCCGGCTGGTACGAAATGCTCGGTTATTCCCGAGACTCGCTGGAAAACAACGTGTTCACCTGGGAAAGCGTGATCCATAGCGAGGATTACCCGCGCGTGATGGCGTTGTTTGATGACTACATCAGTCAACGCTCGCCCCTTTACCGCGCCGAATACCGCTGCCGGAAAGAAGACGGCACTTATCTGTGGATCGAGGATCGTGGCTACATTATTGCACGCAACCCCGACGGCTCAGTGGCGCGCATGGTGGGCGCGCACCGCGACATTCATACGCGTAAATGCTCCATTGAACGCCTGCAAAAACGCAACCAATCCCTTGAAGCACTGGTGGCAGAACGTACCCTTGAGCTGTCGCGGGTCAATCAACAATTGCAGATACAGCTGGACGAAAATCGTTCCCTGGCCGAGCGCGACGCGCTGACGCGCATCGCCAACCGTTATCGCCTGGAAAAATGCCTGCTGGAAGAATGCGACCGCGCCGAGCGCTTTCGTGTGCCCCTGGCGCTGGTGGCGATGGACATCGATGACTTCAAGCCGGTCAATGACCGATACGGTCACGGCGTCGGTGATCAGACGCTGATAGGGGTGGCGGAGCGTCTGGAAAGCTGCGTACGCACAACTGACCTGCTGGCTCGCTGGGGCGGCGATGAGTTCATGGTGGTGCTGCCTGCAAGCAACCTGGACACGGCGAAGGAATTGGCCGAAAGGATTCGCCGTGCAATCAAACAGTCACCTATCGTCAACGAGCTCAACGTCACCCTGAGCCTGGGGATTGTAGAGCGGCGCATGGGTGAGTCCCCTGCCGCGCTGGTGGCGAGGGCTGATCGAGCGCTATATCGGTCCAAGGCGGCGGGCAAAGATGGGGTGTCGGATTAATGCAGATAAGCGCTCCTTCCGATTTGGAATGACCCGGCGACTTTATTTCGTTTGCGACAAGGCCCGGTGCGCGGCTTAGATAAACCACGCCCAGCCTTGTCGAGTAAGCGATTCATGAGCCACGCCAGCATCAGCCAATCGATTTCCATCGTCCATCCCATCAGCCTCAGCCACGGTAAAAACGCTGAGGTGTGGGACACCGCGGGCAAACGCTACATCGATTTTGTCGGCGGTATCGGCGTACTCAACCTGGGCCATTGCCATCCGGGCGTAGTGGCGGCGATTCGCGAGCAAGCAACCAGGCTTACCCACTACGCATTCAACGCCGCACCGCATACGCCCTACATCGAGTTGATGCAACGCCTGACGGCGTTTATCCCGGTGCACTACCCGGTCAGCGGCATGCTCACCAACAGTGGCGCGGAAGCGGCGGAAAATGCGTTGAAGATCGTCCGCGGCGCCACCGGGCGAACGGCGGTGATCGCCTTTGATGGAGCCTTCCACGGCCGAACCCTGGCGACCCTCAACCTCAATGGCAAGGTGGCGCCCTACAAGCAGAAGGTCGGCGTACTGCCTGGCCCGGTGTATCACCTGCCGTACCCCAGTGCCGATAACGGCGTGACATGCGCCGAAGCGCTGAAGGCGATGGACCGTCTGTTCAGCGTGGAAATCGACGTAAACGATGTGGCCTGTTTCATCATCGAGCCGGTGCAGGGCGAAGCCGGTTTCCTCGCCCTTGATATCGAGTTCGCCCAAGCCCTGCGGCGCTTTTGCGACGAGCACAACATCCTGCTGATTGTCGATGAGGTCCAGTCCGGCTTTGGTCGCACGGGGCAGCGCTTTGCCTTTTCGCGCCTGGGCATCGAACCGGATCTGTTGCTGCTCGGCAAAAGCATCGCTGGCGGCGTGCCGTTGGGTGCTGTGGTGGGGCGCAAGGCGCTGATGGACAACCTGCCCAAGGGCGGCCTCGGCGGCACCTACTCCGGCAACCCCATCGCCTGCGCGGCGGCGCTGGCTACCCTTGAGGCGATGACCGATGAACACCTGCAAGCTTGGGGGGCACAGCAGGAGGCGGCCATTGTCAGACGCCATGAAAGCTGGCGCTCACAACAACTGTCGCCCTACCTGGGCCGCCTCACCGGCGTCGGCGCCATGCGTGGTATTGAACTGGTGAATGTCGATGGCACTCCGGCCTCCAGGCAACTCACTCAGTTGCTGGGCCTGGCGCGAGACGCCGGCTTGCTGCTGATGCCCAGCGGCAAGTCGCGGCACATTGTGCGCTTGCTGGCACCGTTGACCATCGAGCCTTGGGTGCTGGAGGAAGGCCTGGATATTCTCCAGGCGTGCTTCGCGCAACTGGATCAATAGCGTCACCTGCCCGAACCTGTCTTGACCTGATCCCCCACCCCGCCGAAAATGCCCGACGTTTTTGTCTCCCCGTTTACTACGCAGTGAAATTTTAATGCCTGATTCCTACACCGCAGAATCCGCCGAAGAATCCGTAACCGCCTTGCATGCCAAAGCCGAATACGAAAACGCCATCAATCTTTCACAGCATGTGCCAGCGGCCAAGATCATCAGCGAGATGGTGCTGGACGCGTTTCATACCTCCAAGGAAAGCGACCAGATCCGCGAGTTGCGCATCGCCATCCGCCAGGCCCATGACGCCTTCGACGATGACAAAGCCTACGACCTGATGGGCCAGCTCAAACAATTGAAGGACGCCGAAGCCGCCGATAACGCCGCCCTCGAAGACCTGAGCAGCAAGTTCTCGATCAGCCGCATCCTGTCCAGCTTCAAGGACGATCCCCAGTTTCAGGAACTGGTCTATGGCCTGGCCCTCAAGGTGCTGAACCAGTCGCATCAGGCCATCAGCAACCCAAGTGCCGGCAAGGGCAAGACAGCACGTGCCAAGAAAGAAGCCGAGGTGTTTGTGATCAGCAAGGATGGCATCAGCGTCACCCTGCCGCTGCGCACACCGCGCTCCAGGCTCAGCGTGGACCGCGAAGCATTCGAGTTCCTGGGGTTCAACTTCGTCGGTGAAGGCGACGAGGCCGAACTGGAAGTGGAAAGCTTCGTGGATAACGCCGGTAATGAGCAGCCGTTGAGCCGCAAAAGTGTGATTACTGCGCTGCAGCAGCAGACAGCGTTTGCCGGCTACAGCATTGCCCAGCAGTAACGCGTTACAGGCAACACCGCTGGACTAAACAAGTGGAGGCGCTAGCCCCCACTTGTTTGTAGTGTTTCAGCCTACGTGCGCGATCTGCGCGGCAAACACCTCGCGAAAGCGTTCCATCTCCTGCTGGTTGCCCACTGTCACCCGCACCCATTGCGGCCAGTTCTGCCATACGCGCCCCACCAGCACATTCTGTGCGGCCAGCCGCTCAACCACCTGCTCAGCGGGTTGCTTTACATCGATCATGAAGCAATTGCTCTGGGAAGCCGTGCAGCTAAAGCCCCGGCCTTTGAGCCAGGCGACTGTCTCATCACGCAACCTGGCATTGAGCGCTTTGCGTTGGCCCACCAACGCGGCGTCCTCCAGGCTGGCACGTGCGCCCAATAGGCTGGCAGCGGCCGGGACGTTGTCACCGCCGAACACCGCCAGCCGCTCCAGCAGCGCCGGATGACCGATTGCCAGCCCCAGACGCGCTCCGGCCATGCCGTAGATTTTCGAGAACGTACGCAGCACCAACAGATCGTCGTGGTCGTTGACCCAACTCACACAGCTGGTTGCATCGCAGAAGTCGATATACGCCTCGTCCACCACTAGCACGCTGCCTTTGGGTTTGTTCGCCAGGGCTTGGCGGATGGCCTCGGTAGGGGTCAGGGTGCCGGTGGGGTTGTTGGGGTTGCACAGGTACAACATGCCGGCCTGTGGGTCTGCCGCGAGCATGGCCGGTACATCATGGGCATGACCGGCGTCGAGGTTCACTTCATGCACCGGCGCCTTGATCGACTCGGCCGCCTGACGCACAAGTTCATAGGACGGTGTCGCCATGACCAGGCCGCGAGTTTGGCTGGTAAACGCCAGCACCGCAAAACGCAGGGCCGCCATCGAGCCGGCAAACACCGCGACGTTTTCTTCGGCAACCCCCTGCTGGTGGGCAAACTGCGCGGCCAAGGCGTACATGTCCGGGTAGGGATAGCGCCCAGACGCTGCAATCGCTCGCTGCATCGCCTCACGGGCGGCGTCTGAAGGGCCGTAGGGGCTTTCGTTGTAGTTGAGCCGTACCTTGTCGGGTTGAGCCGGCACCGGGCTGGCAACCGCCCAATCCAGCTGGCCAAGTACAGGTAACGCCGCCCCAAGAGCGAGAAGGGACCTGCGGCTGAAGCTGACCATGGTGACTACTCCTTGTCGAAGTGCGAGGGATTCGCACAGGTCGGATATAACGGTATGACGAGAAAGCAGTTGCCTGATTTAGCGGCGGGACGTATCCCTGCACTCAGTACTTTATTGTCAACGCGAGCCCATGCAACACTTGCGCTGCCGCTGGCCTGGAACTAGACGTTCTGCCGGGTATGGACTGATGACTAAATGGAAGTGGTGAGCACTTGATACACAGACGAGAAAAAACCGAGCACTTGAAGAGCAATATCAAGTACTTGATCAAAAGTCGTGGCGAAACCCAGCTTTCGTTAAGCAATGCCGCCGGCGTGACCAGGACGACCATCTACAACATCCTGGAAGGCAAGGTCGTCAAAGTGCAACAGTCGACCATTCGCAAGATCTCTGATTTCTTCGGCGTTTCGTACGAAGAAATCGAGACCGTCAACTTTGAAGCCAAGGAAGTCATCGAAAGCAATGTTTCCCCCCTGGGCAACAAGAACCCGGCGGCAGTGCCTGTGCTCAAGGAAAGCCTGCTGATGCAGAACCTGGGCAAGCGCATCGGCGAGCTGGCCACGCTTTACCCACTGACTTACTACTTCGGCAACTCCTGCAACTTGATCGGCGTTCGCCTGGAGCATGCGATTCCCGGCATCAATGAGCCGGGGGACTTGCTGATCGTGCAGAAAGGCGCATCGAGCGACGATAAAGAAAAGCTGGTGTACGACCGCGCCACCAAGAAGCTGTTCATCACCCTTGAACCCTGCGGCAACTCAGACCGCTTGTGCGTCATCGGCGATATTCTCGAGGAGCGCTTCAATGACAACCTTTGAAGGCGCCGTGGAAAACAGCAAATACAAGTTGCTGGGCTTTGAAAATGACAAGCGCCTGGCGGTGATCATGGTGATCGCCACGGGCAAGGTCGTGAAAATCAAGCTCAGTGAGGTGCTCAACAGCGAAATGATGGACAACTTCAACAAGCTGGAAATCAAGAACCTCTACAAGAAGTTCTATTCACAAGCAGGAGCACTCACCGCCTACGACATTAACGACCGCAATGAAAACTCTTGGATGATCTACATCATCCTGAACCTGTTGCTGTTCACGTTTTACATCTTCACCAGCATCGCCGCGACCAAACCGATCTACCTGGAATCCATGGGCATCATTGTGACGCCGGGCACTTTTTTGTACCCGCTGACCTTCCTGATTGTGGATCTGCTGAACGAGAACTTCGGCCTGCGCCTGGCCCGGCGAGCCATTATGTTTGCGTTTGCCAGCAATGCGATGATCATCATCCTGTTGTATGGCTCAACGTTCCTGCCGGGGCTGCCGGGCTGGAAACTCGATGGGCCGTATAACGACGTGATCCTGCAGGTGTCGTCGGTGCTGGTTGCCTCTTCGGTGTCGTTCCTGGTCTCGGAGAATATAAATTCCTATCTGCTGTGCAAGATCAAAGAGCTGACCAACTCCAGGTACCTGTACCTGCGGATTTTCTTCAGCACCTTCTTTGCAGTGATCATCGACAGTTTTCTGTTCTGCTTTATTGCCTTCTACGGCGCCATGCAGACCAGCGATATCCTGAGCATGATCTATGTGCAGATCGCGATCAAAGTCGGTTTTGCGTTCTTCAATATTCTGCCTGCCTACGGGGCACGTTCGCTGTTCAAGCGCTATCAATAATCTCGTAGGAGCGAGCAAGCTCGCTCCTACGAGGGTTACTTCAGTTGCAACTTGTGCTTGAGGCTCTGCATGACATCCGCTTTGTTTTGCAGGTAGTCATTCAAGCCCCGGGCACGCAGGTTGCACGCATCGCAGTTGCCGCAGCCGGTGCCAATGACGCCGTTGTAGCAGGTCAGCGTCTGCTCGCGCACCAGTTCCAGTTGGTTGTGGTAATCGGCCAGGGCCCAGGTTTCGGCCTTGTTCAGCCACATCAACGGGGTGTCGAGGCGCACGTCGTATTCCATGCCCAGCTTGAGGGCCTGGTTCAATGCCTTGACGAACTCGTCACGGCAATCGGGGTAGCCCGAGAAGTCGGTTTCGCACACACCGGTAATCACGGCCTCGGCCTTGACCTGGTAGGCGTAGATCGCAGCCAGGGTCAAGAACAGAATATTGCGGCCCGGCACGAAAGTGCTCGGCAGGCTTTCGCCTGAGCTGTTAACGGTCGGTACCGGAATGTTGTCACGGGTGAGGCTGCTGATCGCCAGCTCATTGAGCAGCGACACATCCATCACTTTGTGCACGGTGGCGCCCAATTGCTTGGCCAACTTGCGGGCCACTTCGATTTCCGCCACATGGCGCTGACCATAATCGAAGGTGATGCAGTGCACTTCGTCATACTGCTTCAATGCCTGGATCAGGCAGGTGGTCGAGTCCTGCCCGCCACTGAAGACCATCACGGCTTTTTTACTCATTGCATTGCTTCCTGCATTTGTAGAATTGGGGTGTAGGAGCGAGCGCGCTCACGAAAAACGTCAACGATAACGCAGCGTATCCGGTTTAGCGCAGCGCTCAATAAAAAACCCCGCGCGTCTTTCGAAGGCGGGGCTTTCTTACTGCAAGACCACTCAGTGCGCGTAGGTCAGCAACAGCTCTTTGGGTACCTGGAAATCCAGGGACATCATCACGCTGAGCGCGGTGATGGTGAAGATCGAGAACACAAAGAGCTTGCGCGCCCAGACGGTGTCGTCCACCGCCTTGTAACCGGTCCAGGCCATGTACAACCAGTACATGCCCATGGCGGCGGCTACGGCGAGGTAGCTCATGCCGGCGTAGCCACTGAAGGTCAACATCAAGGTCGCCACGAGGAAGGCCAGGATGTAGAGCAGGATGTGTTTCTTGGCCACCTGGATACCGCGCTTGACCGGCAATACCGGAATCGACGCAGCCAGGTAGTCATTGAAGCGGAAAATCGCGATGGCGTAGGAATGCGGCATCTGCCACAGGCTGAACATCACCAGCAGCACCAGCGCGGCCATGTCGAAGCTATTGGTTACAGCCACATAACCAATCACCGGCGGCATCGCCCCCGACAGGCTGCCCACCAGCGTGCCGTGAACCGACTTGCGCTTGAGGTACAGGCTGTAGAGGCCGACATAGATGACAAAACCGATCACGGCAAACAGCGCCGCCAACGGGTTGGCCACCTTGTACAACAACACTACACCCGCAACACCCAGGATGGTCGCGAAGATCAGCGCCAGCTTCAGGGAAATAAGCCCCTGGACCAGCACTCGATTCTTGGTGCGCTCCATCTTGATGTCGATGTCACGGTCGATGCAGTTGTTGAACACGCATCCGGAAGCAACCACCAGGGACGTACCGATCATCGCCGCCAGGAAGATGGCCAGATCGACATGTCCCTTGGAGGCCAGGAAGAAACCGCCCGCCACAGAAAGCACGTTACCGAAAATGATCCCCGGTTTGGTGATTTGGATAAAGTGCTTAAGCGACATCGGGTCTTACCTCACTTCGCCATCATGTAGGTGTGGATGCTGAACATGATCCACAGCGACAGACCAACCAGCAGAACGATCACCAGGCCTGCGAACACAAACGCGATCACGTTCTCGCGCTGCTCTTTGGAGCGATCCAGGTGCAGGAAGTACACCAGATGCACCAGGACCTGAATCACCGCGAACGCCAGGACGATCATCAAGGTGATCGACTTCGGCAAGGTTGGGTACATCACCAGGCCGAACGGGATCAGGGTCAGGATGACCGACAGGATGAAGCCGATGGCGTAAGACTTTACGCTGCCGTGGCTCGAATCGTGGCTGTCATGGGAGTGTGCATTAGCCATTACAGAGTCCCCATCAAGTAAACGACGGTGAATACGCAGATCCAGACCACGTCCAGGAAGTGCCAGAACAGGCTCAGGCAGCTCAGGCGGGTCTTGTTGGTGTTGGTCAGGCCGTGTTTGTTGACCTGATAGATCATCACCGCCATCCACAGCAAACCTGCGGTTACGTGCAGACCGTGGGTGCCGACCAGCGTGAAGAACGCCGACAGGAAACCGGAACGGCTAGGACCGTAGCCTTCGGAGATCAGCAGGTGGAACTCGTTGATCTCCATGCCGATAAAGCCCAGGCCGAACAGGAAGGTCAGGCCCAGCCAGGTCAGCACGCCCTTCTTGTTGCCTTTGTAGAAGGCCAACATGGCGAAGCCGTAGGTGATCGAACTGAACAACAGCAAGGCGGTTTCGCCGAGCACGTAAGGCAGTTCGAAGATGTCGTGGCCCGACGGGCCACCCGCTACGTTGTTTACCAGTACCGCGTACACCGCGAAGATCGACGCAAACAAGATGCAGTCGGTCATCAGGTAGAGCCAGAAACCGTAGACGGTTATTGGCCCCGAGTCGTGGTGATGGTCATCGTGCCCATGGTCATCGACATGGGCGTGTCCAGCATTGGTCACTAAGTTCGACATGGTTTAAGCCTGTTCCAACGAGGTTTCTACACGGTTGGCCGGAATCTTCTTCTCGGCTACCAGGCGAGCGTGCTGCTCGGCTTCGATGCGTTCGATCGTTTCGACCGGCACCATGTAGCCTTGATCATCACGGGCAGCGTGAATGATGAAGTAACCGATAGTGCCCACCAGGCTCGCGATTGCCAGCCACCAGATGTGCCAGATCATCGCGAAACCGAACACGGTCAACAGCGCACCCATCACCACGCCAGTGGCGGTGTTGTTTGGCATGTGGATCGGCTCGTAGTGCTTGGGCTTCTGGTACGCAGTACCGTCTTCCTTGGCTTCGGTGAACGCATCAATGGTGTTCGCAGTCGGGATCACAGCGAAGTTGTAGAACGGTGGTGGCGACGAGGTCGACCATTCCAGGGTGTGGCCGTTCCATGGATCGCCGGACTCGCACATGTTCTTCTTGCGATCACGCACACTGACGTACAGCTGGATCAGCTGGCAGGCGATGCCCACAGCGATCATCACCGCACCGAACATGGCAACGTACAGGTACGGTACCCACTCAGGGTTGGTGGTGGCGTTCAGACGACGGGTCATGCCCATGAAGCCCAGTGCATAGAGCGGCATGAACGCGACGAAGAAGCCCGAGATCCAGAACCAGAATGCAGCCTTGCCCCAGCCTTCGTGCAGCTTGAAGCCGAACGCTTTCGGGAAGTAGAAGCTGAAACCAGCGATGTAGCCGAATACCGCACCACCGATGATCACGTTGTGGAAGTGCGCGATCACGAACAGGCTGTTGTGCAGTACGAAGTCAGCACCCGGGATGGCCAGCAGTACGCCGGTCATGCCGCCAATGGCGAAGGTCACCATGAAGCCCAGGGTCCACAGGACCTGGCTGGTCATGCGCAGACGCCCGTGGTAGATGGTGAACAGCCAGTTGAATAGCTTCACCCCCGTCGGGATGGAAATCAGCATCGTCGCCAGGCCGAAGAAGGCGTTGACGCTGGCCCCCGAGCCCATGGTGAAGAAGTGGTGCAGCCACACCATGAAGCCCAGTACGGAGATCGCGCCCGATGCGTAGACCATCGAGTGGTGACCGAACAGGCGCTTGCCGGTAAAGGTCGAGATCACTTCGGAGAAGATACCGAACGCTGGCAGGATCAGGATGTACACCTCAGGGTGACCCCATGCCCAGAACAGGTTCACGTACATCATTGGATTGCCACCAAGTTCATTGGTGAAAATGTGGAAATCCAGGTAACGGTCAAGCGACAGCAGCGCCATGGTAGCGGCCAGGATCGGGAACGAAGCCACGATCAGCACGTTTGCCCAGGTGCAGGTCCAGGTGAAGATCGGCATGTCCATCAGTTTCATGCCAGGGGCGCGCATTTTCAGGACGGTGGCCAGGAAGTTGACCCCCGTCAATGTCGTCCCGAGTCCTGATAACTGTAGGGCCCAGATGTAGTAGTCCACACCCACGCCCGGACTGTATTGCAAGCCCGACAATGGCGGATACGCAACCCAACCGGTCTTGGCGAATTCGCCGACGCCCAGGGAAACGTTGATCAGCACCACGCCGGAAACCAGCAGCCAGAAGCTCAGGGAGTTCAGGAACGGGTAGGCAACGTCACGCGCACCAATCTGCAGCGGCAAGGCAAGGTTCATCAAGCCGGTGAAGAATGGCATCGCCATGAAGATGATCATGATCACACCGTGGGCGGTGAAGATCTGGTCATAGTGTTCAGGTGGCAGGTAGCCAGGCGAACCCTCGGTGGCCATGGCCAACTGGGTACGCATCATGATGGCGTCGGCAAAACCACGCAGCAGCATGACCATGGCAACGATGACGTACATGACGCCGATTTTCTTGTGGTCGACCGAGGTCAGCCACTCGGTCCACAGGTAGGACCACTTCTTGAAGTACGTAATACCCGCAACCAGTGCCAGACCACCCAGCGCGATCATGGCGATGGTCACCATCACGATCGGCTCGTGGAATGGGACCGCGTCCCAACTTAATTTACCAAACATCGTTTACTCCTCTGCCCCAGCAGTTGAATGCGCGCCTGTATCAGAACCTTCAACCGCGGCCACTTCTTTCTTCTCGTGCTTGACCGGCTTGCCTGGCTTCATACCTTCGTACTTGTCGACGATTTTCTGAAACAGGTCCGGCTCATACGCGGAGTACAAGGCGACAGGGTTGTTCTGGCTTGGTTTGGTCAGGGCGTCGTATTCAGCTTGATCAAGCTGTTTAGGTGCGGCCTTGACTGCAGCTACCCAGGCGTCGAAATCTTCCTGGCTTGTCGAGATCGCTTTGAATTTCATGCCGGTGAAACCAGCGCCGCTGTAGTTGGCGGAGATGCCTTCCATTTCGGCTTTCTGGTTGGCGATCAGGTGCAGGCGGGTCTGCATGCCTGCCATCGCGTAGATCTGGCCACCCAGTGCAGGGATGAAGAACGAGTTCATCACGGCGTCGGAGGTGATCCGGAAGTTAAGCGGGGTGTGCTCCGGGAAGCGGATCTCGTTGACGGTGGCGATACCCAGGTCCGGGTAGATGAACAGCCACTTCCAATCCAGCGCGACCACTTGGATGTTCACAGGCTTCACGTCGGATTCCAGCGGACGGTACGGGTCCAGAGCGTGGGTCGACTTATAGGTGATGTAACCCAGGGCGATAATGATGAGGATCGGGACCAGCCACACCGCGATTTCGATCTTGGTGGAGTGCGACCACTTCGGCGCGTAGGTGGCGCTGGTGTTGGACGCGCGGTATTTCCAGGCGAAGGCGAAGGTCATCACGATCACAGGCACCACAACCAGCAGCATCAGCAGGGTAGCGGTGATGATCAGGTTTCGTTCATCCAGACCGACCTGTCCTTTTGGGTCGAGCAAGGTCCACTTGCAGCCTCCCAGCATTAAAAACATGCCAAGCAGCGGCAAAAAGCCTAGTAATCGGGGGTACCTGTTTTTACTCATCTCACGACCTCTAAAGCAGCTTGCGCAATGCAGTTGGGTTTTGATCGCCAACACTTCACCCTGCCAAGGGTTGGCATTTCTCTTCGATTGAATAAGAGCCTGCCCGACACGTCATAACTGTACGTTTCACGGACCTGCAGTGAGTTCTTATTCGATTTCGTGGCTAAAGGCCTTGTTACAGACCAATTCCATTTGGTGCGGATAGTTGAAAGGCTGCCGGAACCTGGGGTCGCACAGAGCCTTCCATCTGCTCCTCGACCGCTCCAATGCTCAAATATTGAACAGCACCGGACATTCAGTGCGGGCGATTGTAGTTAGCTAGCGATGTATAAACCATGTCTTATAAAGAAATAATTTTTATCGATTCCAGCAACAATCCTTCACCAAAGTTGCAAAGATTCGCGATCTTATCGCGTTCGATTCTCAACAAAAACCACAAAAATTGCCGTGTTATTGGGCAGACTGCCACTTCCCTTACAGGCTGTAAGGGCATGACCAATGGATGCAAGTGCCCATAAACCAAGGGATTCGCAGATCCATCAAGCCTTCCGGCCTCGCGCCCGTCACGGCACGGCCAGGCCCACGAACTGACAGCACAATTTGTGCGCAGGGTGCAAATTTAAGGGTCGATTCGGCGGGTCAGAAACGTCCTGCGACAGCGTCCGTGTGACAACATGTCGCACGTTGCGCGCACCTTAAGTTGCCCCTCGTCACAGCGCTTTCACAAATCCCTACAAACAAAAACGCTCCGGCCTTCACAGGAAGGGCGGAGCGTCTTGTTGGAGCAAGGGCTCAGGCTTTGGGATGACGGTTGCGGTAGATGCACAGTGGCACCAGGATCGCCGTCAGCACGAACGCCACCAGCGCCCATTGGGCCAGGGACAGGCCGAGGATCGGCGGGTAAGGGGTGCTGCAGAAACCATCGACCTGGAACCCCAGGGGAAACACTTTGGCCAGGGGCAGATCGTCGACGATCGGTTGCAACACATCGATGCCGCAGCTGACCTGTGGAAAGAACTGGGTGTACACATGGTGGCCGGCGGCGGCCACGCCACCCAAGGCGCTGAGCACCACCAACCCTTCGAAGAAGGTCACCGCGCCTTTGGTGCGCATGGCGGCACCGATAAACGCGAAGACCGCAATCAGCAGCAAGGCATAGCGTTGCAGGATACACAGCGGGCACGGCGCTTCGCCCAGCACCACTTGCATGTACAGCGCGCCGCCAATCAGCGCCAGGCAGATAATGCCCAGCAACACCAGAAAGCGCCGCTCCCTGCCCAAACGCATGTCGTCAATCATCCCCGTCTTTCCCTTTCTCTGATTATGGTTGTGCCTGATGGCAACAAGTTTACACACAGGCAGTGGTTAAAACAGAGAGGGGTTAACAGCGGATTAATCGTGGTAAACGTAGTGATTATGCGGACGCCACCGCGGGCAAGCCCGACTCCCACAGAGAACGCATTCCAATGTGGGAGCCGGGCTTGCCCGCGATGATGCCGATACGGTCAATGGGCTAAAATCTATTCAAGCGCCGCCGCCGGGCCGAAGAACTCATAGCGCGCCTGCTTATCCGGCACACCCAGGGCATTGAGATGACGCTTGATCGCCGCCATGAAGCCCTTGGGCCCCAGGAAGTACGCATCGATATCACGGTCCTCGGGCAACCAGGCCGCCAGTTGCTCCTGATTGAGCATCCCGACCTTGTCCGCCGCCGGGCTGATACCGTCATCCTCGGCGTAGCAGTAGAAGCGCTTGAGCTGCGGGTGCTTGGCCGCCAGGGTATCCACCCAGTCACGGAACGCATGCACCCCGCCATTACGCGCACAGTGAATAAAGTGCACCGGCCGTTCGCTCGCCAGGGCTGCTTCGAGCATCGGCAGGGTTGGCGTAATGCCCACCCCGCCGCTGATCAGCACCAGCGGCTTATCGCTGGCAGCCAGGGTGAACTCGCCCGACGGTGGAAACAGGTCAACCGTTGCGCCAACGTGCATCTGGTCATGCAGGTAGTTGGACACTCGCCCGCCGGCTTCGCGCTTGACGCTGATGCGGTACATGCCGGTATCGGTGAGAGCCGACAGGGAATAGTTGCGACGCACCTCTTCTCCATCGAGGACCAACTTCAGGCCGATGTACTGGCCGGGCGCGGCAGCCAGGATCGGGCCGTTATCCACCGGGGCGAAATAGAAGGAGATGATCTCGTCACTCTCCTCCACACGCTTGACCAACAGGAATGGCCGCGCCCCCCGCCAGCCGCCGGGCGCCTGGGCTTTTTCGTCGTAGATGGCCGCTTCGGCACCGATCAGAATGTCCGCCAACTGGCCGTAGGCCGCGCCCCAGGCACTCATCACCTCAGGGGTGGCAATCTCGCTGCCCAGCACTTCGGAAATAGCCCGCAGCAAGCAGGCACCCACAATCGGGTAATGCTCCGGCAGGATCTGCAAGGCCACGTGCTTGTTGATGATCTTGGCCACCAGGTCGCCCAGTTGGTCCAACTGGTCGATATGCCGCGCATACATCAGCACGCCATTGGCCAGGGCCCGGGGCTGGTCGCCGCTGGCCTGGTGGGCCTGGTTGAACAGCGGGCGGACTTCGGGATACTCGGAGAGCATCATGCGATAGAAATGGGTGATCAACGCTTCGCCGCCGCTTTCCAGCAGGGGCACAGTGGATTTGACGATGGCACGGTCTTGGGCACTCAGCATGGCAGACTCCTGGGTCTTTTTACTCATTACCTTCAGGTAGTCAGTATTCGTGCCAATTAATAAATCGTTATTTTTCAATGGTTTAAATATTTTGTAGTCAATATGACTTCTTACACTTTATAGTCATAACGACTACAAGGAGTCATTATGACTGCAAAATCGCTGCTCACCGCCCTGCTGCCGCTGGTCGCCGACCTGTCCCGCGAATTGCCCGAAGGCGAGCGCTACCGCCGCCTGCTGCAAGCCATGCGCGCCCTGCTGCCGTGTGATGCCGCCGCGCTGCTGCGCCTGGATGGCGAATGGCTGGTGCCGCTGGCGGTGGATGGTTTGAGCGCCGATACCCTGGGCCGCCGTTTCAAGATCAGCGAACACCCGCGCTTTGAAATATTGCTCAGCAGCCCCGGCCCTACCCGCTTCGACAGCGACAGCCAATTGCCCGACCCCTATGACGGCTTGGTCGCCGGTTTGCACGGCCACCTTGAAGTCCACGACTGCATGGGCTGCCCGCTGTTTATCGACGACCAGCCCTGGGGCCTGCTGACCCTTGACGCCCTCGACAACGAACGCTTTGAACGGGTCGAACTGGACGCGCTGCAAGCCTTCGCCAGCCTGGCCGCGGCCACGGTCAATGTGGCTGAACGCATTGAGCGCCTGGCGCTACGGGCCGAAGACGAGCACCAGCGCGCCGAAATCTATCGCCAGGCCAGCGGCCAGCAGCACAAGGAAATGATCGGCCAGAGCAAAGCGCACAAACGGCTGGTCGAGGAAATCAAGCTGGTGGGCGGCAGCGACCTGACCGTGCTGATCACCGGCGAAACCGGGGTCGGCAAGGAACTGGTGGCCCAGGCGATCCATGCCGCGTCATCGCGTGCCGACAAGCCGATGATCAGCCTCAATTGCGCCGCGCTACCGGAAACCCTGGTAGAGAGCGAGCTGTTCGGCCATGTGCGCGGTGCTTTCACCGGCGCGCTGAATGAGCGACGGGGCAAATTCGAACTGGCCAACGGCGGCACGTTGTTCCTGGACGAAGTGGGTGAACTGTCATTGAGCGTGCAAGCCAAGCTGCTGCGCGTACTGCAAAGCGGCCAGTTGCAGCGCCTGGGTTCGGACAAGGAACATCAGGTGGACGTGCGTCTGATTGCCGCCACCAACCGCGACCTTGCCGAAGAGGTGCGCAATGGCCGCTACCGTGCCGATTTCTACCATCGCCTGAGCGTGTACCCGCTGCAAGTGCCGGCGCTGCGTGAGCGCGGACGGGATGTGCTGCTATTGGCAGGCTTTTTCCTCGAACAGAACCGGTCGCGCATGGGCCTGGGCAGCTTGCGCTTGACCAGTGACGCCCAGGCGGCGCTGCTGGCCTACAACTGGCCGGGCAATGTGCGCGAACTGGAACACCTGATCGGACGTAGCGCGCTCAAAGCCTTGGGCAACTGTCGCGAACGTCCGAAGATTCTCAGCCTGAGCGCCCAGGACCTGGACTTGCCTGACATCAGTGCAGCGGTGATTGAAGTACCAGTGCAAGCCGCGCCCATCGCCACTGGCGACCTGCGCCAGGCCACCGAGCACTATCAGCGCCAGATCATCAGCGCCTGCCTGGAACGTCATCAGCACAACTGGGCCGGCGCCGCCCGCGAACTGGGCCTGGACCGCGCCAACCTTGGGCGCATGGCCAAGCGCCTGGGCCTGAAATAGACCAGGCAACTCGGTTAAATGTGTTTCGCTTGGAAAACCGGGGTTACCGGCTTGGGTTTACGAAACACCAATACATTCCCCAACATCACCAGCACCAGCCCCGCCAACGCCGGCGCCGTCCACTGGTAGCCCTCGGCGAATGCGGACACATTCAACGCCACCACCGGAAACAGCACGGTGCAATATGCCGCTTTTTCCGGCCCCATGCGGCCGACCAGGGTGAGGTAGGCGGTAAACCCAATCACCGAGCCCGGGATCACCAGGTACCACAGCGCACCGATATACCGCGCGCTCCAGTCCATCTCGAAGGGAATGCCACGCACTGCGCAATAGGTCGCCAACATGGCTGCCCCATAGGCCATGCCCCAGGCATTGGTGGTCAACGGCTTGAGCCCGGCCTTCTGTTGCAGGCTCGACAGCATATTGCCCGCCGAAAAACACAGCGTTCCCAGCAGCGCCAGGCCCAGCCCGAGCAAGGTCTGCGGGCTGGCGGTATGCCCGGCCAGTTCCGGCCAGAACAGAAAGCCCAGGCCCAGCAGCCCCAGCGCGCCGCCCGTCAATACGTTACGTGCAACCCGCTGGCCGAAAAACACCCGGGCATTCAGGGCATTCCACAAGGTCGCCGTGGAAAACACCACGGCGACCAGGCCACTGGGGATCCACTGGCTGGCGGTGAGAAAGCACATGAAGTTGACGCAGAACAGGCACAGCCCTTGGGCCAGGCAAATCAGGTGCCCGCGGCGGTTCATCACCTGCAATTTGCGGCTGAGCAGCAACAGCGCGAACAGCACCAGCGCCGCCAGGCCGAAGCGATAGACAATCGACACGGGAATCGCCACCACGCCCAGTTGCCATTTGAGCGCGATCCAGGTGGTACCCCAAATCAGGACCGTGAGTAAGTACAAGAAGAGGTTCATAGCAGGCTCCGACGATTGAGCCACAGTGTTGCGGTTAATCGCCCTGAGGTTCTTGCACATTCTTGCGCTTTTGTCGGGTGACGGGCTCACAGCGCTCGCCGCCGGGAGTAGGATGCAAGGCGTCGGAGAACACACCATGCCAGAGCTGGAATCGCTGCACGTCTTTCAATCCCTCAACCGCTCGCCCCACGCACGCCTGGAAGCCTGCGCCGAGCTCGGTGACGGTTTGTCTGCGGCCGTTTGGAGCAACCACCACGATGCCCAGGACTATCAGGCGCCCAGCCATCACACCTTGTCCTGCTATATCGGCGGCGGCACTGGCACCTTTCGTCGCGACCGACCGGGTACCAAGGGCGGCCCCGACAAATTGTGCATTCTGCCGGCCGAGCACCAGTCGGCGTGGGTGATCAACGGCGAGATTCGCCTGGCCCACGTGTATTTCAGCCCGGAGCAATTTGCCCTCGGCTGCGTCACCCTGCTGGACCGCGAGCCGCGGGAATTGCAGTTGCGTGAGACGACCTTCCTTGAAGACGCCCGCCAGGCCCGGCGCTTTCACCAGCTGATTAGCCTCAACTGGCTCGAACCCGCAGAGCGCTTGCTGACCAGCAGCCTGGCCCATGAGTTGCTCAGCCACACTTTGCTCAATCAGGTCGGCGTACGCGAGGGCCTGCGCCTCAAAGGCGGGCTGGCGGCGCACCAACGGCGGCGACTGGTGGAGTACATCGACCACCATGTCGAAGAGCCCATCAGCCTCGGCCAGTTGGCATCGATGTGCGCGCTGTCGGAATACCATTTCGCCCGGATGTTCCGTCAGAGTTTCGGCGTGCCGCCCCATCAATACCTGCTGGCACGCCGTCTGGCGCGGGCGCAGACCCTGCTGCGCAGCAGCACGCTGCCCCTGGGTGAGGTGGCCTTGAGGTGCGGTTTTTCCAGCGCCAGCCATTTCAACCAGCGCTTTCGCCAGGCCTTGGGGGCCACCCCGGGCGAATACCGCCAGGCATTGCGCGCCTAGGCCATCAGGCCCAGCGTCGTCGCCTTGGCCAGCGCCTGTGCCCTGAAGATGGCGCATGAACGGGGTGGGTAGGGGGTTATTGGAAGAGTCGATGAACGCCGCGCAACTGTTGCGTAATTGGTAACAGTCCTTGTCCTGAACTGCTATTACTCATTTTGTTACAAGCGACTATTCTTACCTCGCTTTCAGGGCAAATGGCCCGCTCCCTGCTGGGGGAGAACAGCAGATTTACAACGGATTGATCCCGTATTCAGTCTGTTACCGGTGTTCACTGACGTTGATTTGTCGCTCCTTGATCCAACGTCTTACTTCGGCCGCTGCTTATGCAGCGGCCTTTTTTATGCCTGAAATAAAACGGGGCGTCATCGACGCCCCGCGAGATTCAGTGATGTTCCGGCAATGATCAGAGGCTGAACTTCTGCAAGTTGGCCATCATCTCCTTCAATGCCTCAATGTTGTCCTTGGGATGTGCAGCCCCTTCGAAATCACAGATCTGCTGCCAGTGCGCCGCCACGTCGTCCGGCGAGAAGCCCGCTTCGGGATCAAACCCCACCCCCAGGCTGCGCTCCCAACGGGTCTTGCCGATCCAGCCGCCACCCACTTCGAACAACCCTGAAGTTTCCTGGCAGGCTTCACTGCCCAAATACACCACCAACGGGCTGACCAGTTCCGGCTTGAGCCGCTCGAATACCTGGGGCGGGATCAGCCCTTCGGTCATGCGCGTACCGCCGGTAGGGGCGATGGCGTTGACCAGGATATTGTTCTTGCGCCCTTCCAGCGCCAGGGTGCGGGTCAACCCATACAGGCCCAGCTTGGCCATGCCGTAGTTTGACTGGCCGAAGTTGCCGTAGATGCCTGACGTGGAGGCGGTGAAGATCACCCGACCATAACCTTGCTCGCGCAGATGGGGCCAGGCGGCACGCGTAACCTTGTAGGCGCCTTCGACGTGCACCCGGTAAACCAGGTCCCAGTCGCCGTCGTCCATCTTGTGGAAAGTCTTGTCGCGCAGGATCCCGGCATTGTTAACCACCACGTCGATCCGGCCGAAGACATCCAGAGCGTTCTGTACGATCTTGTCACCGTCGGTGACCGAGTCATGGTTGGCCTCGGCAATGCCGCCTGCCGCGCGAATCTCGGCAACCACCCGATCGGCCGCCGAGGCGTTGGCGCCCTCGCCCTGGGTGGAGCCACCCAAGTCATTGACCAGCACTTTGGCCCCGTGCCTGGCGAACAGCAGCGCATGGGCACGGCCCAGGCCACCGCCGGCACCGGTGACGATCACGACCTTATCCTGGAACTGCACTGATTCACTCATACCGAACTCCGCTGGCGACAATGGGAATAGGCAGAGTGTCACGCACAGGGCCTTTGGTCACAATAAAAACGACCGAGGCTGAATGGTGCTCAATAAGGCATCAGGATGATGCTCGTTATAGAAGCCAGGCTCAGGAATAGACCGCTTGCGGTGACGGCTGGCCGATGCGATCACGAAATGCCTGGTAATGCCTGAGCACCTGCACCGGTGCTTCGATCTGCGGGTAATGGCCGATATCGGCCAGCAACACCGTATCGGCGTGGGGCACCAGTTGCTCAAAGCGCTCGACCATATGGCCGCCGGAAATCGGGTCCACCTCGCCGTCGATCACCCGCATCGGCACGCTGCCGTGCTGCATGGCGGCCACCCAGCGATCACGCAAGCGTCGACGCTGGGGAATGTAGGCGATCAGTTTGTGCAGGATACGCGGCCCGTCATTGCAACTGATCAGACTCCAGAAATCATCCAGAGCGCTTTCACTGGGCCGCGTTCGCGGGCCGAATATCTGGCTGAAACTGCTGGCCAGGGCATTGCGCCCATAAGCCCGGCCGATCATCCAGCCCAATGGGCTGAGCAATAATTTTTGCACCAGGGTGGGACGGTGGGTTTCCGGGAACAGCCCGCCGTTGAGAAATACGCAACTGGCCATCTGGAAGCGGCCTTCATAATGCCGGGCAAGTAACTCCTGGGCGACGCTGTCGCCGTAGTCATGGGCCAATACATGCACCGGCTGCTCCACTCCCAGGTGTTCAAGCAACGCCTGTTGCACGTCGGCTTGCTCCAACAGGCAATAGTCGTGGCTCAGGGGCTTGGCCGAGTCACCAAAACCGAGCATGTCGCAGGCAATCACCAGATTGCGCTGGGCCAGGGGCTGCCACAGGTAATGCCAATCCCAACTGGCGGTGGGAAAACCATGAAGCAGCAGCAGCGGTGTGCCCTGCCCGGCCACCCAATACCGCAGGGTATGACCACGAAAGACGAAGTCCTGGCCGCGTTTGCGCCAGGCTCTGAGCGGTATCTCGGCGAGTGGCATCAGCTTTTATACCCGGGGTTCTGGTGGTCCAATTTGCGCAGCAGCGCCGGCCAGGCCAGCGCACCTCCCATACCTTGGGCGCTTTTTGTGACAGCCGCCACCATCGCCTTGGCGCCAGCCAGGATTTGCGGTTCGATGGCAATCAGCTGCGCTGCGCCGTTTTGCGCCAGCACCTGGATCTCGCAGGCGCGCTGGAAGGTGAACATCATCAGGAAGGTATCGGCGATGGTGCCAGCACAGGTCAACAAGCCGTGGTTATGCAGCATGAGGAAATTGTTTTGCCCCAGGTCCGCCTGCAAACGGGCTTTTTCCTCGTGGTTCAGCGCTACGCCTTCGTAGGCGTGATAGCCGAGGCTGGACAGCACAAACAGCGACTGCTGACTGATGGGCAATACGCCTTGCTTCTGTGCGCAAACCGCCACACCGGCAGCGGTGTGGGTATGCAACACGCAGGTCACGTCATGGCGCACTTCGTGGATGGCGCTGTGGATGGTATAGCCCGCGGGGTTGATCTCGTAGGGGCTGTCCATTTGCTTGTTGCCGGCCTGGTCAACCTTGACCAGGCTTGAGGCCGTGATTTCGTGGAACATCAGCCCATAAGGGTTGATCAGGAAATCTTCCGTGCCCGGCACCTTGGCCGAAATATGCGTGAAGATCAGGTCATCCCAACCATGCATCGCCACCAGGCGATAACAGGCCGCCAGGTCAACGCGGGTTTGCCATTCGGCAGCACTGACCTGGGCTTTGATGTTTTCTGGCGATGATGCAGGGGCTAGGCTCACGGCAACGTCCTCCTTGGCGCACTTGTTATTGTGTCTAAGTGAGAGCCAGTCTAGTCAGACGCCGTGGCACAAGGAGTTGCCTTCGCAGCCAGCTTGATGACTGAGCGAGTCAGCCAAGAGAATAGTACAACCGCGCCCCCTTCGCTCAACCGCGCAGCGCGACGACCAGTTCAGCCAGCCAAGGCTCGGCGTCGGTTTCCGGGGTCACGCTTTCGCTGGCGTCCAGGCGCAGCATCGGCAGCACTTCACGGACGCCCAGCTCGCCGAACAGTTCGCGCATTTGCTCGCCGCCACCGCAGAACGTATCGCCATAGCTGGCGTCCCCCAGGCCGATGACCGCACCCGGCAGCCCGCGCCAGGCAGCGGGGAGCTGGTCGCGAATGCTTGAGTACAGCGGTTGCAGATTGTCGGGCAACTCGCCCATGCCGGTGGTCGAGGTCACCGCGAGGAACGCATCGGGAGCAAACGCCTGCACCTCGCCCAGGCTGGCGCGAGGGTTGTGCCAGGCTTCAAAACCAGCGTCCTTGAGGATTGTTTCCGCGTGGCGAGCGACTTCTTCAGCCGTACCGTAGACCGAGCCGGAAAGGATGGCGACTTTCATCAATCTGATCCTGTAGTTGAGTCAAAGCCTGGGATATTAGCAGTCTGTGCCGATAATTCAGCGCGCAGCGTGCAAGAATCAAGACTTGCCATAAACTTGCACCGTCAAACACAAGCCATGGACCGCTCAATGATTAACGCCAAGCTGCTGCAAATGGTCGTCAATGCCTCCAACGACGGGATCGTCGTTGCCGAGCGTGAGGGCAAGGACAAACCGCTGATCTACGTCAACCCTGCGTTCGAACGCCTGACCGGCTACACCCTGGACGAGATCCTGTATCAGGACTGCCGCTTCCTCCAGTCCGGTGACCGTGACCAGCCGGCACTGATGGCCATTCGTGACGCCCTCGATAACGGCGGCGCATGTCGCGAGATCCTGCGTAACTACCGCAAGGACGGCACGCACTTCTGGAATGAGCTGTCACTTTCGACGGTGTACAACGAGGCGGACAGGCAAACGTATTTCGTCGGTGTGCAAAAAGACGTCACCACTCAAGTCAAGGCGCAGCAGCGCGTCGCCCAGTTGGAAGCGCAGTTGGCCGAGCTTAAAAACGAGCTCGCGGCGCTCAAGGCGACGAGTGGAATTAACAAACTGTAAAAAACGCAGTCTTTAGAGCGATAATGGCTTTTTAATGCCTCAGCCTTGAGCCAGATCAATGCACCGCGACACGCTTTTGACGCAGGACGAACTGGACTTTATCCAGGACATGCAGCACAACCCGCAGCTCAATCTGCGGGATGCGTGGTCGAGCCTGACGGTTAATGGTGGCGCGCAGATTCGTGATTTGCTCACGCGGCTGGCCGCTCACGACCAGGTCACTATCCAGGCGCAGTTCGACAACCAGCAACTTACCTTCCCCCTGCGCCTGGTGGAAGATGAGTTTCATGCGGTGCATCTGCGCCTGGGCGTGCCGAGCATTTTCGAAGACGGGCCGATGATCCGCCCGTGGCGCCTGGCCCTTGAAGCGCCCGTGGCGCTGGAAAACGTCAAGGGCTACCCCAGTGCATTGTGGGTGCACGAAGTATCATTCAAAGGTGTACTGGTAGAAGTGCGCGGCCGGGCCAAACCGCCCAAGACCTTTTCCCTGTGGTTCAGCCCTTCCGGCTACGAACGTATCGCGCTTCGCGGCACGCTGGAGCGGGAAACCGCCCGAGGCCTGTTCGCTTACCGCCTGAACCAGAGTGATGCAGATGAGATCGAGCGCCTGCGCCAGTTCATTCTGCACCAGCACCGCCTGGTTCATCCCCACGTGCACGCCTGAGTTCAGGTATCCAGGCGACCGCTGAGAAACTGCTGCAAGCGGCGCTGCATCAAACGTCCGTCATTGCCCAGGCAACCTATCGATGAACCTGCCAGGCTGTGCTCGGCGAGGTCCGAGGCATCGCCAGCCAACAGCAACGGGCAATTGAGCGTCAATGCCAGGCGACTGAGCCGCGAAGGCAGTTCTGCACCGGGAGAATGGTTGGAAAACAGCACCAGGGCTTGTGGCCGAGTTCTCTCGCAGACCAGCGTCAACTCATCGAGCGGTTGGCCAACACCCAGAACTTTTACCGCGAGCTTGTCGCTGGATATCAATAAACCCGCGACCAGTAGTTCCAGCTCACGACACTCGCCGGCAATGGCGGCCAGCAACACCCTCGGCGCCGGTGAGGCACAGGCCAATTGCAGCCGTTGAGCGGTGCGCGAACGCAGGAAGTTGTCGAAAAACAGCCATTCGCTGGCTTGGCCAAAACGCCCCTGGTGACGCAGCAATTGCTGCCAGAGGGGCATCATGATGTCCTGAAATACCACGGTGGTTGAATAAGCGCTGAAGATCTGGCCGTACAACTGCCCCAGTTCACGATCATCAAAAGCGCTGATGGCCACCCGCAGTTGCGCCTGCCACTGCTGCCATTCCAGTTCAGTATCGCTGCGCGACGCCGTGGCCAGCTCGCCGGGCCGCTGATCGCGCGCCAGGATCTTGCCCACTTTGCTCACCGCCACGCCGCGTTCGATCCAGTCAAGAATGCGATGAACCGTGTCGATATCGGTGCTTGAGTACAGCCGATGCCCACTTTCGGTGCGAACGGGCTGAATCAAGCCATAGCGACGCTCCCAGGCACGTAATGTCACCGGGTTAACACCTGTAAGTCTTGCCACTTCACGAATTGGAAACAGCACCTCGGCGTCAGCCTGACTATCGGGTGCTGCTTCAAGAGACGGAGCTATGATTTGGGACATCAGCTGTCAGCAATATCCATATGGATTTGGATCCTATTTAACGCCCATTGAAGCCCATGATTCAAGATCTACGGCGATCCATCCGAAGTTTCTGGCGTATTTCGGCAAAACAGGAATAATCCTTGCCTGTTTTTTACGTCGCTGCAGCACCCCGCAGCCTCGTTCGTGCGCCGCTTACCCGGCCCAGCGCACTCGATACCTGGAGATACACCATGTCTACCTCACCCGTCACGTTGATGGTTGCGCGCCGCGTCGCCAAAGGTCGCTACGAAGAATTGATGGCTTGGCTGCGCGAAGGCGAGCAATTGGCCACTGACTTCCCGGGCTACCTGGGTTCCGGCGTACTCGCCCCGCCACCCCATGATGATGAGTTCCAGATCATCTTCCGCTTCGCCGATGAGAAAACCCTGCACGCCTGGGAATTTTCAGCCTCGCGCAGCGCCTGGCTGAGTCGCGGCAGCGAGCTGTTTGCCAACCCTTGCGAGCGTCGTGTCAGCGGTATCGATGGCTGGTTTGGTGCCGTAGGGGCACGCCCGCCGCGCTGGAAACAGGCGGTCGCGATTTGGCTGGCGTTCTTCCCGGTGTCATTGTTGTTCAACTTCGGTCTCGGCCCGCTGCTTGGCGAGTTGGACCTGTTCAGCCGTGTACTGGTCAGCACCGCCGCCCTGACGCCGCTGATGGTTTACTTCTTTATTCCGCTCTCGACGCATCTGTTGGCGAACTGGCTGCACCCCTCGCCACCGCGCAAAGTCACCGAAGCCGCCGTATGAGCACAGGGGCCGGGTCGCTGGTATAGTTTGCGTCTGCCAGCGACTTGAGCCTCCCATGATTGCAACCCACGCACCGATCCTGATCACCGGTGCCGGCCAGCGGGTCGGCCTGCATTGTGCTGAGCGCCTGTTGGATGATGGCTACTCGGTGATTTTCAGTTACCGCAGCGAACGCCCAGGTGTGCAGGCGCTACGTGAACGAGGGGCCGTCGGCGTATTTGCCGACTTTTCCGGCGAAGCCGGGATTCTTGCCTTCATCGCGCAGTTGCAAACCCATACCCAAAGCCTGCGTGCGATCATCCACAATGCTTCGGCCTGGGTCGCGGAAACACCGGGCGACGCAAGCCACGCGTTTATCGACATGTTCAGCGTACACATGCTTGCGCCGTACCTGATCAACCTGCATTGTTCACCCTTGCTGCAACGCTCTACACCTGCCGATATCGTGCATATCAGCGATGACGTGGTGCGCAAGGGCAGCCGTCAGCACATCGCCTATTGCGCCACCAAGGCCGGCCTCGACAGCCTCACGCTATCGTTTGCCGCGCAGTTCGCGCCGCTGATCAAGGTCAACGGTATCGCGCCGGCCATGGTGATGTTCAACGAAGGCGACGACGCGGCCTATCGCGCCAAGGTCCTGGCCAAGTCGGCCCTGGGCATCGAGCCCGGGCCTGAGGTGATCTACCAGAGCGTGCGTTACCTGCTGGACAACCCCTATGTCACCGGTACCACCCTGACCGTCAACGGCGGGCGGCATATCAAGTAAGCCGTTTGCGAGGATGTTGTATGACCCTTTCCCTGCCCCACCACTACCGCGAAATCCTCAAGGGCCTGGGCGAAGACCCAGAGCGCGAGGGCCTGCTCGACACACCCAAGCGCGCCGCCAAGGCCATGCAGTACCTGTGTCATGGTTACGCGCAGAACCTGGAAGAAATCGTCAACGGCGCGCTGTTCGCCTCCGACAATGACGAGATGGTGATCCTCAAGGACATCGAGTTGTACTCGTTGTGCGAGCATCACCTGCTGCCCTTTATCGGCAAGGCGCACGTAGCCTATATTCCGACCGGCAAAGTGCTGGGCCTGTCTAAACTGGCGCGCATCGTCGACATGTTTGCCCGGCGCCTGCAGATCCAGGAAAACCTTACGCGGCAAATCGCCGACGCCATCCAGGACGTGACTCAGGCCGCCGGCGTGGCGGTGGTGATCGAAGCCAAGCACATGTGCATGATGATGCGCGGCGTGGAGAAACAGAACTCAACCATGAACACCTCAGTGATGCTCGGTGCCTTCCGCGAATCGAACACCACGCGCATGGAGTTCCTGCAATTGATTGGACGGAGCAAGTAGCAATGCCACAACTTCAACCAGGCATGGCGCGCATCCGGGTCAAAGACCTGCGCCTGCGCACTTTTATCGGCATCAATGAGGACGAAATCCTCAACAAGCAGGATGTGCTGATCAACCTGACCATCCTGTATGCCGCCCAGGAAGCCGTGCGCGACAACGATATCGACCACGCCTTGAACTACCGCACCATCACCAAGGCGATCATCGCCCATGTGGAAGGCAACCGCTTCGCGTTGCTGGAGCGCCTGACCCAGGAATTGCTGGACCTGGTGATGAGCAACGAATCGGTGTTGTACGCCGAGGTGGAAGTCGACAAGCCCCACGCGCTGCGCTTTGCCGAGTCGGTTTCAATAACGCTAGCTGCAAGCCGCTAGCTGCAAGCTTTAAGCTAGAAGCCATACGTATTACAACTTGCAGCTTGAAGCTTACCCGCTTGAAGCTGTCTCGAAGAGACCGCCATGAACGACCAACAACGCCTCGAACTTGAAGCCGCCGCCTTTCGCCGATTGGTGGCCCACCTGGACAGCCGCAAGGATGTGCAGAATATCGACCTGATGAACCTCGCCGGCTTCTGCCGCAACTGCCTGTCCAAGTGGTACAAGGCCGAGGCCGATGAGCGCAAGATCGAGGTCAGCCTCGATGACGCCCGTGAAGTGGTGTACGGCATGCCGTACGCCGAGTGGAAAGCCCAATACCAGCAAGAAGCCAACGCCGACCAACAGGCCGCGTTCGCCAAAGGAAAGCCCCATGACTGATCTGAACAACCTGCGCGCCAGCCTAAACAGTGGCGAACACGTCTTTGCCGACACCCTGGCCTTTATCGCCGACGGTTACGACTACCAGCCACAAGCGTTCACCAATGGCGATGTGGAAAACGCAGCCGGACAAAACGAAGGTTCGTGCAAGACCCTGGGCCTGGCCTTGCTGGAAGGCTTGAGCGATCAGGAAGCGTTGCTGGCGTTTGGTGAGCATTACCGATCGGTGGTGGCGACGCCTGAAGGCAGTGACCATGGCAATATTCGGGCGTTGATTGCACAAGGTCTGGCTGGCGTGAAGTTCACCACGCAGCCCCTGACACGCCGTTGCCCCATGTAGGAGCGAGCTTGCTCGCGAAGAACCAGAGGGCGCCGCGACACGCTGCATTATCGTTGACGTCTTTCGCGAGCAAGCTCGCTCCTACAGTAATCGCACACATAAAAAAACCGGCCTCGCAGCCGGTTTTTTCAGTTCAATGGGTTCAGAACGAAGCGTCCTTCAAACCATCGAGGTAGCGCTCGGCATCCAGGGCCGCCATGCAACCGGCGCCAGCCGAGGTAATGGCCTGGCGGTAGACGTGGTCAGCCACATCACCGGCAGCGAAGATACCTTCGATGTTGGTCGCAGTCGCATTGCCTTCACGGCCGCCCTGCACCACTAGGTAACCGTCTTTGGCTTCCAGCACGCCCTCGAACAACGAAGTGTTCGGAGTGTGGCCGATGGCAATGAACACGCCATCGACTTTCAGTTTGTCGAAGCTGCCGTCGTTGTTTTTCAGGCGAGCACCGGTCACGCCCATGTTGTCGCCCAGGACTTCATCCAGGGTGGCATTGAGCTTGAGGATAATCTTGCCTTCGGCAACACGTGCATGCAGCTTGTCGATCAGGATTTTCTCGGCGCGGAAAGTCTCACGGCGATGAACCAGGGTCACGGTGCTGGCGATGTTGGCCAGGTACAGCGCCTCTTCGACAGCTGTGTTGCCACCGCCCACAACGGCAACCGGCTTGTTGCGATAGAAGAAACCGTCGCAGGTGGCGCAGGCGGAAACGCCCTTGCCCATGAACGCTTCTTCGGACGGCAGGCCCAGGTAACGTGCGCTGGCGCCAGTGGCGATGATCAGCGCGTCGCAGGTGTACACGCCGCTGTCACCGGTCAGGCTGTAAGGCTTTTTCGAGAAGTCGACCTGGTTGATATGGTCGAAGACGATCTCTGTTTCGAAGCGCTCGGCGTGCTCTTTCATACGCTCCATCAGCACCGGGCCGGTCAGGCCGTGGACATCGCCCGGCCAGTTGTCGACCTCAGTGGTGGTGGTCAACTGGCCGCCCGCCTGCATGCCAGTGATCAGCAGCGGCTTGAGATTGGCCCGGGCAGCGTAGACGGCAGCGCTGTAACCGGCAGGGCCGGAACCGAGAATAATCACTCGGGAATGACGGGTATCAGTCATGACTCACTCCTATCGACCGCCCGGACCACAGAGCGGCTGGAATAAAAAAGGACGGCGAAGCACTTGGGGAAGGCTTTAACTCGCCAGGTCCTGAAAATAATGGGTGCAGCGTATCGAGGGGGGCAAGATTAAGGAAATACGCATTAACAATCCAGCTCATAGCTACTCTCTATGCGCCTGGTCAGGTTAATCGATGCCTTTGTAACCCCGGATGTCGCCTGCCGGCCCATGCTTTCACATCGCGTGCAAAGCCGGTAAGGTCGGCGCGTTCGTCACCTTGCTCGGAGTTCTCCATGCCTGCCCCTGCTCTTTCCGGCCCGCAATACCTGCGTGAAGGTCTCAAACTGGTGTTGAGCCCCGGCTTGCGCCTGTTTGTACTGCTGCCGCTGGCGATCAACCTGGTGTTGTTCGTCGGACTGATCTATTTCGCCGGCCATCAGTTCAGCCTGTGGGTCGATAGCTTGATACCGACCTTGCCCAGCTGGCTAGGCTTTTTGAATTACTTGTTGTGGCCGCTGTTTGTCGTGCTGGTGGTGCTGATGGTGTTTTTCACCTTCACCATGCTCGCCAATATTATCGCCGCGCCGTTCAATGGGTTTCTCGCAGAGAAAGTCGAGGTGGTGGTACGTGGCACCGATGACTTTCCACCGTTCAGTTGGAGTGAGCTGATCGCCATGGTGCCCCGCACCCTGGCCCGGGAGATGCGCAAGCTGGGTTACTTCCTGCCGCGGGCCATCGGCCTGTTTATCCTGTCGTTCATTCCCGTGGTCAACCTGATCGCGGCGCCGCTGTGGTTGCTCTTTGGCGTATGGATGATGGCCATCCAGTACATCGACTACCCGGCCGACAACCACAAACTGGGCTGGAACGAGATGCTCGCCTGGCTGCGCCAGAAGCGCTGGCAGAGCATGAGCTTCGGCGGCATTGTCTATCTGGTGCTGCTGGTGCCGGTTGTCAACCTGCTGATGATGCCGGCGGCAGTCGCCGGGGCGACGTTGTTCTGGGTGCGTGAGCAAGGTGCCGAGGCGATGGCGCAGCAAGCCGTGACCCCGTCATAAATTCATCATCACACAGACACAATGGCGACATGGCCCACGGTGACACTGTGGGTCATGACGACAGCCTCGCTTCACATCACCCTTATTACCGAAACCTTCCCGCCGGAAATCAACGGCGTGGCCAATACCCTTGGCCGCCTGTGCGAGGGTTTGCGCTCGCGTGGCCACCAGGTCGAACTGGTGCGCCCACGTCAGGGCGCCGATCAGAGCCGACCGAGTGACGATCAACTGCTGCTGTGCCGCGGCTGGCCATTACCCGGTTACCCAGGGCTGCAATGGGGCCAATCGTCGATGCGCAAACTGCTCAGACGCTGGAGCCGCCAGCGCCCGGACGTGTTGTATATCGCCACCGAAGGGCCGTTGGGTTTATCCGCTCTGCGTGCGGCGCGGCGTCTGGGAATCAGTGTTGTCAGCGGCTTTCATACCAATTTCCAGCAGTATTCGAACCAGTACGGTTTGAGCCTGCTCAGTCGCATGGTCACCCATTACCTGCGCTGGTTTCACAACCGATCGAGCCTGACCCTGGTACCGAGTGCCAGTCAGCGCCTGGAACTGGAGCGTCGGCATTTTGAGCGCCTGGGGATGTTGGCCAGGGGCGTCGACAGCCAATTGTTCCACCCCGCCAAACGCGACAGCGCTCTGCGGGAAAGCTGGGCATTGAATAATGGGCAAATCGCAGTGCTGCATGTAGGGCGGCTGGCCCAGGAAAAGAACCTTGGCCTGCTCAAGCGCTGTTTCGAGACCTTGCAGAACAGATACCCATTGCGCCAGATGAAACTGATCATCGTCGGTGATGGACCACAACGAGCAATGCTGGAAAAGGACCTTCCCGAAGCAATTTTCTGCGGTGCCTTGCGCGGTGAAGAACTGGCTCGTCATTACGCGTCAGGCGATGTGTTCCTGTTCCCCAGCCTGACCGAAACCTTTGGCAACGTGGTACTGGAAGCCATGGCGTCGGGGTTGGGTGTCGTGGCCTATGACCAGGCTGCCGCCACCCAGCATATACGTCATGGATACAACGGGGTGCTGGCGATGCCGGAGGATGAAAATGCGTTTTGCGATGCCGCCAACTGGCTGCTGGAGGACGCAGAGAGTCTACGCCGTATGCGCCTCAATGCCCGTCAACACGCAAGCCGCCAGGGTTGGCCAGCGATTGTCGAACAGTTCGAACAGCAGTTGCGAGGTGTGTGTGGGGAACATTTTATCGTCCCAACACAGCCGCACGCAGGCTGAAGACTCAGCAATGACTGTAAGCCACTTCACCTGCCTGACAGACGAGCCCCCGAGTAATGGCCCAGGCGGTAGGCTTTTTCGCGCCAGAGCGCCTGAATAAGCGCCCCCCAACAGGATATTTCTGGAACGCCACAGGATTTATCACCACCCACATGACACCTGTCTTATCAGGGGTGTCTTTTACAGATCGCACCCGAGAGGCAGGCATTCATGATGGAAACTTGAGAGATAACTATGTCGACACTGATAAACGAATCCATGGTTCCACGGTACCCGACTACCGATACCTTCGGCCAGAGGCCTACGGGGCCCGACAATGGCTGGCATCGCCCACAGCAACCCCCACGCCCCGACTACGGCTGGCATCGCCCGCAGCAACCTACACGTCCCGACTATGGCTCGCATCGTCCGCAGCAACCCACACAACCCGATTATGGCTGGCATCGTCCGCAGCAACCCACACAACCCGATTATGGCTGGCATCGTCCGCAGCAACCCTCACAACCCGATTATGACTGGCATCGTCCGCAGCAACCCTCACAACCCGATTACGGCTGGCATCGTCCGCAGCAACCCTCACAACCCGATTACGGCTGGCATCGTCCGCAACCCTCACAACCCGATTACGGCTCGCATCGTCCACATCAACCCACACGCCCCGACTACGGTTCGCATCGTCCACAGCAACCCACACATCCATACGACCAAACCCTGACGCAGCCAGTACGCCCCTATTGATCAGCCAACCACAGGAGATACGGAACATGTCAATTTATGGAATGGGTGTACGCAATGGCGTCAACATGCCAACCGCGCAATGGACCCAGCAGCAACAATGGCTGGATCAAGCCCGTGCTGAACCGCCAATCTACGGCCAGCCTGGCCATAAAGACGCGCTCAAGACTGATCACGGTAAAGAGTTGAATAAGCGACCAGAGTATTAATCGCTAAAGAGAAGAAACTCCCTGTGACGCTCACAGGGAGTCCAGCCTTTTACACCAGAGTGGTCAACGCGTCGCGACTGAAGGGCAAGATGTCACTTTCGCGCCCTTCACGCACCTTCACGGCCCAATCCGGGTCTACCAGCAGCGCACGCCCTACGGCCACCAGGTCGAACTCATCGTTATTGAGGCGCTCCAGCAGCTTTTCGAGGCTGGCAGGTTGCGCGACCTTGTCGGTGTTGACCATAAATTGCAGGAACTCGCCATCCAGGCCAACACTGCCCACGGTGATGGTTGGCTTACCCGTGAGCTGACGCGTCCAGCCAGCCAGGTTGAGGTCGGAGCCTTCAAACTCCGGCTCCCAGAAACGGCGAGTGGAGCAGTGGAAAATATCTACGCCGGCCTCAGCCAATGGCTTGAGGAACTCACCCAGCGCCTCAGGGGTTTGCACCAGGCGTGCGGTGTAATCCTGCTGCTTCCACTGCGAGAAACGCAGGATGATCGGAAAGTTCGGCCCTACAGCAGCACGAGTGGCCTCGATCAACTCAATGGCAAAGCGCGAACGGTTGGCCAGGCTGCCACCGTATTCGTCGGTGCGCTGGTTGCTGCCCTCCCAGAAGAATTGATCCACCAGGTAACCGTGGGCGCCATGGATTTCTACACCGTCCATGCCGATCGCCTGGGCGTCCTTGGCAGCTTGGGCGAAGGCGTTGATCACGTCCCTGATGTCCTGTTGCGTCATACCGTGCACAACCACGTTGCCGTCCTTGAGCTTTTCCATCGGGCCATAAGCAGGCACGCTGGCATCAGGCTCGGTGCCGATACGGCGCACGCTACCCACATGCCACAACTGCGGGACAATCTTGCCGCCTTCGGCGTGTACCGCGTCGACCACTTTCTTCCAGCCGGCCAGCGCGGCCTCACCGTAGAAATGCGGGACGTTGGGGTAGCCGTTGGACGCCCGGTGATCGACCACGGTGCCTTCAGTGATGATCAGGCCCACACCGGCAGCCGCACGACGACGGTAGTACTCGATGACCTTGGAGTTGGGTACACCACCCGGAGAGAACGAACGGGTCATGGGCGCCATGACCACGCGGGTCGACAGTTGCAGCCCACCGAGCTGGAAGGGTTTGAACAAGGCTTGGACAGGCATGGCGCACTCCACCAGGACGGGATTTATGACGCGGATAATATGCTGAGTGTGCAGCGCTTAGTAGCACTATTGATCTGGGTGATTAAGGGGTATGAAAGCAGTGGGTAGCTGCAAGCTTAAAGCTGCAAGAGAAGCGGTGGCGCGTCTACTTGCAGCTTAAGGCTTGGGACTTGAAGCTACACCGAAAGGTGTTCAGCTCAGGGCTTTTTCGATGGCCAGGATGATAGTCGGGTCATCCGGAGACGTGCGCGGCGAGAAACGCGCGAGCACCCGGCCATCTTTACCCAACAGGAATTTCTCGAAGTTCCAGGTGATATCCCCAGGAAACTCGGCGCCCTCGCCCGCCAGCAGGCGATACAACTGATGGCGCTCAGGACCGTTCACTTCGAGCTTGCTGCCCAGAGGAAAGGTCACGCCGTAGTTCAGGCTGCAGAACTCGCGGATCTCTTCCTCGGAGCCCGGCTCCTGGCCCGCAAACTGATTGCACGGCAACCCAAGCACCGAAAACCCCTGGTCTTTGTATTGCTGATAGAGGTTTTCCAACGCCGCGTATTGCGGGGTCAAACCACATTTGGACGCCACATTGACCACCAGCACAACCTGGCCCTTGAAGGGCGCCAGCGGTAGCTCTTGTCCGTCCAGGGCTTTGAGTTTCAGATCGTGGAAAGCACTCATGACGAACTCCAGATATCCCATATTCTTTGCATTGCAGCTCTCGGAGCTTACAACCGGCGAGTCTGCAATCATAGACGCCGGTGACAAAACTCGCCTGCAGGTTACTGAGCGGTCGGCCAAGGCAGAATCGGAATCGCCGTCACCGCGTTCTGCGGGCTGCCTTCGATCAAGCGGTCGCTGTAGACCAGATACACCAGGGTATTGCGCTTCTTGTCGAGGAAACGCACCACCTGCATGGTCTTGAACACCAGGGAGGTGCGTTCCTTGAAGACTTCATCCCCGTCCTTGAGTTCGCCCTTGAAATGGATCGGGCCAACCTGGCGGCAGGCAATCGAGGCCTCAGCGCGGTCTTCGGCCAGGCCCAGGCCGCCTTTGACGCCGCCGGTCTTGGCACGCGACAGGTAGCAGGTCACGCCGTCGACCTTGGGGTCGTCAAACGCTTCGACCACAATCCGGTCGTTAGGGCCGACAAACTTGAACACCGTCGAGACCTGGGCGATTTCTTCGGCCGAGGCCAGCAGTGGCATGAGCAATAACAGGCCGAGTAATCCCTTAATTACACGCATCGGGTATTCCTTTCGTTTAAACCAGGATGAGGTTATCGCGGTGCACCAGTTCCGGCTCCGCCATATAGCCCAAGAGTCCGACAATAGCGTCAGACGATTGTCCAATAATCTTCTGTGCTTCAAGGGCGCTGTAGTTGGCCAGGCCACGGGCAATCTCACGACCGTCCGGCGCGACGCACACCACCATCTCACCACGGCGGAAGCTGCCCTGCACCAGCTTGACGCCCACCGGCAGCAAGCTCTTGTTGCCTTGGGACAACGCCGACACCGCGCCCTCGTCCAGCACCAGGGTGCCACGGGTTTGCAGATGCCCGGCCAACCACTGCTTGCGCGCTGCCAGCATGCCGCGTTCCGGTGATAGCAGCGTACCGATGCGCTCACCGGCCTTGAGGCGATCCAGCACGCGCTCCAGGCGCCCACCAACGATGATGGTATGGGCACCGGAACGCGCAGCCAGGCGAGCGGCGCGCAGTTTGGTCTGCATACCGCCACGGCCCAGGGCACCGCCGACACTGCCAGCGACCGCATCCAGTGCCGGGTCATCGGCGCGGGCTTCATAGATCAACTGGGCATCGGGGTTGTTGCGCGGGTCGGCGTCGAACATGCCGTCGCGGTCGGTGAGGATCACCAACAGGTCGGCTTCCACCAGGTTGGCCACCAGCGCAGCCAGGGTGTCGTTGTCGCCGAAACGGATTTCGTCTGTTACCACGGTGTCGTTTTCATTGATGACCGGGATGACCTTGAGCTCCACCAAGGCGCGCAAGGTGCTGCGGGCGTTGAGGTAGCGCTTGCGGTCGGACAGGTCGTCGTGGGTCAGCAGGATCTGCGCCGTGTGGCGGCCGTGCTCGGCAAAGCTGGACTCCCAGGCTTGCACCAGGCCCATCTGGCCGATGGCCGCGGCGGCTTGCAGTTCGTGCATCGCGCTGGGTCGCGCGGTCCAGCCGAGGCGGCTCATCCCGGCGGCGACAGCCCCGGACGACACCAGCACCAACTCGACACCGGCCTCATGCAAGGCCACCATCTGCTCGACCCAGACGCTCATGGCTGCACGATCCAGCCCCTTGCCATCGGCCGTCAGCAACGCACTGCCGATCTTCACGACCCAGCGCTGCGCACCTGTCACTTTGCTCCGCATCATCTTCAACCTTAGAGTGAGGGCTGCGCGACCCAGCGCCGCCCATAACGTTATACCCGGATACCAAAACGCCGCTCCAGGGAGCGGCGTTCAAGTTTATCGCAACGAATCAATCGCGCACGTAAATGATTTCCGGACCGTCTTCATCATCCACGTCTTCTTCGTCCCAATCATCGTCGCCGATGTCATGGACCGACTTCACGCCGCTGCGGCGCAGGGCACGCTGGTCGTCCAGGGCCTGCAACTGGGCACGGGCTTCGTCTTCGATCTGCTGGTCAAGCTCGGCAAGCTCGGCCTTGAATACCGGGTCGGCCGCCAGGCGGTCAGCACGGTCTTCCAGGTAACGCATGATGTCGCGGGTCAGGCGTTCGGTGCCTTCTTTGGCAATGGCCGAGATCACATAGACCGGGCCTTCCCATTCCAGGCGATCGACGATTTCCTTGACGCGCTCTTCGTGCTCTTCCTCAAGGATCTGGTCGCACTTGTTCAGTACCAGCCAGCGATCACGCTCGGCCAGGGCCGGGCTGAACTTGGTCAGCTCGCTGACGATCACTTCGGCGGCATCCGCAGCGCTGGTGTCATCCAGCGGCGCCATGTCGACGAGGTGCAGCAGCAAACGGGTGCGGGACAAGTGCTTGAGGAAGCGAATGCCCAGACCAGCACCGTCGGAAGCGCCTTCGATCAGGCCAGGAATGTCGGCAACCACGAAGCTCTTCCAGCGGTCGACGCTGACCACACCCAGGTTTGGCACCAGGGTGGTGAACGGGTAGTCGGCGACCTTCGGCTTGGCGGCCGATACCGAGCGGATGAAGGTACTTTTGCCGGCGTTCGGCAGGCCCAACAGGCCCACGTCGGCGAGTACTTTCATTTCCAGCTTCAGGTCACGCTGTTCGCCCGGCTTGCCCGGCGTGGTCTGGCGCGGCGCACGGTTGGTACTGGACTTGAATCGGGTGTTACCCAGGCCGTGCCAGCCGCCCTGCACAACCATCAGTTTCTGGCCGGCCTTGGTCAGGTCGCCAATCACTTCCTGTGTCGCGGAATCGATGATCGTGGTGCCGACCGGTACGCGCAGTACCAGGTCCTCACCTTTTTTGCCGGTGCAGTCGGTGCTGCCGCCGTTGGAGCCACGCTCGGCATCGAAGTGCCGGGTGTAACGGTAGTCGACCAGGGTGTTGAGGTTTTCGTCGGCCATCATGTAGATGGAGCCGCCGTCACCGCCGTCACCGCCGTTCGGACCACCGTTTTCGATGAATTTTTCGCGACGGAAACTCATGCAACCGTTACCGCCGTCGCCTGCTTTTACTCGGATGGAAACTTCATCAACGAACTTCATAACAAAACGCCTCTCGCCGCATGGACGAGCTTAAGAAACCAAGACATAAGACTCTTGCAAAAATGAGCGCAGCGACCTCAATCAGCGACCGAAAACTTGCGCCTGAGCTCATCACAAACAGCTTTGCAAGAGACTCACTCCACAAACGAAAAAGCCCCGTCGCAAGACAGGGCTTTTCCAGCGATCTCGCAATTAAGCTGCGACAACGCTCACGTAACGGCGGTTGAACGCGCCCTTTACTTCGAACTTGATCACGCCTTCGATTTTAGCGAAGAGGGTGTGATCTTTACCCATGCCAACACCGTAACCGGCGTGGAATTGGGTGCCGCGCTGACGCACGATGATGTTGCCCGGAATGATTTTCTGGCCGCCATACATCTTCACGCCAAGGCGTTTGGCTTCTGAGTCGCGACCGTTACGGGTACTACCACCAGCTTTTTTGTGTGCCATGAGTCAATTCTCCTAGTGAGGAATTAGGCTGAAATTAAGCCTGAATACCGGTGATTTTGATCTCGGTGTACCACTGGCGGTGGCCCATACGCTTCATGTGGTGCTTACGACGACGGAACTTGATGATGCGGACTTTATCGTGACGACCTTGGGAGATCACTTCAGCCACAACGGTAGCGCCAGCAACAACTGGAGCGCCGATGTTCACGTCATCGCCATTGGCGACCAACAGAACGCGATCAAAAGTAACGGATTCGCCAGTAGCGATTTCCAGTTTTTCGATCTTCAGGTATTCACCTGGGGCGACTTTGTATTGCTTGCCACCAGTAACAATTACTGCGTACGACATGGTATTTCTCCGATAATCCTGCTCACCCAGCGCTTTATAAGAAGAGGTATTGGCTGGCATGGCTGCATGGGATGGACGTCCCGAATGCAATTGCGTAAGGCAGGTGCTGCCCAGGAAGTTCAGGGTGCGCGATTGTACGCAAGGTAAATGGGTGTTGCAAGGGGCCGCCAGTCGCCTTGAAAGCGTAACGAGCGAAGGGAAGACAAGGAAAAAACAGGCGAGGAAGCGGAGTTTACTGGTTGTAAATGAGCATTCCGAGCCTGTTTTTGACGCAGGATTACCGAGCGCAGTAGCTTTCATGGTGACTGGGCGTGCCTTGACACTGCGGGGTCAGGGTCCTAGCATGCCGCGCAACCCTTCTGGAGCGACTGTCGCTGATGCAACCCCAAGCTTTCTACCGCGCGGTCGCGGACGATTTTAGCGCCGTCGACGGCATCATCAAGCAGCAGCTGACGTCTAAAGTGCCGCTGGTCTCCAAAATTGGCGACTATATTACGTCGGCGGGCGGTAAACGCCTGCGTCCTTTATTAGTGCTGCTGTGTGGCAAGGCGCTGGGCCGCGAAGGCGATGACCTGCGCTTGCTGGCCGCGACCATCGAGTTCCTGCACACCGCCACCCTGCTACATGACGACGTGGTCGACATGTCCGGTATGCGGCGTGGCCGCGAGACCGCCAATGCAATGTGGGGCAACGCACCCAGCGTGTTGGTGGGCGACTTCCTGTACTCGCGCTCGTTTGAAATGATGGTCGAACTGGGCTCGATGCCGGTGATGAAAATTCTTTCACAGGCCACGCGCATCATCGCCGAAGGCGAAGTGTTGCAGCTGTCCAAGGTCCGCGACGCCAGCACCACCGAAGAAACGTATATGGAAGTGATTCGCGGCAAAACCGCGATGCTCTTCGAAGCCTCCACCCACAGCGCCGCCGCGCTGTGTGGCGCCACCGCGGAACAGGCCGAAGCCCTGCGTACCTTTGGCGATCACCTGGGCGTGGCGTTCCAACTGGTGGATGACCTGCTCGACTACAAGGGCGATGCCGAAACCCTGGGCAAGAACGTCGGTGATGACCTGGCCGAGGGCAAGCCAACCTTGCCGCTGATCTACACCATGCGCGAAGGCACGCCGGAACAGGCCGCCCTGGTGCGCAAGGCCATCCAGAAAGGCGGGATCGAAGACCTGGAGGCCATCCGTGCCGCCGTCGAAGCCTCCGGTTCCCTGGAGTACACCGCGCAACTGGCGCGTGACTACGTGGCGCGGGCGATCCAGTGCCTGGAAGCCTTGCCGGCCAGTGAATACCGGGATGCATTGGTGGAACTGAGTGAGTTCGCGGTGGCCCGTACTCACTGATTCCGCGTTGATTAATGTGGGAGCTGGCTTGCCTGCGATGACGGTAGTGAATTCACAATCGCTATCGCAGGCAAGCCAGCTCCCCCATTTAGATCGCATTCACCACTGACCTCCCCGCTCTCGCCGCAAAACCCTATATAATGTGCGACTTTTAGTCATCCCTGAACCTCAAGGAGCTTTAGTGAGCACGTTGCCACCCTGCCCGAAATGCAATTCCGAATACACCTACGAAGACGGCACCCAACTGGTCTGCCCGGAATGCGCCCATGAGTGGTCCGCCAATGGCGAGGCCGAAGTGGCCGGCGATGAGACCGTGAAGAAAGACTCTGTGGGCAACGTCCTGCAGGACGGCGACACCATCACCGTGATCAAGGACCTCAAGGTCAAGGGCACCTCACTGGTGGTCAAGGTCGGCACCAAGGTCAAGAACATCCGCCTGTGCGACGGAGACCACGATATCGACTGCAAGATCGACGGTATCGGCCCGATGAAACTCAAGTCCGAGTTCGTGCGCAAGGTCTGAAGCTGCTGCATCCATCCCGCGCCCGCCGCGGGATGGCGTTTCGCCCTCCTGATTGATCGAAAACAATATCCACACAAAAAAACCCGGAAACCGCCAATAGATACTTGCTATTCTACGAATAAGAATTATTCTCATTGAAACTCATCAAGGAGAACGACCATGACTTATTTGATAGATGCCTGGCTGGATCGCCCCCACCCTTACCTGCGAATCCTGCATCGGGAAACCGGCGAAGTCTGTGCGGTGCTTGAGGAAGAAGCGCTGAACGAACTACAGGACCAGGGTGACCTGGACGTCAATGGCCTGAGTTCCAGTGAGCCTGGAGTACTGAAGGAAGTGGTGAGGAATTTGTTTCTGTTCTGCTATGCCCGAGCATTGCGCCCGGCGACCGACTTGAATGGCAAGTTCCATCCATGAAGAAACTGGCAAATGCCTGTTGGGGCGAACGCGTTCGTCCCAACAGGTAACCAGCAGGTCTTACAGAACGTCGAGCAGCTCGACGTCGAATACCAGAACGCTGTGCGGCGGGATGCTGCCAACGCCTTGAGCGCCGTAAGCCAGTTCGCTCGGCACGTACAGACGCCATTTGCTGCCGGCATTCATCAGTTGCAGGGCCTCGGTCCAGCCAGCGATCACGCCGCCAACCGGGAATTCTGCAGGCTGGCCGCGCTCGTAGGAGCTGTCGAACACAGTGCCGTCGATCAAGGTGCCGTGGTAGTGGGTACGCACTTGATCTTCACGGGTCGGCTTGGCGCCGGTGCCAGCAGTCAGCACTTCAAATTGCAGGCCGGAAGCCAGGGTGGTGATGCCATCACGCTTGGCGTTTTCAGCCAGGAATGCCAGGCCGGCACCCGCAGCAGCTTCAGCCTTGGCAGCGGCTTCGGCTTGCATGATCTCGCGGATCACTTTGAAGCTGGCAGCCATTTGCTCCTGGTCAACACGGCTAGGCTGGCCTGCAAATGCGTCGGCCAGGCCGGCCAGGATTGCGTCCAGGCTCACGCCCGGTGGCGGGTTGTCGCGCAGTTGGTCGCCCAACTGACGGCCGATACCGTAGCTGACGCGGGTTTCGTCGGTGGACAGATTAACTTCGGACATGAAGAGGCTCCGCTGTAGGACAACATGGTTTCCCGTGCTGCCCAGAACTAAAAGGGCCCGCAGACTAGCACACAAGAGCGGCCCATGATCAGCCCCACCCCGGCATCGCCTTAGCGCACCAGCGACCCTTCGTCGCCCATCAATAAAAGTATTTCAGAATTATCCCATGCCGCCGATACAGCCCTACACATCTTGGCTGGCTCAAACAACAACACACCGTCCAGCAGACAGACATCACTCTTCAAGGAGCTTTCGATGAACAGCTGGTTCGGTAACATCAGCGTCAACCTCAAACTCGGCCTGGGCTTTGGCCTGGTGCTGGTCCTCACCTCGATCCTGGCGCTCACCGGCTGGACCAGCCTGGGCGGCCTGATCGACCGCAGCAACTGGATGAGCGACATCACCCAGCTCAACGCCTCGCTGACCAAGCTGCGGATCGTACGCCTGCAATACATGCTGGCCAATGGCGACGAAGCCGTGGCGCAGAATGTGCAGACCAGCCTGGATGCCTTCGCAGCTCAACAACAGAAATTGCTGGACAGCTTCAAGAGCCCGGAAAACCTCAAACTGCTCAATGACCAGAAAGCCGTCATCACTGCTTACCGCCAGTCCCTGAACAAAATGCGCGAGGCCTACCGCAATGGCAACGCTGCGCGCGACGTCATGAGCGCCAAAGCCGATGTCGCCAACGCACAAATCAATGCACTGGAAACCAGTGTGCAGCAGGCGCCCGATAGCCCGGAGCGCTTCACGCAATTTCTGGCCGTGACCCAAGCCAAGAATGAGTTCCAGCAAGCTCGCTACGAAGTGCGCGGCTATACCAATAGCCCCAACGCAGAAACCGAAGCCCGCGCTGCTGCGCAACTGGAAAAAGCCGTCGGCGGTTTGAAGGGCCTTAGCGCGGCGTTCGGTACCGGCCAGCAAAACGCATTGTCCGCACTGGAAGCCGCCCTCGGTGCCTATCGCAGCGCCGTGCAGAGCTACAAGGCAGCCAACGCCAACATCGTCACCGCCCGCGCCGAAATGACCACCCAGGGCGCCGATATCGTGACGATCAGCGACAAGCTATACGACATCCAACTGGAACGTCGCGACGCTGAAAGCACCCAGGCCCGCAGCCTGCAATTGATCAGCACCTTGCTGGCACTGCTGGTCGGCGTGATTGCCGCCTGGGTCATCACCCGTCAGATCACCCGCCCGATCCAGGACACCCTGGCGGTGGTGGAGCGCATCGCTTCAGGCGACTTGAGCCAGAACATCCAGGTGACCCGTCGTGATGAGCTGGGCGTATTGCAACAAGGCATCCAGCGCATGGGCACGACCCTGCGCGAATTGATCAGCGGCATCCGCGATGGCGTGACCCAGATCGCCAGCGCCGCTGAGGAGCTATCGGCCGTGACCGAGCAAACCAGCGCCGGTGTGAACAGCCAGAAGATCGAGACCGATCAGGTGGCCACCGCCATGCATGAAATGACCGCTACCGTGCAGGAAGTTGCGCGCAATGCCGAGCAGGCGTCCCAAGCCGCCTCCGACGCCGACGGCCAGGCCCGCGAAGGCGACAAGGTGGTGGCCGAAGCTATCGCCCAGATCGAACGCCTGGCGGCCGAAGTCGCCCGCTCCACCGACGCCATGACGCACCTGCAACAAGAGAGCAACAAGATCGGCAGCGTGATGGACGTGATCAAGGCCGTGGCCGAACAGACCAACCTGCTGGCCCTCAACGCTGCCATTGAAGCGGCGCGTGCCGGGGAAGCCGGCCGTGGCTTTGCCGTGGTCGCCGACGAAGTGCGTGGCCTGGCCCAGCGCACGCAGAAATCCACCGAAGAAATCGAAGGCCTGGTGGCCGGCTTGCAGAACGGCACCCAACAAGTCGCCAGCGTGATGAACAACAGCCGCAGCCTCACCGACAGCAGTGTCGAACTGACACGCAAGGCCGGCGTGTCACTGGAAAACATCACCCGTACGGTGTCGAATATCCAGTCGATGAACCAGCAGATTGCCGCGGCCGCCGAGCAGCAGAGCGCCGTAGCGGAAGAGATCAGCCGCAGTATCGTGAATGTGCGGGACGTGTCGGAGCAGACCGCGACTGCCAGTGATGAGACGGCCAAGTCGAGTGTGGAACTGGCTCGATTGGGTAGCCAGTTGCAGCAGATGGTCAGTCATTTCCGGGTGTAGACACCAAAAAGCCGCCTCGATCTAGACCGAGGCGGCTCCACCTCTCAGACCTTAACGGTCATCGAAGCTGTCCCGCAGGAACTTCCATACGTGATACGCACGCAGGCAGTTCACTACGAGGTTCCATGTACGTCGTGCAAACTTAGACATACTCGGCCCTCCGTGAGTTGGGCCTTACCTCCAGCGCACTTACCGGAACATGTGGGCCTTTGGATGCACACCAGTGCTCCTGTGAGGCGGCTGGGTTTATGGTCCTCCCGCGTGAATCCGGCACGGATTACTAGCCCGTGGCGGGCGGTCCAAAATTTGCGCGCGAACCCAGCCAACCTACTTCACGACGAACACAGAACGAGGGCGATACTAGCTCAGCACTCTGCTCCAAGGTGTAACGAACAACGGCCAGCTAGCCTTAAAATCTGTTGCTGTTTTTTGCAAAGTTAAACAACACAAAAGATCAATGCTGCCGTGAAAAACTCTTGTTCGTCTGGTGTTGCATAACGCCCTAAAGCAGCAGTAGTATTGTGACCACGCCAGTGCTCCTGTGAAGCCGCAACCCCAGCCACTAACTGGGTTTGCAAAAAAAACCGCCCTATCAAGGCGGTTTTTTATTGCCTGCCATTTGCCACTTAGCCCTCGCTGTCCTCGACAAACACCAAGCGATTCCCGAACGGATCCCGGATGCTCATTTCCCGCGATCCCCAAGGCGTTTCCTCGACCCCAGGCTTGGCATAGCGGTAATCCTTGCCGAGCAATTGCTGCTGGTACGCATCCACCCTTTGCGCCTGGATCCGCACCGCCGCGCCCGGCGAAGCATCGCCATGGTGCTCGGACAAATGCAACACGCACTCACCCAGCGACACTTGCAGGTACAACGGGAAATTCGCCTCGAACCGATGCTGCCAATCGACCTTGAACCCCAGGAAGTCGACGTAGAATTCCAACGCTTTGGTGTCGTCGAAAATCCGCAGGATGGGGGTGACTTTTCCTAAGTGCATGGCGACCGCTCCGTGTATGAGAACGCCCACTATAAAGACGAAAAGCCGCCACGCAAATCCCCACTGCGCGCCAGGAATCGCCCTGGCCGCTGGCCATTGGCCTGCCCATTGCTGTAGCTCAGTACGCCGTTAACCCACACACCGTCGATCCCTTCCGCTGCACGTTGCGGTGTGTTGAAATCTGCCACATCACGCACCCGCAACGGGTCGAACAACACCAGGTCGGCCCAGTACCCTTCGCGGATTTCGCCACGCTCGGATAAGCCAAAGCGCGCTGCCGACAGACCAGTCATCTTGTGCACCGCCGTGTGCAACGGGAACAAGCCGACATCGCGGCTGAAGTGCCCCAGCACCCGCGGGAACGCCCCCCACAAGCGCGGGTGGGGAAACGGATCTTCGGGCAAACCATCGGAGCCCACCATCGACAACGGATGGGCGAGGATGCGCCGCACATCGTCTTCGTCCATCCCGTAGTACACCGCTCCCGCCGGTTGCAGGCGACGGGCAGCGTCCATTAGCGAAACGCCCCACTCGGCAGCGATAGCCTGCAGATCCCGCCCACCCATTTCGGGGTGCGGCGTCGACCAGGTGATGGTGATGCGAAACGCGTCGGTCACCTGCTTGAGATCCAGAGTCGAGGAGCTGGCGGCGTAGGGGTAGCAATCGCAACCCACCGGGTGGTTTTTCGCCTCAGCCTCCAGGGCCGCCAACAACTGCGGACTACGCCCCCAGTTACCAGCACCAGCGCATTTAAGGTGGGAAATAATCACCGGCACCCTGGCATGTCGGCCGATCAGAAACGCCTCATCCATTGCCTCCAGCACCGGCTCGAACTCGCTGCGCAAATGCGTGGTGTACACCGCACCATAGGCCGTCAGTTCCTCAACGAGTTGCAACACTTCATCGGTCTCGGCGTTGAATGCGCTGGCGTAGGCCAGGCCTGTGGATAACCCCAGGGCACCGGCCTCCAGGCTCTCTTGCAACTGCACGCGCATGGCCGCGATTTCATACGGTGTGGCGGTGCGATGCAGATCATCCATATGGTTGCTGCGCAGCGCCGTGTGGCCGATCAATGCCGCGACGTTGACTGCCGGATGGGCGCCTTGCACTGCGTTGCGATAATCGCTGAACCGCGGATAACAGAACTGCTCACGGCTGCCCAACAAGTTCATTGGGTCTGGCGGGTCACTGCGCAAACTCACCGGCGAAGCGCTAATGCCACAGTTGCCGACAATCACCGTGGTCACGCCCTGGCTGAGCTTGGGCAGCATCTGCGGCTGGCGGATCACCACCGTGTCATCGTGGGTGTGCACATCGATAAAGCCCGGCGCCAATACCCGGCCATGCGCATCGATGACATGCGCGGCCTCGTCGGTGGACAGGTCACCCATCGCCTGGATACGCCCACCGCGCACGCCCACATCGGCGACAAACCCTTCGGTGTTGCTGCCATCAATGACCAGCGCCTGGCGAATCAGCGTGTCGTATTTCATATCAGTCTCCAAGCGGCAGGCTGTCAGGGCCGCCGCGGTAATCATCCAGGGCCAGCTTGATCCGGCGCAGGCGTTCCTGATTGTCGTCCGGCAAGGCCAGCGCCAGCTCGGTGGCAAGCAGGTCGATGGCCAGTAACATGCCGTAGCGGGCGGCGGTGGGTTTGTAGATAAAACTGGTCTCCGCCGGTTGCAGCGGCAGCAACACATCCGCCAGTTCGGCCAGGGGTGAGTCCGCGAGGGTGAGGGCAATAATCCGCGCGTCGTAGTTGCGCGCCAGCTTCACCACATCCAGTAATTCGGGCGTACGGCCGGTGAGGGAACAGACAATCAAGGCATGTTGCGGGCCCAGGGTCGCGGCCGTGACACGCATCATCACCGGGTCATGGCAGGCGGCAATCGGGTAGCCCAGACGCACCAGGCGCACTTGCAGTTCATCGCTGCACAGGCTGGAGGGGCCGCCCATGCCGAACGCGTGAATCATCCGCGCCTTGCCCAGCAAAGTGACCGCATCGGCAAAGCTGTGCTGGTTGAAACCGGACAAATGCTGGCGCAACGTCGCTTCGATATCGCCCAGGATTTGCCGATGAAAGGCCGACTGTTCCGGCAGCCCCGCCGGGTCCAGGAAGCGACTGCCCACGCCACTGGCCTGGGCCAGTTGCAGGCGCAAATCGCGTAAGTCACGGCAGCCGACGCTGCGGGCAAAACGCGACAAGGTCGCGGTGCTGACCTCGGCCCGCTGAGACAACGCCTCCAGGCTGGCCGAGGCGGCAAAGCCCACATCCTCAAGCATCAACTTGGCGATACGCCCTTCGCCGGCGCTGAACGAGTCCTGGCGGGCGCGGATCTGGTAGAGGATGTCCATGGAGGCTCCGGTTAGAGGGTCAGGCTCATAAAACCAGTGACAGGCCGTAGGTCAGACCGAAGGCGACCAGCGAAATCAGGGTCTCCAGTACGGTCCAGGTCTTGAAGGTCTGGATCACCGTCATATTGAAGTATTCCTTGATCAGCCAGAAGCCGCCGTCGTTAACGTGAGAAAAAATCACCGAGCCCGCGCCGGTCGCCAGCACCAGCAATTCGGGGTGTGGATAACCCAGGCCCAAAGCGACGGGCGCGACCACCCCGGATGCAGTGGTCATGGCAACGGTGGCCGAGCCCGTGGCGATGCGCATCAACGCAGCGAACAGCCAGCCCATCACCAGCGGCGACAAGTGGAACGCGTGGGCCAGGCCGAGGATTTCATTGGTCACACCGGCGTCCACCAGAATGCGATTCAAACCACCGCCCGCGCCCACCAGCAAGGTGATACTGGCGGTCGGCGCCAGGCATTCGTTGGTGAACTTGAGAATCGACTCCCGGTTGAAGCCCTGGGCCAGGCCCAGGGTCCAGAAACTCACCAAGGTCGCGACCAGCAGGGCAATCACCGAGTTACCGATAAACAGCAGGAACTGATTGAAACCACTGCCCGGGGTGGAAATCACATTGGCCCAGCCGCCGATCATCATCAGTACCACCGGCAACAGGATGGTGCCCATGGTCAGTGCAAAACTGGGCAGGCGAGTACGCGGTTCGCGCTCGATAAACTGGCGTTCCAGCGGGTTCTCGGCCGGCAGGTGAATATGCGGCACGATGAACTTGGCGTAGACGGGGCCGGCGATGATCGCCGTGGGGATACCGATCAAAATCGCATACAGCACCGTCTGCCCGACCGAGGCGTTGTAGGCCAGCACCGCCATCATCGCCGCCGGATGCGGTGGCACCAGCGCGTGCACCACCGACAAGCCGGCGACCATCGGCAGGCCGACCATCAGGATCGATACGCCCACGCGCCGCGCCACGGTAAAGGCAATCGGCACCAGCAGCACAAAGCCGACCTCGAAAAACAGCGGCAGCCCCACCAGGAACGCAATGCACACCATCGCCCAGTGGGCGTTGCGTTCGCCGAAGCGGTTGATCAGCGTACGCGCCACCTGCTCGGCGCCACCCGACTCGGCCATCATCTTGCCGAGCATGGTGCCCAGCGCCACCACCAGGGCGATATGCCCCAGGGTTTTACCGACGCCCGCCTCATACGACCCCATGATCGTGTCCGCCGGCATTCCGGCCATCAGCGCGAGGCCGATGGACACCAGCGTAATGACGATAAAGGGGTTGAGTCGGTAACGTGCAATCAGCACGATCAATGCAATGATGGCAATGGCAGCATATGCCAATAGCCCGAAGCCCGGTAATGCGGCCATGCGGTACTCCTCGGAAAGGGTCACGTCGAATTGGTTGTGAAACTCATAAATCATTACCGAGGAGTATTTTCAATTTTCATGAAAGTAATTTTCGCCCACGGACAAGCGCTGTCGCATGGAGATATGTCCAGCGCCAGCCCATGAAAATACGGGGGATGTTCTTACATGAAGATCAGGAATGCCGGAAACTCAAGCGCCGCCCTTGAGTCATAGAATGCGCATCCACTCATGCTCAGGAAACCGCCCATGATTCGCACCACACTCGCCGCCAGCGCCCTGCTTCTCTGCTTGGGCGGCACAGCGTATGCCGCCGACAATGCCGCGTTGAAAAAATGCATGGACAGCGCCAATACCACGGCAGACATGGTCAATTGCAACGCCAAACAAGCCAAGGTGCAGGACGAGCGCTTGAACCGCGCCTACAAGACCGCCCTCGCCGCCCAGGACGGCGCGCACAAGCAGCAACTGCAAGACGTGCAGCGCCTGTGGATCAAATACCGCGATGCCAACTGCGCCTTCGCCGGCAGCGCCACCGGCGGCACCATTGATCAGGTCAACGGCTCCGGCTGCGTGCTGGACATGACCCAGACCCGCGCCCAGGAGCTTGAAGACCTGGTAGGCCCCTGACTGCTGGAGCCGGTCTATTGTGGCGAGGGAGCTTGCTCCCTCGCCACAGGGGCTCACTCAGTCATGGTGAACCCTGGCGCGCTTGAGTAGCTTCTTGCAGCGCTCGGATAAATGCAGCACCCGCAGATGCTTACCGGCCTTGGTATAGCGCTCGCGCAAGGTCATCAGCGCAGCGATCGCCGAATAGTCGACAACACTCAGGTGGCGGCAATCCAGCGTCACCCGGGCCGGGTCATTGGCCGGATCGAATTGGTTCAAGAACGGCGTGGTCGAGGCGAAGAACAAGGTGCCATGCACCCGGTAAAGCTTGCTGCCGTCGGCCTCCAGATGTTCATCGGCGTACAGCTCTCGCGCCTGCTGCCAGGCAAAATTCAACGCGGCGATGACGATACCGCACAGCACCGCGGTGGCCAGGTCGGTAAACACGGTGATGATCGTCACCGCCATGATCACCAGCACATCATTGAGCGGCACCTTGTTGATCACCCGCAACGAGGCCCAGGCGAAGGTCTGCTGCGACACCACGAACATCACGCCTACCAACGCCGCCAACGGAATCCGCTCGATCAGCGGTGACAGAAACAGAATGAACAACAGGATCATCACCCCGGCAAACACCCCGGAGAAACGCCCGCGCCCACCGGAGCTGAGGTTGATCACGGTTTGCCCGATCATCGCGCAACCGCCCATGCCGCCGAACAGGCCCGAGACCATATTCGCTGCGCCTAGCGCGACGCTTTCGCGGTCGGGATAGCCTCGGGTTTCGGTGATTTCGTCGGTGAGGTTGAGGGTCAGCAGGGTTTCCAGCAGGCCGACCATCGCCATCAGGAACGCGTAGGGCGCGATGATGCCGAGCGTGTCGAAGGTCCAGGGGATTTGCGGCAGGGCGAAGGTCGGCAAGCCACCGGCGATGTGCGCCATATCGCCCAGCGTACGGGTCGGCAGACCAAGCAGGTACACCGCCAGACCAACGCCAAGGATCGCCACCAACGCGGGCGGCACAGCGCGGGTCAGGCGTGGCAGCAGGTAGACAATCGCCATGGTCACCACAACCAGGCCCGCCATCACATATAAAGGCGTGCCGCTTAGCCAGCGTTCGCCGCTCTTGAAATGTTCCAGTTGCGCCAGCGCAATGATGATCGCCAGGCCATTGACGAAACCGAGCATCACCGAGTGCGGCACCATGCGCACCAGCTTGCCCAGGCGCAGCAGGCCGAAGGCGATCATGATCAACCCGCCCAATAGCACTGTCGCAAGCAGATACTCCACCCCGTGTTGCACCACCAGCGCAACAATCACCACCGCCATCGAGCCGGCTGCGCCCGAGACCATGCCCGGGCGGCCGCCGAACAAGGCAGTGAGGGTGCAGATGATAAAAGCGCCGTAGAGCCCCATCAGCGGGTTGAGGTGGGCCACCAGGGCAAAGGCGATGCATTCGGGCAGCAGCGCAAAAGACGTGGTGAGGCCGGCCAGGGCGTCGGCGCGCAGACGGGTGAGGTTCATGGAGTACCGGGGAATTGCGAGGGATAAGGCGGGGAATGGTACGGAATTGCGGCGAGTGGGGCTAGCCTCCAGGACTGAGTGGCCCCAATCGGGAGCAAGCCCCCTCCCACACTTGAATGCATTCCAAAGTTGGAAATCGGTCAAATGTGGGAGGGGGCTTGCTCCCGACAGCTACACCCAGGCCTCAAGCGAATCAGACCATCTCGTCACGAATCCACTCCACCACCGACGTACGCTTGGGCACCCAGCCCAACAGTTCGCGGGCGTGCTTGCCGCGTACGCGGCTGTTGGAGCCCAACCCGTAGTTGGCCATTTCATAGCCCCACTCGGCTTCAGCCTCGGCCAACGGCCAATCCTGCGGTTCGCCCAGGTTCAGCGCCTGGGCAATCGCCGTGGTCATGTCGATAAACGCCGCTTCGCTGCTTTCCACAAAGTAGAAAGTACCCGGGACGTTTTTGGTCAGTGCCAGCAGATACAGGGCGACCACATCCTCAATGTGCACGTTGGACCAGATGTTCTGCCCGCTGCCCACATGGCGCACTACACCGCTCTTGCGTGCCTGCTTGAGCAAGCGTGGCAATTGCACGCTGTCACGCTTTACGCCCAGGCTGTGGCCGTAGATCAGGGTGTTGCAGATCACCGCCGAATTCACACCGTCACTGGCCGCCGCGAGGATCAGGTTGTCGATCGCCACCCGCGCGGCTTTGTCGGCGGTCGGCTCAGGCAGGTTGTCTTCGAAGTAGATGACTTCACTGGCCTTGCCGCCCGACGCATCCCCGACAATGCTCGACCCGCTGGTATGCAGGAACGGCTTGTTCGAGCCTTTCAAGGCGGCCAGCAAGGTTTCCACGGCGGCGCGATGGTCGCTGCTGGCAGCGTTGATCACCGCATCAGCCTTCTGTGCCTGCTCGGTCAATACGGCTGCGTCGTCGAGGGTGCCGATCACCGGCGTAATGCCCAGGGCGGCCATTTCGGCGGCTTGTTCGGCGCTGCGCACCAGGCCGGTGACGTCATGGCCAGCGTTGACCAGGCCGGTGGCGATGGAACCGCCGATAAACCCTGCTGCACCGGTAACGAATACATTCATGGAGGTTGCTCCTGACTGGGTAAGTGATGCGCCCAGTATCCAGCCCCCACTGCTGTCGAATAAGCCCGTACGGCCCAATTCACTCTTGCGTGCAAGTCACGAATCAGCGCGCATACCGCGCCAGCTTGGCCTGAATGAACTCCAGGAAGCACTGAATGCGCAGCGCCAATTGCGAGTTGCGATAGAACACCGCGTGGATCGGCTGGCGATAACCGCTGTTGGACGCCTCCAGCATGGGCACCAGGCGGCCGGCATCGATATCGTCGACCGTCATGAAATTCGACAGGCAACAAATACCCTGCCCCTGCAGCGCCAACTGGCGCACAGTTTCGCCACTGGACGCGCTGACACTGGGCTGGATCAGCCAGCGGTCACCTTCGCCATGACGCAGCGGCCAGTGGTTGAGGGTCTCGGTGTGAGTGAAGCCCAGCAAGGTGTGATCGGCCAACTCGGCAACGGTCGTCGGCGTGCCGTACTGCTTGAGGTAGTCGGGGCTGGCCAGGATATGCAGCGGCGTGCTGCCCAAGGAGCGCGCATGAAGGGTCGAGTCGGCCAGGGTGCCGATACGAATGGCGATGTCGGTGCTTTGTTCGAGCAGGTCGATGATCAAGTCGTCGCTGTTGAGTTCCAACTGGATATCCGGGTACAAGCGGCGAAACTCGGCGATGTACGGCACGATCCCGTGCAGCATGAACGGTACTGCGGCATTGATACGCAGGCGGCCGGCCGGTTTTTTCTGGCGCGACGACAGGCGCTCTTCCAGCTCGTCCATCTGCGCCAGGATCACCTTGGCCTGCTCGAAGAAGTACTTGCCCTCTTCAGTCAGGTCCATGCGTCGCGTGGTGCGGTTGATCAGCGTGGTGTCGAGCTTGGCTTCCAGGCGCGACAGCGTGCGGCTGACCGCAGACGGCGTTTGCCCGACCTTTTCGGCGGCGGCAGAAATCGAGCCGCATTCAATCACGCTGACGAAGATCTGTAGCTCATCGGAACGGGCTTTCACGGGCGGTCCTTCATTTATCGGCGGGCACAGGCACAGTCATTATTAACCAGCCAGCAACAAATGGCCTCCCAACAACGCCATGCCGGTGAAAAACCCGCGTTTGAACCACAGCGCACTGAGGCGTCGGCGAACCACTTGGCCCAGCCACATCCCCAGCAATGCAGGCACCAGCGCCAACATTGACGCACCGATTTCACCACTGCCCAACGCTCCGCGCCAGGCCAGCCCGGCGGCCAGCGCCAGTGTCGACACCGTGAACGACAGCCCCAGCGCCTGCACCAACTGATCACGGCTCAAGCCCAGCGCTTGCAGATACGGCACCGCAGGGATCACGAAAACACCGGTGGCCGAGGTGATGATGCCGGTGATCAGCCCACACAAGGGCCCCAGCCAGCGCTCGGTCCGGGGCGCGACCTTGAAGGTCGGCAGGAACAAGCCGCTCAACGCATATACCAGCAACGCCGCACCCAACGCGCGGACCACCCACGGCCCACCGTCCATGCCCAGCCACACGGAGCCTAGCCCGGTGCCGCAGAAAATCAGCAGCAGCATCGGCCACAGGCGTTTGAGCAAGGCACTCAAGTGCCCCCCAAAAGTCAGTTGCCAAAGGTTGGTCACCGTCGAAGGAATGATCAGCAACGCCGCAGCCTGCGCCGGTAACATAGCCAGGCCGAGCATGCCCATGGCTACAGTGGGCAGGCCAAGGCCGATGATGCCTTTGACCGTACCGGCCAGCAGGAAAGTGGTGATGACCAACGCCGTCAGGGTTGGACCGAGGTTTTGGTAGAACGCTAGGAAGGTATTCATGCACCGATTGTGCAGGGCTGGAGAGAGGCTGAAAATTCGCCATATACTGAGGCAGCCTCTTGTTTTTTGTGAGGCTGATGCCGTCATCGCAGGCAAGCCAGCTCCCACACTTGAATGTATTCACAGTTCAAAATGTGGGAGCTGGCTTGCCTGCGATGACGCCCGCCCAATCACCGGAAACCTGCAGCCATGCACTTTGACCTGATCGACCTGCGCCTCTATCTGCACATCCTCGACAGCGGCAATATCACTGCCGGTGCAGCCCGTAGTCATTTATCCCTGGCGGCCGCCAGCGCACGCATCCGGGCAATGGAGTCTTCACTGGGCATCGCGTTTCTTGAGCGTGGCCGCCGTGGCGTCACCCCAACGCCGGCAGGCAAAGCCCTGGCTCGGCACGCTCGCCTGCTGTTGCAACAGGCCGAACACCTGCAACAGGACCTGGCCGAATACGCCAATGGCGTCAAAGGCCAGGTACGCTTGCTGTGCAATACCACCGCCCTTAGCGAGTACCTGCCTGAATTGCTCGCACACTTTTTGCGCGAGCACCCCAACCTCGATATCGACTTGCAAGAATTGCCCAGCCTGCGCATCACCCAAGCCTTGCGCCAGGGCACCGCCGACCTGGGGATTATTTCCGATGCCGTGGACACCCACGGCTTGCAGACCCTGGCGTTTCGCGATGATCCGCTGGTGCTGATCATGCCCCTGGACCACCCGTTGACCCGCCCGAGTTTTATCGACAGCTTGCAATACGACTACGTGGGCCTGGCGGCCAACAGCGCGCTGGCGGTTTATCTGGAAGAACAGGCACTGCACACAGGCTTTCGCTTGCAGACACGCATTCGCGCCGACGGTTTTGATGGGTTGATTCGCATGGTCGCCGGCGGCGCGGGCCTGGGTATCGTGCCTCAGGCAGCCCTGGAGCGCTGGCCGTCAGAACGCCGTTTCAAGGCCCACCCCCTGCAAGAGGAGTGGGCCTGCCGCTCGTTGCTGTTATGCGCACGCTCGTTCGAGCAACTGCCGGGTTACGCCAGGGCTTTGTTCGACGCCTTGGCCCTGCCCTTGCGGAAGAACCCGTAATACACCGCCGACAGAATCAACAGGAACGGCACGCCGAAGACCAAGGTCATCTTGAACGCTTCGGTGAAATAGGTGGTGATCATTACCGCCCCCATCAGCACCAACCCCAGCAGCGTACTGTAGGGAAACAGGCGCAACTGGAACGACAACTTCGCCCCGCCATGGCGCTTGCGATAGCGACGAAAGAACAGGTGCGTGAGGAAGATCATGAACCAGGTGAAGATCGCGCCAAACATCGAGATCGCCATCATCAGGGTGAATGAGCTTTCCGGGTACACCACATTCAGCAGGGTCGCCAGGGCAATGCCCGAGCTGGACAGCAACAAGGCATTCAGCGGGATGCCGTTCTTGCTCAAGGCACCCATGGCCTTGGGGGCGAAACCGGCACGGGACAGGCTGAACATCATGCGCGTGGTGATGTAGAGCTGACTGTTCATCGCCGACAGCGCTGCGATCAGAATCACGAAATTCATCACCCCGGTGGCGCCCGGAATGCCGATGGTCTGCATCACCGTGACGAACGGGCTCTGAGCCTGACCGGCCTGGTTCCACGGCACGATGGCGAGCATCAGCGCCAGGGTCAGCAGGTAGAACACCACCAGCCGTACGATGGTAGCGCGGAACGCTTTCTTCACCGCCTGTTCCGGGTCGGCGGCTTCACCGGCGGCCACGGCGATCATCTCGACGCTGAGGTAACTGAAGATCGACACGATCACCGCGATCCACATGCCACTCAAGCCATGGGGAAAAAAGCCCTCGTGGGCCGTGTAGTTCTGCACGCCGTACTGCGGGTTGCCAGAACCGAACACCACATACACCGCCAGGATGATGAAGCCGACAATGGCGCTGATCTTGATGGTCGAGAACCAGTATTCGAAGTTGCCGAAGGTCTTCACGCTGATCGCATTGAGCACAATCAATACACTGGAAAACGATACGATCCATACCCATTCCGGCACATTGACGAACCAGTACTTCATGTACATCGCCACCGCCGTAACCTCGGCCCCCACCGCCAGCACAATCGCCGCCCAATAGGCATACCGCACCAGGAACCCGGCCAGCGGGCTGATGTAGAACTCGGCATAGGCGCCAAAGGAGCCAGAGGTGGAATGGGCCACCGTCATCTCCGCCAGGCAGCCCATCAGCAGCAAGGTGATCAAGGCGCCGATGGCATAGCTCACCAGCACGCTGGGCCCGGCATAGCCAATGGCGTAGGCGCTGCCCATGAACAGCCCGGTGCCGATGGCGCCACCGATAGCGATCATGCTCATCTGGCCGGAAGTGAGCTGGCGCCTGAGGCCCAGTTCGCGGTGGGTGATTTCTGCAAAGCCGTTGTCTGGCGTGGTCACTGGAGTGCCCCTTTATTATTGTGATGGTGGCTGACGCTGAACCTGTGGGAGCTGGCTTGCCTGCGATAACGGTAGTGAATGCACCGACACTATCGCAGGCAAGCCAGCTCCCACATTTGACCTGTGTTGCTCTTAAGTAACGCTGTTTCGGACTTTGAATTGCGGCTGGTCCCAGGTGCGGTTGTCGAGAATTTCACCAAGGATTTCCACGGCGTCCCACACCTCGGTAAAGCTTGTGTACAGCGGCGTGAAACCAAAGCGCATGATCCGCGGCTCACGGTAATCGCCGATCACGCCTCGGGCGATCAGGGCCTGGATCACCGCGTAACCTTCGGGGTGTTCGAAGCTCACATGGCTGCCGCGCCGGGCGTGCTCACGCGGCGTGATCAGTTCCAGGCCATGGGCGGCGCAGCGGCTTTCGACCAACGCGATAAACAGGTCGGTCAATGCCAGGGATTTGCTGCGCAGGCTGGCCATGTCGGTCTGGGCGAAAATGTCCAGGCCGCATTCCACCATGGCCAACGAAGTGATCGGTTGGGTACCGCACAGGTAGCGCGCGATGCCGGCGCTGGGGGCGTAGCTCGACTCCATGGCGAATTGGCGGGTATGCCCGAACCAGCCCGACAACGGCTGACGCACCACATCCACCAACGCCGGATTGACCCACACAAATGCCTGAGAGCCCGGGCCGCCATTGAGGTATTTGTAGGTGCAGCCAATGGCATAATCAGCGCCGGCCTGGTGCAGGTCCACAGGCACCGCGCCCGCTGAGTGCGCCAGGTCCCAGAGGCTCAGCGCGCCACACTCGTGGCTCAGCGCAGTCAGCGCCGCCATGTCGTACATGTAGCCAGTCTTGTAGTTGACGTGGGTGAGCATCACCACCGCCACGTCTGCGTCGATGGCCTTGGGCAGTTCGGCCGGGCTGTTGACCAGGCGCAGGGAATAGCCTTGTTGCAGCAGTTCGGCCAGGCCCTCGGCGATATACAAATCGGTGGGAAAGTTATTCGCTTCGCTGACGATCACCTTGCGCGCCGGAGAGCGTTGACGCTGCACACTCAACGCCGCGCTCAGCACCTTGAACAGGTTGATCGAGGTGGTATCGGTGACCACCACTTCGTCCTCACGCGCACCGATCAACGGTGCGAGGCGATTACCCAGGCGCTGGGACAAATCTGCCCAGCCCGCGCTGTTCCAGCTGCGAATCAAGCCATTGCCCCACTCTTGGGCGATCACCTGCTGCGCCCGCTCCAGCGCTGCCACCGGGCGCGCGCCGAGGGAGTTGCCGTCGAGGTAGATCACGCCCTCGGGCAGGGCGAATTGGGCACGCAGGGGAGCCAAAGGGTCCTGGGTGTCGAGGGCTTGGCAATGGCTTCGAGTGGTCATGGGTCGTCCTGGTTTTTATAAGTGAGGATGGACCAAATAATGAACGAACTTTTAGAGAATTTTCGTGCAAAGTGGTGGGTAAACGGCTATTTAAGCTGTAGGAAATTCGAATTTAAACTCAAAACACGCGGATATCTTCCAAGCATGATTCTCGACGCCACCGACCTGCGCCTCCTGCATTTTCTGCAACAGGATGGCCGTATCAGCAACCAGGAACTGGCGGAAAAAGTCGCGCTGTCACCCTCTGCCTGCCTGCGCCGTTTGCGCTTGTTGGAGAGCGAAGGAATCATCAGCGGCTATCGCGCGGTATTGAATGCCGAACAGTTGGGGATCGAACTCGAAGCCATCGTGCACCTGTCGCTGCGCCAGGATATCGAGGACTGGCATGAGACCTTTATCAAGAAGGTGCAAGGCTGGCCGGAGGTGGCGAGCGCCTATGTGATCACCGGTGCCAGCAACTATGTGCTGCGGGTGCAGGCACGCAACCTCAAGCACTTTTCGGACTTTATCGTGAACCACCTGAACCGCACGGCGGGGGTGATGGATATCCGTTCGGAGATAGTGCTGCAGAAGATCAAGGACCGGGATGAGGTGTTGGACCTGGTCGTGCGCAAATAACACAAACACCCAAAACCAATGTGGGAGCTGGCTTGCCTGCGATAGCGGTGGAACATTCACCATCGCTATCGCAGGCAAGCCAGCTCCCACAGATCAGTCTTCGAGGGCACGTACGCGCTGCATGCGTTTCTGCTCTACCGGCGCATCAGCCACCTGCAACTCAAAGTCAAAATCAATCTGCGCAAACCGCCCTTCCACGCCAAATTCGCGCGCCAGTTGCGGATCGTCGCTGAAGCGGATCTCGGCAATCAGTTCATCGCGGGTGGCATAGGCAAAGTCATCATGCAGGTACGGGTCATCCGAGAGGTTGATCTGGGTGGTCAGGTGCCGATGCCCGGGCGCCGAGATGAAAAAGTGGATATGCGCCGGCCGTTGCCCGTGGCGCCCCAATTGGTCGAGCAACTGCTGCGTCGGCCCGGTCGGCGGGCAGCCGTAGCCCGAGGGTACGATGCTGCGAAAACGGTAGTGGCCCTGGGCATCCGTCTCGATACGTCGGCGCAGGTTGAATTCAGACTGATTCGGGTCGAACCACGAATAAGTACCGCCCGTATTGGCCTGCCACACATCGACAACCGCCCCCGCCAATGGCCTGCCCTCGGTATCGCGCACTTGCCCGCGCATGAACAACGGCACCGCGTCATCCTTGCCATCATCCAGCCGTGCCTCGTATTTGGACAGCGGCGCGCCGGCCACGTACAGCGGGCCTTCGATGGTGCGCGGTGTACCGCCGGACTTGCCCGCCTGCTCATCGGCGGCGTCCATCAACAGGTCCAGGTAATGCTCCAGGCCCAGGCCAGCGGCGAGCAGGCCGGCTTCCTGGTTTTTACCCAGATCATTGAGGTAGTTGACCGCCTTCCAGAACTCCTCGGGGGTCACTTCCAGGTCTTCGATGATGTTCACAGTGTCGCGCAGGATCCGGTAGATCAGCGCCTTGGCGCGCGGGTTGCCGGCGTCATTGAGGTTGCCGCTGGCTTCTTCGAGAAAGCGTTGGGCGTGGGCAGTCTGGGACAGGCGGATGGACATGGTGCACTCCTTATCTTGTAATTATCAGGTTGAAACCGGCTTAGCGGTCGTCCGCATGGATGGACGACGGGTGCCGGCACAGCGCATTCACTTCGATAGCCATGTAAGGAAACAATGGCAGTTGCATCAGCAGGTCATGCAGGTCCTGCACGCTGTCGACATCGAACACGCTGTAGTTGGCGTAGTGCCCGGCGATGCGCCACAGGTGGCGCCACTTGCCCTCTTGTTGCAGGTGTTGCGCCAAGGCTTTCTCTTCGGCCTTGAGGCTGTCGGCAAGCTCGGAGGGCATGTCGAGGGGCAGGTTCACAGTCATTTTTACGTGGAACAACATGGCAGGCGCCTCTTAGTGTTTGTCACGGCAAAAGAACGCCAGACGCTCTTCATCGAGCGCCAGGCCCAGGCCCGGAGCGGTGGAAACATGCAGCTGGAAATCGCGGTACACCGGTGGCTCGGCAAGGATGTCTTCGGTGAGCAACAACGGGCCGAACAGCTCGGTGCCCCACGCCAGTGTGTTCAGCGTGAGGAAGGCATGGGCCGACGCCAGGGTGCCGATACCACCTTCGAGCATGGTGCCGCCGTACAGGCCGATGCCTGCCGCCTCGCCGATCGCCGCCGTACGCAGCACGGCGCGGGGCCCACCGTTCTTGGCAATCTTGAGGGCAAACACCGAGGCCGCGCCTTCACGCGCCAGGTTGAACGCATCTTCGACACACTCGATGGACTCATCGGCCATGATCGGCACCGGGCTCGACAGGTTGAGCCGGGCCATACCGCCACGGTTGTTGCGTGAGATGGGTTGCTCGATAAGGTCGATACCGTTGTCGCCGAGCACCTTGCACGCCCGCAGCGCCACGGCCTCATCCCAGGCCTGGTTGACGTCGACACGCACACTGGCGCGCTCGCCCAGGGCTTTTTTGATCGCGATCACATGGGCCAGGTCGCGGCTGACTTCACCGGCGCCGATCTTCAATTTGAAGATGCGGTGACGGCGCAGGTCGAGCATTTTCTCGGCCTCGCTGATGTCCTGTTCGGTATTGCCGCTGGCCAGGGTCCAGGCCACCGGCAACGCGTCACGCACGCGCCCGCCGAGCAGTTCGCTGACCGGCAGGCCCAGGCGTTTGCCGAGGGCGTCGAGCAAGGCGCTTTCGATGCCGGATTTGGCAAAGGTGTTGCCGCGAATACTGCGCTCCAGGCGCAACATGGCGGCGTTGATATTGTTCGCATCCTGGCCGATCAACAGCGGCGCGAAATGGCGGTCGATGTTGACCTTGATGCTGTCGGGGCTTTCATTGCCATAGCTGAGGCCACCGATGGTGGTAGCTTCGCCGATGCCTTCAATGCCGTCGGTGCACCGCAGACGGATAATCACCAGGGTCTGGTTTTGCATAGTGTGCATCGCCAGCTTGTGCGGGCGAATGGTGGGGAGATCGACGATGAGGGTGTCGATCGACTCGATGGTGCAAATCGGCATGGCAATACCCGTTGGGTTCTTTATAGATTTGCGTCGATTCTGTTCCGCATTTTTTCGGGCTTCCAATATAGAATTGGTCTTGTTCGATACCCTCAAGGTATGAAAGGAGTCGATATGGAACTGCGTCACTTGCGCTATTTCCAGGTGCTGGGCGAGACCCTCAATTTCACCCGGGCTGCCGAACGCCTGCACATCGCCCAGCCGCCCTTGAGCCGGCAAATCCAGCAGCTGGAGGATGAACTCGGGGTGCTGCTGCTGGAGCGTAGCCGACCGTTGCGCCTGACCGAAGCCGGGCGGTTTTTCTATGAACACGCCAATGTGCTGCTCGAACAGTTGGGCACGGTTTGCGACAACACGCGGCGTATCGGCCTTGGCGAGAAGACGTGGCTGGGCATCGGCTTTGCACCCTCGACCTTGTACGGCGTGCTGCCGGAACTGATTCGCAGGCTGCGCAATCACGAGGCCCTGGAGCTGGAGTTGGGCTTGTCGGAGATGACTACGCTGCAACAGGTCGAAGCGCTCAAGGCCGGGCGCATCGATGTGGGTTTCGGGCGCATTCGCATCGACGACCCGGCCATCGTCCAGCGCGTATTGGTGGAGGATCGCCTGGTGGCCGTGCTGCCCAGCGGCCACCCCTTGCTGGGTACCCCTGCCACCCTCGCCCAGTTGGCCACCGAGCCCTTTGTGCTCTACCCAGGCAACCCGCGCCCCAGTTATGCCGACCATGTGATCGCGCTGTTCGACGCCCACGGTTTGAGCCTGAAGGTGGCGCAGTGGACCAACGAGTTGCAGACCGCCATCGGCCTGGTAGGCGCCGGTATGGGTGTGACGCTGGTACCGGCGTCGGTGCAGGTGCTGCATCGGGCGGATATTGGCTATACGCCGGTGGTGGAGGCGACTGCGACCTCGCCGATCATTCTGAGCCGACGGGTGAATGACCAGTCGCCGGGGCTGACTCATTGCCTGCAACTGGTGGAGGAGTTGATCTGAGATTCCATATGCACTGAAAATCCAATGTGGGAGGGGGCTTGCTCCCTCCCACATTTTGATCTTCATCAGGTTCAAGTAATGCGCAGGCGCTTGCGTTGCAATGTCTGGCTGGGCGACTCATCAAACAGCTTGCGGTACTCCGCCGAAAACCGCCCCAAGTGCGTAAACCCCCAACCCAACGCAATTTCAGAGATGGTTCGGATCGAGCCCTGTTCAAGAATCTCCTGACGCACCGCCCCCAACCGATGCTTCTTCAGATACGCCATGGGCGACAAGGCGAAGTACTTGCGAAACGCATCGAACAGCTTGAACCGCGACACCCCAGCCGCCGCCTCCAGGTCTTCCAGGTGCAGCGCTTCACGGGCGTTGTCGTGGATGTACTGGCGCGCACGAATCAGGTAGTGCGGCAGTTTTACCCCCAACACCTCGCGCAATTCTTCAGAATAGTTATTCGGCTGGGCCAGGATCAGCCCTTTGATCAGCGAGCTTTCCAGGTCCCGGGTAAATGCGGCCTGCTCGTACAACTCGCTGCTGCATTCCAGTTCGGCGATGAAGTATCGCGCCATGCGCCACCACGAAGCCGGGGCGCCGTCCACGGCATCCATCACCGATTCAAAGCGCAGCGGCGCATCAATGGGCCGTTGCAGCAAACCTTCCAGCGACTCGCTCATCGCCGCACGGGTGATCACCACCTGCAACTTGCGACAGTCACCGGAAATCGCCAGCACCTGGTGCTCGTTGGGTGAAATGATCACGCCCTGGTCGCGGTTGGACCTGAGGCGTTCACCGTTCTTGCTCAGTTCCTGTTCGCCCACCAACGGCAGGCTCAGGCTGTAGCTGCTGAAATGCTCGGCGTCTTCGATGTCGATGGTCACGTCGGTGCCGTACTCAATCACGCCCAGGGTGGTGGCGCGGGACTTGAACACGTTGGCGCTGTGGTGAAACCGCAGGCGCTCGGGGGTGGCCGTCGCCAGGCGATGGGGCCCGCAGATACCGGACATCCAGCTGCGGGCGCCTTCGAGGTCAAAGCGTTGAATGTGAATATCGCGTGTCTGGCTACTCATCGGGCTGCACCCACGGCGGTTAGGCGTTTGCGCGCTCTGGCGGCGCGTCGTTGAACATCGACAGCAAGTTCCAAGCCACGTCGGCACCGTTGCAACCACGTGGATAGCAACCGTCGACTATGTGGATAAATTCAGATTTTCTGCGACCGTCACCTGCAATGACAGTAGCCCATTGCGTCACCGCGCCGCACCGTGTTGGGTATTTGCTGCCCAACTTTGCGGCCCATCTTCCCCCATTAAGCGGATAGCCCACCGCCCTCTTGCAGCGCCTTAATGGCTCACCCGTTTTAGCCATTATCAAAAGGTGCCTCCCATGAGTGGTGCAAGAACCGTCGAGCAGTGGAAAACCTTTATCGAAAGCTGCCTGGACTTTCGCCCGGCAGATGAAGTGTTCCGCATCGCCCGCGACATGTTCACCGAACCCGAGTTGTTCGACCTGGAGATGGAACTGATCTTCGAGAAAAACTGGATCTATGCCTGTCACGAAAGCGAACTGGCCAATAACCACGACTTCGTGACGATGCGTGCCGGGCGCCAGCCGATGATCATCACCCGCGACGGCGAAGGCCGGCTCAACGCGCTGATCAATGCCTGCCAGCATCGCGGCACCACCCTCACTCGCGTGGGCAAGGGCAACCAGTCCACCTTCACCTGCCCGTTCCACGCCTGGTGCTACAAAAGCGATGGCCGGCTGGTCAAGGTCAAGGCGCCGGGGGAATACCCGGAAGGTTTCGACAAAGCCACCCGCGGCCTGAAAAAGGCGCGCATCGAAAGCTACAAAGGCTTTGTGTTTATCAGCCTTGACGTAAACGGCACCAACAGCCTGGAAGATTTCCTTGGCGACGCCAAAGTGTTCTTCGACATGATGGTCGCACAATCGGCCACGGGAGAGCTGGAAGTGCTGCCGGGCAAGTCGGCCTACACCTACGACGGCAACTGGAAGCTGCAAAACGAAAACGGGCTGGACGGTTATCACGTCAGCACCGTGCACTACAACTACGTGGCCACGGTGCAGCACCGCCAGCAGGTCAATACCGAGAACGGCGCAGGCGCGAGTACAACGCTGGACTACAGCAAGCTCGGCGCCGGCGACGCGAATACCGATGACGGCTGGTTCGCCTTCAATAACGGCCACAGTGTGTTGTTCAGCGACATGCCCAACCCCAGCGTACGTTCCGGCTACGCCACCATCATGCCGCGCCTGGTGGCCGAACATGGCCAGCAAAAGGCCGAATGGATGATGCACCGCCTGCGCAACCTGAACATCTACCCCAGCCTGTTCTTTCTCGACCAGATCAGTTCGCAGCTGCGCATCATCCGCCCAGTGGCCTGGAACAAGACCGAGATCATCAGCCAATGCCTGGGGGTCAAGGGTGAATCCGACGCGGATCGCGAAAACCGCATTCGCCAGTTCGAAGATTTCTTCAACGTCTCGGGCATGGGCACGCCGGACGACCTGGTGGAGTTTCGCGAAGCCCAGCGCGGTTTCCAGGGCCGCCTGGAACGCTGGAGCGATATATCACGGGGCAGCCACCGCTGGGAGACCGGACCCACGCCCAACAGTGAAGCCATCGGCATTCAACCGGCCATGACCGGCACTGAATTCACCCACGAAGGCTTGTACGTCAACCAGCACCGCAATTGGCAACAGTTTCTGCTCAAGGGTTTGGACCAGCAGGCCCTGAGCCTGCGGGAGGTGAAGTGATGAATGCGCAATTGCAGTACCGGGTCGAGCAGTTTTTTTACCGTAAATCCGAACTGTGCGACGCCCAGGACTGGGACGCCTACGTGCAGTTGTTCGACCCCCAGAGCGAATTCCATTTGCCGCAATGGGACTCGGAACACGTCTACACCAAAGACCCAAAACGTGAGATGTCGTTGATCTACTACGCCAACCGTTCAGGCCTGGAAGACCGCGTGTTCCGCCTGCGCACAGGCAAGGCTGCCTCGGCCACGCCAATGCCGCGCACTCTGCACCTGATCAATAACCTGCGCATTTCGGAGCAGGCTGACGGCACCTTGGAGGTGCGCTTGAACTGGCACACGTTGTTCTATCGCCTGGCCACATCCGAGCAGTTCTACGGGCATGCCACGTACCACCTGAAGCCTGCGGGCGACAGCTGGCTGATCATGCGCAAGCACGCCTTGCTGCTCAACGACACCATCAACTCGGTGCTGGATTTCTATCACCTATAGGCACCGGGAGTTTTTCCAATGAATCACAAAGTGGCCTTCAGCTTTGCCGATGGCAAAACCCTGTTCTTCCCGGTGGGCGCCAATGAAATCCTGTTGGATGCAGCCCTGCGCAACGGTATCAAGATCCCGCTCGATTGCCGCGAAGGCGTGTGCGGAACCTGCCAGGGGCGTTGCGAATCCGGCGAGTACACCCAGGACTATGTCGACGAAGAAGCGCTCTCGAGCCTCGACCTGCAGCAACGCAAGATGCTCAGTTGCCAGACTCGGGTGCAGTCCGACGCCACCTTCTACTTCGACTTCGATTCAAGCCTGTGCAATGCATCCGGGCCAGTGCAGGTACGCGGTACGGTGAGCGACGTGCAGCAGGTCTCCACCAGTACGGCGATCTTGCAGGTGCAACTGGACCAGCCACTGGATTTCCTGCCCGGCCAGTACGCTCGTGTCGCGGTGCCCGGCACCGACAGTTGGCGCTCCTACTCCTTCGCCAATCGGCCGGGTAACCAACTGCAGTTCCTGGTGCGCCTGCTGCCGGATGGGGTGATGAGCAACTACCTGCGCGAACGCTGCCAGGCGGGCGACGCGATGCTGCTGGAGGCGCCATTGGGGGCGTTCTACCTCCGGCATGTCACCCGGCCGCTGGTGCTGGTGGCGGGCGGTACCGGGTTGTCGGCGTTGCTGGGTATGCTCGATGAACTGGCGGCCAACGGTTGCTCGCAACCGGTGCACCTCTACTACGGCGTGCGCAGTGCCGAGGATTTATGCGAAGCGGCGCGTATCCAGGACTACGCGAGGAAAATCCCGGGATTTCGCTACACCGAAGTACTCAGCGATGCTTCATCCGAATGGCCCGGCAAGCGCGGCTACCTCACCGAACATTTTGACCTGGCCGAATTGCGGGACAGATCGGCGGATATGTACGTGTGCGGCCCCCCTCCAATGGTCGAATCCATTCAACAATGGCTGGTGGATCAGGCACTTGATGGCGTTCAGCTGTATTACGAAAAGTTTACGCAGAGTAATATCTGACCCTCAGCAGTTCTGAGGGGCCGATGCGGCGTGCAATCACCCTTGAGAAAAACAAGTAGAAGGGAATGTTAATGGCGGATGACATGGTTAACCCGGTGGGCCTCAAGCGTGGCCTGAAGAACCGGCACATTCAGCTGATCGCCTTGGGAGGCGCGATTGGTACAGGCTTGTTCCTCGGCTCGGCCGGGGTACTCAAGTCGGCGGGGCCGTCGATGATCCTGGGCTATGCAGTGGCCGGCTTTATCGCGTTCCTGATCATGCGCCAGCTCGGCGAGATGATCGTCGAAGAGCCGGTGGCCGGCTCCTTCAGCCACTTCGCGCACAAATACTGGGGCGGCTACGCGGGTTTTCTGGCGGGTTGGAACTACTGGGTGCTCTACGTGCTGGTGGGCATGGCCGAGTTGACGGCGGTAGGCAAGTACATCCAGTTCTGGTGGCCGGAGATTCCAACCTGGGTCAGCGCGCTGGTGTTCTTTGTTGCGGTGAACCTGATCAACACCCTGAACGTGAAGTTCTTCGGTGAAGCCGAGTTCTGGTTTGCGATCATCAAGGTGGTGGCGATTGTCGGCATGATCGTGCTCGGCTGCTACCTGCTGTTCAGCGGCACTGGCGGCCCGCAAGCGTCGGTCAGCAACCTGTGGAGCCACGGCGGTTTCTTCCCCAACGGCGGCATGGGGCTGCTGATGTCCATGGCCTTCATCATGTTCTCGTTCGGCGGCCTGGAACTGGTCGGCATCACCGCCGCCGAAGCCAGCGAACCGCGCAAGGTGATCCCCAAAGCGATCAATCAGGTGGTGTACCGCATCCTGATTTTCTACGTCGGCGCGCTGACCGTGCTGTTGTCGCTGTACCCGTGGGATCAATTGCTGCAAACCCTCGGCGCGTCGGGCGATGCCTACAGCGGCAGCCCGTTTGTGCAGATCTTCTCGCTGATCGGCAACGACACCGCCGCCCACATCCTCAACTTCGTGGTGCTGACCGCGGCGTTGTCGGTGTACAACAGCGGCGTGTACTGCAACAGCCGCATGTTGTTCGGCCTGGCCGAGCAGGGTGACGCGCCCAAGGCGCTGATGAAGCTGAACAAACAAGGCGTTCCGCTGCGGGCCCTGGCGATTTCGGCGTTGGTGACGATGCTGTGCGTGGTGGTCAACTACGTCGCGCCGCACAGTGCGTTGGAGTTGCTGTTCGCGCTGGTGGTTGCTTCGTTGATGATCAACTGGGCGCTGATCAGCCTGACCCACATCAAGTTCCGCAAGGCCATGGGCGAGCAAGGCGTGACGCCGTCGTTCAAGACCTTCTGGTTCCCGTTCAGCAACTACCTGTGCCTGGCGTTCATGGTGATGATCATTGGCGTGATGCTGGCGATTCCGGGGATTCGCGAGTCGGTGTATGCGATGCCGGTGTGGGTGGGAATTATCTACATCGCCTATCGGTTTCGGATCAGAAACGGGAAAGTTGCAGTCACCCAGTAAACTCTGTGGGAGGGGGCTTGCTCCCACATTTTTAGCTGCATTCCAAATGAAAAGCCCCGCAGATGCGGGGCTTTTTTGTTTAGAGCGTGGAACGTACTCGCCAGAGTTCAGGGAACAGCACCGTGTCGAGCATCTTGCGCAAATACCCCACGCCTTCGGTGCCGCCGGTACCCGGCTGAAAGCCGATGATGCGCTCCACTGTGGTGACATGTCGGAAGCGCCATTGGCGGAACGAATCTTCCAGGTCGATAAACTTCTCGGCCAATTGATACAAGTCCCAATACCGATTCGGGTCGCGATACACCTCGCGCCACGCCGCCTCCACGGAGTCGTCATGCACTGTGGCCGCCGTCGGGTCGCGCTCGGCGCGCTGAGGGTCAATCGCCAGTCCGGCCTTGACCATCAGGTTGACCGCTTCGTCATACAGCGACGGCGTGGCAATCGCCACCTGCAATTGCTGCAGCAAATCCGGGCGATGAGCATGGGGCCGCAGCAGCGCCGGGCTTTTGTTGCCCAGGATAAATTCGATCTCGCGGTACTGGAACGACTGAAACCCCGACGACTGCCCCAGGAACGGGCGAATCGCCTTGTACTCCGACGGCGTCATGGTCGCCAGCACGGCCCAGGCGTGCACCAGTTGATCGAAGATCCGCGACACCCGCGCCAGCATCTTGAACGCTGGTGGCAGCTCACCCAGGCGCACATGTTCGCGGGCAGCCTTGAGTTCGTGAAGCATCAGCTTCATCCACAGCTCCGAGGTCTGGTGCTGGATGATGAAGAGCATTTCGTTGTGGTCTGGAGAAAGCGGGTGCTGGGCGCTGAGGACTTTGCCCAGGTCCAGGTAATCGCCATAGCTCATGGACTCGGAAAAATTCAGTTCGGCGTTATGCCATTCTTCCGGCGGTTGGTAATCAGCTGAGAAAGGACATTGGCTCATCGCGTGGGCTCCTTGAGCGGGCGGAGAATGGCGCGGACCGGGCTGGCATCGAGATGGGCAAAACGTAGCGGCAGCGCGATCAGTTCATAGTCGCCCTCCGGCACTTCATCGAGCACGATGCCTTCGAGGATCGCCATGCCATGGCGCGCCACGGCGTTGTGGGAATCCATGGTCTTGGATTGTTGCGGGTCCAGGGACGGCGTATCGATACCGATCAGGCGCACACCCAGGCCGGCGAGCAGCTCAATGGTTTGCGGGGCGATGGCAGTGAAATTCGAATCCCATTCAGTCAGTGGCGCTTGTGGATAAGTACGCAACAACACGCGCTCCGGCAGGTTATCCACACGCCCTTGCAACTGATGCGGCTGCACCAACGCGCCGCTGCCCAGGCAATGCAATACCCGGCACGGCCCCATATATACATCCAGCGAAACCTCGCCAATCGGCGCGCCATCGGCGCTGTAATGCAGCGGTGCATCCACATGGGCACCGGTGTGCGGCGACAGGGTTACGCGCCCCACATTTACCGGACACTCCGGGCCGAACTGCCACACGCGCTCTTCCTGGAACGGCGTATCGCCCGGCCAGGTCGGGGTCGCCGTGCTCAAGGGCGGGCTGATATCCCACCACGTTTTTATTGGGTTCATTGCAAGGCTCTCACTGGGTACTGGGGTGAATGATACGAGGGCCAGCTCTGAATTTTCTTGCGAATTCTGGCGTGAGATGGGAAATATTTCGCACTTACTGCGAGGAAATGGTCAGTTACTGCGCAAATCTTTCGTTTAGACATGCCCCTTGTGGGAGCCGGGCTTGCCCGCGATGACGATGGCGCAGCCAGCCTCTTCATTGCCTGACACTCCGCTATCGCGGGCAAGCCCGGCTCCCACAGGGATGGGGGTGATTTCCAGCTCATCACATGGCCTGCGCTTCTGGACATCCCGATGTCGAGTTCAGACCACTGGCGCGGCGCCCAAGGCCTTAGGGTTGAGCTTTCCCTTCCCTGCCTCGGAGTCATCATGTCCAAGCCCATCACCGTACTGCGCGACACCCACCCACTGCCGGTCCTGGATGCCTGCAAATGGGAAAAGCTTGAAGGCGACCCGCACACCGTCAACCTCAACGCCTATACCAGCGAAGACGGCAGCAAGATCATGGGCACCTGGATCTGCACGCCGGGTAAGTGGTACGTGGAGTACGTGAAGTGGGAATACTGCCATTTCCAGGAAGGCTACTGCGTGATCACGCCTGAAGGCATGGCGCCGATCCATCTGCGCGCTGGGGATATCTTCGTGGTGGAGCCAGGCATGAAAGGTACCTGGGAAGTAGTGGAGACCGTGCGCAAGTACTTCGTTTTTGCTTGATCCCGCCACCTGAAAAAGGGTCATCCTGGCCCTTTTTGCTTTAACCCCCTCGACCTCGCCCCTACGTCCCAACCACAAAAATCAAAAGCAAACAACAGCTTTTTTTCGATCTGTATTTTTCGGCGAAACGCTGAAAAAAAACCCGGCATAATGCGCAAGAATCGCCTGACCACATTTATCAGCGCGCCTATACACTACTTTAGTTATAGACAGTATTAATTTTGACAGCCCCCACTACTTCGTATAATTTCATTGGAGCCTTGTTAGTATTCAGGCTCATTGGATTACAATCGCATGATAATAGGGATATTGGTAAAAGGTGCAGGAGCTCACATTATCTCAACTTTCAATCACCCTCTGTAGAAAACACCAGGAGAGTTGAATTAGAATCCCGCTGTACTGACTGCACGGTTCAAGGCTTCAATACTTCTCGTATCACTTGCTGCCCGCGGCAGTTGAGACCGCGCTTTTGTATGTAAAAGGACTAGAAAAATGCCTGATAAAACTACGCGCCTGACCATCCTCATCGACGCGCCGACCAAACAACGGCTGGAATCCTTGTCCAACGACGTTGACCTTACTATCTCTCAGGTCATTCGCAAACTGATTCGCGATCACCTCCAACAGCACGAAAACCTCGTGGCTTCACCTGTCAGAGAGCCTGCAAAGGAAGACTCTTCGATGTATTCCTGATATATAAATTCGAACATCAGCCTACGTACGGACAATAACTTCTGCCGCGAGAAAGTTTGCATTTCTTGACGTACCCAGCGTCAATTAATAATAGCCGTCGCCAAGTTATGATGCATGGAGAGTTTTGCCTGTGAAACAGCAACTGCTCGCTTGCCACACTCTTTTGAGCAAACACGCTAACGAGCTGACTGTCTCAGCAGACGCCCCGCACACCTGCACTTTATTTTTTTCAATAAGTGATAGTACCTACCGTGCGGTGGTTTTTCATATTACCGCTGACAACTTCGAAACTGCCTGGCGATTGGGTGAGCTTGAACTCGAACGTCTCTGCTCCCACGCTCCACGCCAAGGGTCTGATAAAACCGATCGTTCATGGATCCGCGTCGAACGTGCGTTCAACGTGGCGCCAATAACCTGGGAACAGTTCAGTGAGCGCCTCAAGCGCCACAAGCGCAACTACTTCAGGCACGGCCTTGCATTCGATGCCGATATGCAGCTGGCAATCACCGAACAGGAATTGAATGCCAATGCCATCCTGTACGGCGGCAGCGACATTGCCCACGCGACCTTCAACACCAATAACTTCGTCACCTATGCCAAGCGGCGGTTCAGCGGCTCACAGGCCGCAGCCATCGTGGCAGCGCTTGCCCCCGAAACCCGCGTGTTCACCTTCAACACCATCGGTGTGTTCTGCGCCGAAGATGGCATCGCCCACCCCCTTAACAGCAGCGGGCCGCAAACCGGCTGGCGTGCCCTGGGAGTGCTCGCACCTGATGATGTTCGGGCGTGTATAAGCAGCGCATCCAGCTACCTGAGCACACAGGTGCAAGACAGCGGGCAATTTATCTACGGCTACTTCCCCTGCTTTGACCGAACCATCAAAAACTACAACACGCTGCGCCACGCAAGCACCACATACTCGATGATCGAGGCCTGGGCACTGACCGGCGATGAACAGCTCAAGGCAGCGATCGAGCGCTCGCTGAATCACCTCGCCGAGGTACTGATCAGACCCTCGTTGCTGCCCAATGGCAGCGTGGCGGCGTTTCTCATCGACACCGATAACGAGATCAAGCTGGGCGGCAATGCGGTGTGCCTGCTGGCACTGGTCAAGTACAGCGAAGTCACCGGCACTCGCCGTTACCTACCGCTTCTTGAAGCCCTCGCCAACGGCATGGCCTGGATGCAGGATCCTGTCAGCGGGGCGTTTGTGCACGTTTTGCATGCCCATGACCTGAGTGTCAAAGAGCCCTTCAGGGTTATCTACTACGATGGCGAGGCCGCTTTCGGGTTGATCCGCCTCTATGGGCTGACCCACAACGAGCGCTGGCTGGCCGTGGTGGAAAAAGCCTTCGATTATTTCATCGAGAAAGAGCACTGGCGCGAGCATGACCATTGGCTCAGCTACTGCGTGAACGAACTGACCCGCTACCGACCTGACGAAAAATATTTTCGCTTTGGCCTGAACAACGTCGCCGGCTATCTGGGGTTCGTCCAGCAACGCATCACCACCTTTCCGACGTTGCTGGAGTTGATGATGGCAGCGCAGCAGATGCTGACACGCATCGCCCGGCAACCATCACTGCGCCACCTGCTTGAAGAGATTGATCTGCACGCGTTCTACCGCGCGCTGCATCATCGCGCCCGCTATCTGCTCAATGGCTATTTCTGGCCGGAACTGGCGATGTATTTTGCCAACCCGGCGCGCATCGCCGGGGCCTTCTTTATTCGTCATCACGCGTTCCGGGTACGGATCGACGATGTAGAACACTATCTTTCCGGGCTGATCGCTTACCACCGTTATCTGCTTGATGGTGCCCCTCAGGTCAGTTGGGTCCAGGCCGAAACCGGCGTGGATCAAGCCTGGAACGCAGATACCCTGGCGCAAGTCACCCAGGGCACGTGGGCAACCCCACCGCCGCCCGGCTGGCGCGCAACGGGGCTGACGCCCTCCATGCAGTTCTTCAAGCCGCAGCGGATCCTCAGTCGCCATCCCAGCCGGGTCGGCCCCAATGAAGCGCAATCGGCGCAACGCTGGGCCCAGGCCAAACCCGAACGTCGACCGTCAGCCTTCCTGTGTGTAGACCCCACCCCCTACCTGGGCAGTGGGCTGCCGGTATTGCAGGTTGCCGACACCAGCGAGGCCATGTTGCAGATGGGCCGCCACGCCCGGCAGCACTTCAGTGGAACAGTGTTTGGCGTGACCGGCAGTTTCGGCAAGACCACTGTGGTGGCGATGCTTGCCCAGGCGTTGAAACCCTGGGGCAACGTGGGCCAGACCGAAGCCAACGCCAACCTGCCCCACGGCATTGCCTGGAACCTGGCGAGCATGACCGAGCCGGCAGAATTCTGGGTGCTGGAAATGGCCGTTGGGCGTATGCCGATCAACTCGGCGCTGGTTCGCCCGCAGATCGCCGTCGTCACCGGCATCGCACCGGCGCACTTGGAGTATCACGGAACCCTGGAAAACCTGGCGCGCAAAAAAAGCGCGATATTCGCCTCCATGGCCCCGGGTGGTCACGCGGTACTCTGTCGCGACATGCCTTACTACGAGCTGTTCGCCGAAGCCGCCGAGGTGGCCCACTTGCACGTGGTCAGCTTCGGCGAGCACCCCGAAGCCGACCTGCGCTTGCTGGATTGGAACAGTGAAGTCCATCAAGTAAACGTCAACGCACTCCTTGCCGGGCAACCCTTGAATTTCAGTCTGAAGGCGCGCGGCAGGCATATGGTAATCAACGCGCTGGGAGTACTCGCGGCCCTGTCTGCACGCGGGCTTGCGGTCGAGCAGGCGCTGGAAACCCTGGACACTTTCATGCCCGTCGAAGGCCGCGGCAATACCTTGTCAATCGCCTGCACAGGCGGCCACTTCCAACTGATCAACGATGCCTACAACGCCAACCCTGGGTCGATGAGTGCCGCCCTGCGCTCAATGACCGATCTGCCTGCCCCACCGCAGCACCGTGTGCTGGTGCTGGGGGATATGCTCGAACTCGGGGCCGACGCCCAACGTTATCACCTGGAGATGGCCGAGCCTTTGCGGGCGGTGGCGCCACGGCATGTGGTGCTGTGCGGCCCGTTGATGCACGCGCTGTACCTGTCGTTGCGTGACGAGCTGCCAGTGCAATGGTTCGAGAATGCCAAGGCGCTGAACCAGGCACTGGCGAACGACCCGCAACCGTGGTTTCAGCCTGGCGATTGGGTCATGGTCAAGAGCTCGGGCGGGACGGGGCTGTCGCAGCTGTGTGATTGGTTGAGCTCACGCGAACAGGTGGTGCCGGCCTAGCCCGCGCACTGCGCCGCCGTCTTCAGCCCGATGTCATGGCGCAACTGGTGAAAGGCCGTCGGCACGCCTTGGGCCTTGATCAAATGCGCCTGATGCCCGGCCCGCGTCAGTGCCTGGAAGAAAGCTTCCTGCAGGGCGAACGGTGCGACCTGATCGTCCGGGCTGCCAATCACATACAACTGCCGTGCGGGTGCGACGGCGATACCATCGATGTGCCGGGCCGGGTCATAAGGGTGCAGCAACCCATTGGTGTCACGCCCAGGCCTTGAAGGCAGGCCCTTGCTCTGGCGGATCATCTGCGCCCGCTGCACCAGCGAGAAAGCACCGGAAGTCATCACCGCGCATTTCACGTCGGTACGGCCCAGCGTCAACAGTGCGGCGGCAGCCGTAGCGCCACCACTGTGCCCGAGCAACACGAACTGCCCAATGCCATAGCGCTCGCGCAACTGATCCAGCGCCCCATTGAGCACAATGAACTCCTGCGCCTGACGCCGTTGCCCGTGGTTGCCGCTGGAACCGTAGGTGCCGGGGCGCGCTACGATCACCAGGGGCACACCCGCGCGCTTGGTCAGCATCGTGGCCTGGCTGACTTTGGCGGCCAGGGTGTTGCCGGCAATCGCCTGCGGCGCACGATGCATCTCGCTCGTGCGATCACCGTGGAACATCACAATCACCACGGGCGCACGCTCCAGGGCGCCGCCAGCGAAGTAACGAATGCACGCATCGCCTCGGGCAATCTCGACCCACAGCGCCGAACCCGGCTCAGTGCAGGTGGCGCGGTCGGCGGGCGCATTCCAGCGCAGCGGGGTCGTCGCCTCATCGAACGCCTGCGCCCAGGACGTACAGACCATCGTCAGGCCGAACAGCACACCGATGCCGAACGTTCTACCCATCCTGCCTCCCTAGCGTTCTCGCAACGCTTCGCGTGCCCGATTCATCGGTTTGATCAGGTAGTCGAGCACGGTTTTCTGACCGGTCTTGATGTCTACCGAGGCGATCATGCCGGGCACGATCGAGAACGTCTTGCCGGCCTTGTTTTTCAAGGTGTCGGCATCGGTGCGGATAAACACCCGATAGTAAAAAACTTCCGGTTTGACTTCGTCCTGAATGGTGTCCGGCGAAATGGTCACTACCTTGCCGTCCATGCCGCCGTAAATGGCATAGTCATAGGCCGTGATCTTGACCTTGGCCATCTGGTCGGGATGGATGAAGGCAATGTCCCTGGGCGAGACTCGCGCCTCGATCAGCAACTGTTCATCCAGCGGCACAATCTGCATCAGCCGCCCATTGGGAGGGATGACGCCGCCGATGGTCGTGACCTCGATATCCTTGACGATACCGCGCACCGGCGAGCGCAAGGTCAGGCGGGTTACCGAATCCGAACGCCCGCGCATCACCGACGACAGCGTCTGCACATCCGCGTTGACCTTGGCCAGGTCCTCACCGGCGCGCACCAGGTAATCGGAGCGCGCCTGGCTGAGTTTCAATTCCAGCTCGGCCTTCTGGCGCTTGAGGCGCAGCACCTCGACATTGCTGGCAGCCCCGACCTTGGCCAGGTTCTCGGTAATCTCCAGCTCACTGCGCACAAGCCCCAGGGAAGAGCGCACACCGGCCAGGGATTCCTCAAGGCCTTTGCGTCGGGTGTTGAACAGATCGGTCTCAGCGCTGATCAGCGCCGGGTAACGTGACAGCTCCGCTGGGAATGCCAACGGCTTGCCGTTCACTTCCGCCTGCAACCGCGCCACGCTGGCCAGGGACGCACGGTACTTGGAAGCGCTTTCATCGAAGTTGGATTCGGTCTTGGTCGGATCAAGCCTGGCCAGGACCTGCCCCTGTTTGACGATATCGCCCTCCCCCACATTCAGCTCCGTGACGATCCCGCCTTCCAGGGACTGAATGATCTGCTCGCGGGAGGTGGGAATGACCTTGCCGCTGCCGGTGGACACCTCGTCCACTTCAAACACGTAGGCCCAGGCGCCAAACGCGACAAGCATGACGGCCACCCACGCCACCACCCGTGTAGCGCGCAGCACCGTACTGTCATCCACGCCCGCGTGGGGGCGGCCGATGTGTTCGTCTTCACTGGCAAGCAGGGGGATTGTTTTCAGCGCATGGGTTTTCACTGGTTTTTCCCCTTGGGTCTGGATAGCCGTGCAATGGCGTTGTCCTTGCTGTCATCGACGATGACCTGGCCGTTGTCGACCACAATGATGCGGTTGACCAGGCTCAATACACTCATGCGGTGGGTGGCGATGATCAGCGTGCGATGGGCCGCCCAGCGATCCAGGTTCTGAATCAATTGGCGCTCGGTGGCTTCATCCAGGGACGCGGTGGGCTCGTCGAGCAAGACAATATGCGGTTGGCGAATGATCAAGCGTGACAACAGCAACGATTGGCGCTGGCCGCCAGAGAGGCCGAGCCCGCCTTCGAGGATCAGGTGGTCCATGCCGTCGGCGAATTTGCCGATGAAGTCGGCGGCGCCGGTTACCGCCAGGGCCTGGAGGATTTCCTCATCCGATGCATGCGGCGCCCCCATGATCAGGTTGTCACGCAGGGTGCCGTGGAACAGACGCGAGTTTTGCGTCATCAACCCCACATCCCGGCGCACGTCCGCCGGGTCGAGATGGCCCAGGGCAACCCCGTCGAGGCTGATGTTGCCGCTCTTGAGGTCGAGCATCCCGGCCAGGGCCTGCAGCAAGGTCGATTTGCCCGCGCCGTTACGGCCGAGAATGGCGATGCGCTCGCCCGGCTGGATCTGCAGATCCGCCACCAACAACGCCGGCACCGGCGCTTCATCGCAATACTGGAAGGCCGCCTGTTTGAGCACGTAGTGACCGCGCACCACCGGTAAATGCACGCGCTTGCTGCCTTCAGCGTGGTCCACCGGCAATTCCATGATGCGGTTCAAACTCTGCAATGCCACCTTGGCCTGCTGCCAGCGCGTGAGTACCTGAGTGATCTGCGACATCGGCGCCATCATGCGCGAGGCCAGGATCGAGGCGGCCACCAGGCTGCCGGTGGTCATATCGCTGGCCATGACCATGGGCGCCCCGAATACGACGACCACGGCAAACACCGAGCCCTGGACGTTGTTGCTCCATGCCACCAACTTATTGGTGAGCAGGCGCAGGCGCAGGCTGGCATCGCCACACGTGGCGTTGTAATGGTTCCATTGCTGCGAAAAACGCTGCTCGGCTTGCAGGGCCTTGATGTCGTCGAGGCCTTGTACGGTTTCAACCAGCATCGCGCTGCGCAACGCGCCTTCGCGCATCGACTCAGTGGCCAACGCCGCGAGTTTTTTCTGCGCCAGCAGGCCCGGCACCACCAGAAACAACACGGCCACCAGGGGCACAGCGACCAACGGACCGGCGATCAACCAATAGATCACCAGAAACAGCAGGAAAAACGGCAGGTCTGCCAGTGCGGTCGCCGTGCTTGAGGTGATCAGTTCACGCAATTGTTCCAATTCCTTGAGTTGGGAAATGAACGAACCGGTGGACTTGGGTCGGGCGCTGTTGCGCAGGCGGATGGCGTGCCCGAACACCAGGTCCGAGACGCGCAGGTCGGCGCGTTTGCCGAGCATGTCAGTGATGCGCACGCGGGTGATGCGCATGATGAAATCAAAGACCAGCGCCAACATCACGCCGCCGAACAGCACATACAGGGTGGGCATGGATTCGGCGGGAATAACGCGGTCGTACACCTGCATCGAAAAGAGCACGCCGGCGAGGCCAAGTACGCTGGTGACCAGGGACGCCAGCATCACGTAGCCATACGGCCGCAGGTCGCGCAGCACGATGGCACTGAACCAGTTCTTTTGGTACGGCTTGATGTAATCATCGACGCGAGTGTCGCGCACCGCGCGCATTGGCCGCAGAGTCACCGTCTTGCGTGCCTGCTCAAGCAATTCGCGGCGGCCCAGACGGCTTTGCAAACCGCCATCACCGCTGTAGGCGATGCCGATGCTGTCATCCTCACCGATGAGCTCCAGCACACCGACCTGCCCATCCGCAAACTGCACCACCAGCGGCAACTGGCGCTGCATCAGGGTTGCGGCGCTAAAGTCGCCGATCACGCAATTCAACCCGGCCTGACGCGCCATACGCCGCACCACGTCTTCCACTGACGCGCTGTCGGTCCATTGGGCTGCCAGGCGCACGCTTTGCGCTGAACACTCCAGGCGGTAATGGCGGGCCACCCCAAGAATTGCCTCCAGCCATACCTCGTAATCAAAGGTCGGCGGCGGTGTGTGGTGTGGGGGCGCTGCACTCAAGTCGTCATCCAGTTTCACGGCTTCATTCATGGCCGAATCTCCACACCCTGCAGGGTGCTGTTGTCCAAATGGAACGCCGTGCGAAGCCCGCCCGTGTTGTAGAGGCAATCGATATTCAGGCGACGCAGGTCTGCCGCCGTGTTTTCCCGATCCATGCGCGCCTGGTGGATTTCCTGCTCGGCATTGAGCAAGTCGAGCAACGGCCGCGTGCCCAGTTCAAGGTATTGCTGGCGATAAAGGTCACGGGTTTCGGAGATGCTGCGCTCACGAAAATCCAGGGTCGACAGACGTTGCGACAAGCTTGATATCTGGTCGCGGGCTTCGAGCAAACCCTGGCGAACGGCAAGCCGCGCGGCGTCGTTGGCCGCCTCGGCCGAGCGCAGCGCCTGCTGCGCGGCGGTTTTGCGCGCGGTGATTGCGCCGCCCTGGTACAGCGGCATCTTCACGTTGAGAAACACGCCATAGCGGGTGCGATCGCGGCCGCCGGGCAGGTTGCTTTCATCGTTGTTATCCAGGTAGTGCGTGATGGACGGGTCCAGCGACACCGTGGGCAAGGCTTCGGCACGCGCCTGTGCAATCAGTGCCAAGGCATCGACCCGCTGGGCCTGGGCGATCAGCAACGTGGGGGTGACGGCGGCATCGGGCACCACGCCCACGCAGGACTGTTCCAGGCTGGCAGGAAAGCCGCTGGCCACGTTCACCGGCGACTGGGCCCCCAGCAAACTGCTCAAGGCGCTGCGCCAGCGGTTGAATTGCGCGGTGAACTGCATTTGGGTGGCCATTGACGCCTCGACCCGCGAACGGGCCTGGATCAAATCGGAACGGGTGCTGGCGCCCATGTCGCTGCGTTTTTTGGCCAGTTCGGCAATCGCCGAAATTCCCTCGATCTGCTCGCGGGCCACAGTCACCAAACGTTGCGAGCGTTGCAGTTCGATCATTGCAAACGAGGTGTCGCGGGCCACTTGGTCAATCGACAACAGGATCGCCGCCTGGCTGCCGCTGACCCGCGCCAGTGCGCTGTCCACTGAGCTGGAAACCTTGCCGAAGTCATAAAGCATCTGCGACGCCGACAACGAAAACGCTCGGCTTTGGCCATTGCCACTCAAGCCGCTGTCATAGCCCGAATTGAAGCCACCGCTGACTTGCGGGTAATACCCGGACCGGGCGATGTTCACGTTCTCGTTTTGTTGGTACAGCTGGCCGATCGCCTCGGCAATCGCCGGGTGCCACTCTACGGCCAACTGAATGGCGCGCATGAGGTCGAGGTTGCTCGGTATGTTGCGCTGGGGTGCCACCGGTGCGCTGACGCCCGCTGGCCCTCCCGGTAAATTCGTGCCCAGGTTGCTGGGGCTGATGATGTTGACGGGTTCTTCATCGTCGAAAAGCGACGTGGCCATGACCGGCTCAATCCCTGGCGCGATCATTGCGACTGCCAGAACCGTGGCAGACAGTTGGTTGGCCAAACTCTTATGCCTCACTGCAAGTCACCTGACTGTTGTCAAACCGGAGGGGGACAACAACGAACCGTGACTGGCATCAGTCACGGCCCATCGCTGCAAGCTTGTTGGTAAGGAAAACCGGGCATTGCGGCCCGGTTATCGGGAAGTGGCGTTACACCACGTTGATGCCGCTTTGTACCCAAAGCTGATGGGCCTGATCTTCCGCACTGGTGTAGATCACGTACTCCAGACCGTTCTCTACTTGCGTCACACCGCCAGTCCAGTCGCCAGTCAGGTGCACACTGTCCTGATCGTCGCCCTGAATCATCAAGCGATCCGACTCAGGCCCGGTGATGGACACCAGGTCTTCCAGGCTCAACGTCAGGTCAACGGCGCTGATATCGTTCAGGTCGATACTCTGTACATCGCTGACTTTGCCGATCAGGTCGGTGAGGTTGATGGCAGCATCCCCCCCTTCCCACAGCAACCCGTTTGCACCCGCACCCGCATCGACGTGGGTGAAGTCGGTGTCATCAACCACCACCGCATCGTGGTGCTGAGCATCAACGCTGGCGGCGTCATCCGTGGTCTGATCCACCGCCCCCAGGGCTGCGGCAAAGCCGACACCCTCTGTGGCAGGCGCACCCGGGTTGGCGTCGTCCCAGACCAGGTCACGGTCTGGCGAGTCGATGCGGATGTACACGTCTGCGGTCTCTTCCTGACCCGTCGGCGTGGTGAGTTTGTAGGTGAATTTATCCACCTGGCCAATCTCATCCAGCGTCAGGCCGGCATTCGGCGTGTAGACGTATTTGCCATCGACAAAGACGGTCAACGTGCCGTGGTCACCGACGACTTGCGCCCCCGTCTGCCCAGGCACCACATAAGCCCCGGCTACCAGCACGCTCAACACCGTCAATGGCGAGCCGAGCACATCCGGCCCGGCCAGGCTGCCAGCCAACAAGTCGCCGGTGGCGTTGGTCATTTCACCGGCCACAAATTGCGTGGTGAAGGTGGTGGTCAAGGTCTGAGCCACCGTGATGGTCGACAATGACAGCACCGAGCCTGTGGATGCGGTGACCCGATACGAACCAGCGTCCAGCCCGGTGAACGTATGCGACGACTGGGTGGTGGTCTGTTGCGTTTCCCATTGGCCTGCAATCAGTTTTTGCAGATTGACGGTGGTGGACGGCAATAGGGTCAAGCCGGAAGCGCTGACATCGACCTTCAACACAGCCGTAGAGTCGGCCGCGACGACTATGACTTGGCCCGTACCCGAGCCCGTGCCGATCGCCGGCAGGTTGTAGGTCAAGGCCGGCGCGTCGCTCTCTGTCACCAGGTTGACGATCGCTATCTGCGCCGAGCCCAGGTCATCGTTCGCTACCGGGCTGACCGTGCCTGGAGCCGATGGGTCTGTTGCGTTCCAGGTCACGTCGACACTTGGGCTGTCGATGCGCACATACAAGGTGGCGGCGGCAGAACCACCCGCACCATTGACCAAGTGGTATTCGAACGCATCCACTTTGCCGATGTTGGCGACATCGCCGTTCGGGGTGTACTTGTAGTCACCATTGGCAAAAATAGTCAGTTGACCATATTGGCCTTGCAGCACCGTGCCGGTAGTGGCGTCCGCATCGACGAATTCACCGCCGACCTCGACCTGCACCTTGACGGGCCCGCCGTTGCCCGGCACATCCGGAGTGCCTCCCACACCCGGGTCGGTGATGACGTTGCCGGAGACTTCGGGACCGGCTTCGCCAGTGAAATCAGTCAGGCTGTTGTTGGTGACGCTCAATACCGCCGTCGCCCCCGCACCGATGCTGACCAGGTTTGGGTCCAGCTGGAGGGTGAAGCGGTATTGCCCGGCCTGCAGCCCTTCGATCTCGGCAGTGGTGCTTTGACCGAACAGGCCCAACAGATCCAGCAAGCCCGAACCGTTACTGCCCTGCTGAACCGGCAACCAGCCACCCGCGCCGTCGCTCACCTCCAGGACCGCGGTGAAACCGCCTCCCAGCAGCGAAACCAGATCCGCCTGGGCAAACTGCAGATTCAGCGTGCCGCTGGAACCTTCGGCAACCGTGAACTCCTGCGCCTTGGTGTGATCGCCCAGGATGATCCCGCCAACACCCAGCAGGGTGAAGACACGCATATCAGCCAGGTTGGTGTTGGATGTAACGGGTTTGATGGTCACTTCGCTTGTGGCGAGGTCGTCGAAGGCTTCTAGGTCGGCGTCGGCATCGGCATCGGCATCGGCATCGGCATCGGCATCGGCATCAGCGTCAGCGTCAGCATCGGCATCGGCATCGGCATCGGCATCAGCATCCGCATCCGCATCCGCATCCGCATCCGCATCAGCATCAGCATCAGCATCGGCGTCGGCGTCCGCGTCGGCATCGGCATCGGCATCGGCATCAGCGTCGGCGTCCGCGTCGGCATCCGCATCGGCATCCGCATCCGCATCGGCATCGGCATCGGCATCCGCATCCGCATCGGCATCGGCATCGGCGTCCGCATCAGCGTCAGCGTCAGCGTCAGCGTCAGCGTCAGCGTCAGCGTCAGCGTCAGCGTCAGCGTCAGCGTCAGCGTCAGCGTCAGCGTCAGCGTCAGCGTCAGCGTCAGCATCGGCGTCAGCATCCGCATCAGCATCGGCGTCCGCATCAGCGTCGGCATCGGCATCAGCGTCGGCGTCGGCGTCGGCGTCGGCGTCGGCGTCAGCATCGGCGTCAGCATCCGCATCAGCATCGGCGTCGGCGTCCGCATCGGCGTCGGCATCCGCATCCGCATCCGCATCCGCATCGGCATCGGCATCAGCGTCGGCATCAGCGTCGGCGTCGGCGTCGGCGTCCGCGTCGGCGTCCGCATCAGCGTCGGCATCGGCATCGGCGTCCGCATCCGCATCCGCATCAGCGTCGGCATCAGCATCGGCATCGGCATCGGCATCGGCGTCAGCATCCGCATCCGCATCCGCATCCGCATCGGCATCGGCGTCGGCGTCGGCGTCGGCGTCGGCATCAGCGTCAGCATCAGCGTCAGCGTCAGCATCGGCGTCGGCATCAGCGTCGGCGTCGGCGTCAGCGTCAGCGTCAGCGTCAGCGTCAGCGTCAGCGTCGGCATCGGCATCGGCATCAGCATCGGCATCGGCGTCAGCATCGGCATCGGCATCGGCGTCGGCGTCGGCATCGGCGTCCGCATCGGCATCAGCATCAGCGTCGGCATCGGCATCGGCATCGGCATCAGCATCAGCATCAGCATCGGCATCGGCATCGGCATCAGCATCAGCATCAGCATCGGCATCGGCATCGGCATCAGCATCGGCATCGGCATCGGCGTCAGCATCGGCATCGGCATCGGCGTCCGCGTCCGCGTCGGTGTCATCAATATCAACGGCGACCACGTTAGTCGGGACAGACTCATTCCCTGCAAGGTCCGTCAAGGTGACGGCAAGCGTTTCACCGTTAACCTGAGGCGTGTTCAAGGTAACCTGGAAGGTCCCGTCATCCCCCACTGTCCCGGTGCCAATTACATTGCCATCGGTATCCTTTATGGTCACCGTGGCATTGGGTTCGCCTTTACCGCTGAGCGTTGCGCCGTCGGTGCTCAACGCCAGGTCGGTCGGTGCGGAAGGTGCGGTGGTATCACCCGCCACCACAGGGCTGGCAGGGGATTCATTGCCGGCAGCGTCTTTGAGAATGACGCTCAGCGTTTCGCCGTTAGTCTGCGGCGTGTTCAAGGTGACCTGGAAGCTGCCGTCATCCCCCACCGTGCCGGTGCCGATTACATTGCCATCGGCATCCTTTATGGTCACCGTGGCATTGGGTTCGCCTTTACCGCTAACGGTCGAGCCGTCAGCGCTGACCTCCAACGCTGAAGCGGCGGCAGGTGCCGTGGTGTCGCCGGCGACAACGGTTGCAGGCGGCGAGACTTGGCCCGCTGGATCTGTAAGGGTGACCTGCAGTGTTTCACCATTGGTCTGCGGCGTGTTCAGGTCGATCTGGAAGCTGCCGTCGGCCCCCACTTTGCCGGTACCAATCACATTCCCTTCGGCGTCGCTGATGGTGACAGTGGAATTGGGTTCGCCCTTGCCGCTGACGGTCAAACCGTCAGGGCTGACCTCCAACTCTGAAGCGGCGGCAGGTGCCGTGGTGTCACCGGCGACAACAGTTGCAGGCGGCGAGACTTGGCCCAAGGCATCCTTGAGGGTGACTTGCAGCGTTTCACCATTGGTTTGCGGTGTGCCCAGGCTGACCTGGAAATTACCGTCTGTGCCAACAGTGCTGGTGCCGAGCACATTACCCGCGGCATCTTTGACCGTTACCGTCGTACCGCCCTGGCCTTTACCGGTGAGGAGCGTGCCCGCACTGTTGACGGCCAGACCGCTTGCGGCTCCTGGAGCGGCGGGTGGCGAATCGTTACCACCGCCTCCGCCGCCGCCACTCATTGCTGCGGCGGCGCCGCCCACGGCGAGGAGCCCCAGCCCCCACAGCACCCAGTTCGGAACAGAACTGTCTGCGGCGATGGCGGCCACACCCAGGTCGTCGAGGGTCGAAATCTCAGTGAAGGTGAAGCCCGAATAAGGCGTGGAATAGTTGCCGAGCAACAAAGTGCCGTCTGCACCTTCCAGCACCAGTTGGTTTTTCGCACCGTCGGCGCCCACCACAAAAAAGTTCTGAACCGTGACGGTCTCACCTGACTTCAGCGTGACTACCAGATTCTGCCCGGACTGTTGAAACGACTGAACGCTTTCCGGCCCGAAGGGCAACTTTACAATGCTGGTGCCTTTGAGGCTGGTAGTTCCCAAGGCATGTTCCGTCGCCGTCCCCGTCGCCTTGTCGACAATTGTTATATTTTTCATCTCTCACCCGTTTCAATTTATGGACACACAAAGCTCAGCGCGAGCGAATGCCCACGACAGTGATTACCGTCGAGCGCTAAATTTGTTTTTGCGGTATTGGTGAACTGTTCGGACTAAGTGGCGATCACCCAACGCCCGTTTCTTCACGCAGTCGCGCGTTGATGGGCTCGGACTCGCGACTCACAGACGGCAATTGATGTGACAGGCAGGTAAGCCTGGAAGGCGCCGCCACCGGCAATGAGTGGGTACGCCCGCAAGCCCATAAATCAAGCAATCGGGAGAGATGGAGGGCCATGAGACTGGCCTTGTCGAGTCCCTGACCGGTGTGGGCCAAAGCAGCTGATCGCTCGGCAACACTCGCTGTCCGCTTCCTTTCGCTAGCCATTTCTAAGGCACCTGCACAACCTGGAAAGAGTAAAACACTGCAGTGAAAACTGTGGAGGCATACCCAACTGAAAACGCCCGCCAGCCAGATACTAGCGAGGCAATAGCCGACATCAAAGGGAAAACTAAACAGGTATTAAGCACGCCTAATTAACGATCATGCCCATCACATATATGACGCCCATCAATTATTTTTTCATCATCACACCATGATAATTAATCACTCCACATATGCGCTCTACATGATGAATCAATGATCAAAAACCGAGAAAAACCATCAAACTTTTCCAAGTTGTAATAATTTATTTCAAGGCGGTACACCCCTCAAACAGGCTCATGCGAACCAGTTAGTTGATTAGTAATAAAAACGCATATAGCTGCGAAGCTCGCGTAATGCGAGGCAGCAAAAGTTGTTAATCACGATGGGGACAGGTATTAGGGGATATATCGAGGGGGCAGGTGCACAAGGCGCCTGAAATGCTGCGAACGCATAGACAAGCCAACCTCCGAGAACCCACCAAAAGGGGGCTCTCGGAACTTGCCTTTATTGAGGTTTGCGATAGCTATTGATGATGGCAGAGAAGTCTTTACCCCCCTCCCCGCGCTGGCTCATCGACTGGTACAACTGCTGGGCCACTGCACCGAGGATCACCGGCTGATGCGCCTGGCGTGCGGCTTCTGTGGCCAGGCCCAAATCCTTGAGCATCAGGTCGGCACCAAAGCCACCGGTATAGCCACGCGATGATGGCGCGGTTTCGATCACGCCCGGCCAGGGATTATAGGTATCGGAACTCCAGCAGCGCCCGGTGGAGCTGTTGATGATGCCGGCCAGCACTTGCGTATCAATGCCGAGCGCATCGCCCAGGGCCATGGCCTCACTGACGCCGACCATGCTGATACCCAGCAGCAGGTTGTTACAGATCTTGGCGATTTGCCCGGTGCCGACATCGCCGCAGTGCACGATGTTGCGGCCCATCTGCGCCAGCACCGGTTGCAGGGTAGCGAATAATTCCGGGTTGGCGCCGACCATAAAGGTCAGCGTCCCGGCCTGGGCACCGCCGGTGCCACCGGAGACCGGTGCATCGGCCACGGCCACGCCTTGTTTCGCTGCCGCTGCCGCTACATCACGGATGGTTTGCGGATCGATGGTGCTGCAATCCACCGCTGGGACGCCTTTGCCGATGCCCGCGAGCACACCGTCGTCATTGAGCCATACGCTGCGCACGTGAGCAGCGGCCGGCAGCATGGTAATCACCAGTTCGGCGCCCTGGGCCGCATCACGCGGTGAGCTGCTGATGGTGCCGCCCAGTTCGGCGAGTTCCTTGAGTACCGCCTGGTTCAGGTCGAACAGGTTAAGCGCGTGCCCAGCCTTGATCAGGTTGCGGGCCATGGGCGCGCCCATGTTGCCCAGGCCGATAAATGCAATCTTCATGGTCGTCTCCCTGGTTTAGCGCAGGTTGATGGTGGTATTGACGCCATCGTTGACCGTGTCGTCATCGAACCAGCGGCTGGTGACGGTTTTGGTCTGGGTGTAGAACTGCACCACTTGCTTGCCGTACGGGCCGAGGTCGCCGAGCTTGGAACCGCGCGAGCCGGTGAAGCTGAAGAACGGCACTGGCACCGGAATCGGGATGTTGATGCCGACCTGGCCCACATCGATTTCGCTCTGGAATTTACGCGCCGCCGCACCACTTTGGGTGAACAGGCCCGTGCCATTGCCGAACGGGTTGGCGTTAACCAGGGCGATGGCTTGGTCGAGGGTGTCGACTTCCAGCACTACCAGCACCGGGCCGAAGATTTCCTCGGTGTAGATGCGCATGTCGGTGGTCACGCCCGAGAACAGAGTCGGGCCGACAAAGTTACCTTGTTCGAAGCCCGGCACCTTGATATCGCGGCCATCCAGCTCCAGCTTGGCGCCTTCTTTCACGCCGCTTTCGATCAGTTCAAGGATGCGTGCCTTGGCGCGCCTGGAGATCACCGGGCCGACATCCGTGCCGGCTTCGCTGCCAGCATTGACCTTGAGCTTTTGTGCCAGGGCCTTGAGATCCGGCAGCCACTGCCTGGATGCGCCCACCAGCACCACCACCGAGGTGGCCATGCAACGCTGGCCCGCCGCGCCGAAACCGGCGCCGACCAAGGCATTGAGGGTGTGTTCACGGTTGGCATCCGGCAGCACCACAGCGTGGTTCTTGGCGCCCATCATCGACTGAACGCGCTTGCCGTGTTTGCCGGCCAGGTCGTAGACATGGGTGCCGACGGCGGTGGAACCGACGAAGGACACGGCCTTGATATCTTTATGAGTACAGAGTGCATCCACCACATCCTTACCGCCGTGCACCACGTTGAGCACACCGGCCGGTACGCCGGCTTCCAGCGCCAGTTCTACCAGCAGCATGGTCGACAACGGGTCTTGCTCGGAAGGCTTGAGGACGAAGGTGTTACCGCAGGCAATCGCCATCGGGAACATCCACAGCGGAATCATCGCCGGGAAGTTGAACGGAGTGATGCCAGCGCACACGCCGATAGGTTGGCGCAGGGTGTAGGTGTCCACGCCACCGGCCACGTTTTCGGCGAATTCGCCCATTTGCAGGGTGCCGATGGAACAGGCGTGTTCGACCACTTCCAGGCCACGGAAAATATCGCCCTCGGCATCGGCAATGGTCTTGCCCTGCTCGGCGCTGAGGACCACGGCGATACGCTTGGAATGTTCACGGATCAGGGCTTGCAGCTTGAGCATGATGCGCATCCGCGCACCGATCGGCGTCAGCTTCCAGGTCTGAAAGGCGCGATGGGCGGCGTCGATGGCAGCGTTGACTTCATCGGCAGTGGCAAACGGGACCTTGGCCAGCACTTGTTGGGTGGCCGGGTTGACGATGTCTTGCCACTCGGTGGTCTTGGATTCGACCCACTCGCCGTTGATCAGCAACTTGACCTGTTGCACGGAAATATCGGCAGATGCGTTCATGTGGTCTCCAGAATCTTGTAGTTATGCAGAGAACCAAGGCGTTGAATCGCCTTGAAGAATGAGGCGTTCGGACTGTTTTTGGAGTATAGATGTGCAAACTTCTAATAAGAACGCACATAAAAGCCGGTCCAATATGCAAAAAAACATCACCTCCCTGGGCGCCCTGAACTGGGATGACCTGAAGTTTTTCCTCGAAGTGGCGCGCACCCGCAAGGCCAGCGTGGCCGCCAAGCGCCTGGCGGTGGACTACACCACCGTGTCGCGGCGCATCAGTTCACTGGAAGTGTCGCTCGGTACGTTGCTGTTCGAGAAATCCCGGACCAGCGGCTTCGTGCTCACCACCGAGGGCCAGCGGTTGCTGGGTTATGCCGAATCCATCGAAAGCACGCTGCACATGGCCTGCGAACAGGTATCCGGCTCCGGCGTGGCGCTGTCCGGCCATGTGCGCATGGGCTGCACCGAAGGGTTCGGCAGCTTCTTCGTCACCCCGCAGTTGAGCCATTTCGTCGACACTTATCCCGCGATCTCGGTAGACATCCTGCCCCTGCCCCACTTCATCAGCCTGTCCAAGCGCGAAGCCGACATCGTCATCGCCCTGGAGCGCCCGGAACACGGGCCGTATGTGTGCTGCAAACTGTGCGACTACAAATTGCAGTTGTACGCCACCCAGGACTACCTCGACCAACACCCGCCAATCCGCAAACCTGCGGATTTGGCCGAGCATCCGTTTATCAGCTACGTGGATGACCTGGCCTTCAGCTCGGAGCTGCTGTACCTGGCCAACGTCGTGCCCGGCGCCAGCGCCAGCCTGCGCAGTACCAGCGTGATCGCGCAGTACGTGGCGGCGCAGCAGGGCCGGTCGATGGCGATATTGCCGTGCTTTCTGGCGGCGCAGGATCCGCGCTTGTTGCCGGTGCTGGGAGAGCAGATTGCGATTACGCGGCAGTTCTGGATGTATTGCCGGGAGGATTTGAGGAAGTTGAAGCGAATTACGTTGTTGTGGGATTACATCCGGGAGGTGACGGAGCAGAATCAGGGGTTGTTGATGGGGCAGACGCGGGAAATGCGGTTTGCAGACTGAATGTGGGAGCTGGCTTGCCTGCGATAGCGGTGTATCAGCAAAAGCTATATCTACCGATCAACCGCCATCGCAGGCAAGCCAGCTCCCACATATTGAATGCATTTCAGCTGGGGGAAGGTGAACCCGCTTAGTCTGCGATCACAACAATCGACACCCGGCGATTCTCGGTGCGGCCTGCCGGGGTCGTATTCGGCGCCACCGGCTCGCTGCTGCCCAAACCGCGCAGTTGGATGTTTTCTTCTTTCATACCCACGCGGGTCAGCACCTTGCCCACGCTTTTTGCACGGCGCAGGGACAGCGCCACGTTGTAGGGTTCTTTGCCAGAGGCGTCGGTGTGGCCGTCGACACGTACGCGCTCGATGCCCGCGCCTACCAGGGCCTGGCCGATGCGTTCGACGATGTCGGTGCTGGGTTTATTGAGGGTTTCGACGTCGCTGCCAAACAGGACCTTGCCGGACAGGCCGAAGGCCCAGCCCTCGTCGGTCAGCTCGAAGCCTTGCTGCTTGAGTACGGCGACTTGCGCCGGGGTGAGCCCCTTGGGCGGGGGCGTCTGGCAGCCGCTGAGGGCCAGAAAGGCAACGAGTAAGGAAATAAATAAAACGCGTGTGTTAGCGAACAAGGGAATCAACTCCTGTGTTGAACGTTGACGACGGGATGCTCCGACTCCGCCGTTTGCTGGCCGCCTGAAGACAGGCGTTTGGCCTGGTACATCGCCGCATCGGCGGCGTTGAGCAAGGTGCCGGGAGTGGCGCCATGATCGGGATAAATGGCAATGCCGATACTGAGGGAGGTCAACACCTGGGTACCGCCTGGCAGCGGAATCGGCACGTCCATGCTGGCAATGATTTTATCGGCGATGCGGTGGGCGTCTTCGGCCTTGTGCAGCGGCGCCAGCAATACCGCAAATTCATCGCCGCCCAGGCGTGCCACCAGGTCATCCTCGCGCAGTTGCGCACGCACGCGATCGGCAACAGCCACCAGCACGGCATCGCCAGCAGCGTGACCGAAGCTGTCGTTGATGTCTTTGAAGCGGTCGCTGTCGAGAAACAGCACCGCCACCCGCTCGTTGACCTTGGCGGCGCTACGCAAGGCGCGGATCAGCCGGCCTTCGAAGAACGCGCGGTTGGGCAGGCCAGTGAGGCTGTCGTGGCTGGCCTGGTGGGCCAGGGTTTCGTTTTCGCTTTGCAGGTGGCTCTGCCAAGCCTCCATCTCGCCGAGCAGGGCATTGAAGTCGCTGCCCAGGCTGTCGAGTTCGGCGATCTGCGCCGAGGGTACGCGGCGGTCAAAATCTCGCTCGCTGCGCGCGGCGTGAGCGACGGCGGCCAGGCGTTGCAGTGGCACAGTGATGCCATTTAACAGACGCCGCGACAAGTGCAATGCCACCCAGGCGCTGAGGGCGGTGCAGATCAGAATCCCGATCAGACCGCTGAGCAAGAAGCGCAACAGGCTGCCACCGTGGCCGACCAGATGGATGCTGCCGACGGTTTGCCCTTGGCGCAGAATCGGCTGGCTGATGGGCTGTTCGAGCAGCGCGTGCGCTACTTGCAACTCGACCCGTGACAACACGCCGGTTTCCGGGCGAACCCAGCGCGCCAGCAGCTTGCCGTTGATATCGAATACTTCTGCCTGGGCCACTTCTTCGGTGGAGGCGATCAGGCTCAGGGCTTCGGTGGCCGCCGCGCTGTCGTTGAACACCACGGCCGCTTCCACGGTGTAGTTGATGGAGCGGGCGATCAGGTGCAGGTTGTGCTCGGCGTAAACCCGCAGGGCAAGTACGCCGAGCAGGGTCAGGGACACACTGGCCAGGGTGACCGCCACCAGCGCCAGAATCATATGCCCGCGGGCAATCACCGAGCGCAGGGTCGGCCGCACTTTATCGCGGCTCATGAGCCAGGCGCTCGACGGCGAGACAACTGCAACACACTGGGATGGATACGCACGCCGCTGCGGGCGACGGAATCCAGGTTGACCTCGAACGACACCTGCTCATCGCTGACGCGCAGGCAGAACAGGCTGCCCACCGTGCACTGGTCGCCCCCTTCGCTGATGCTGAGTACAGGGTGGCCAATCAATGAGGTAAACAGGCGGTTGCGTTCGTCGGGGGTGATTTTGCCGATGTAGACGGCATCGCAGGCATTGACGATATCCGGATGATCGACCAGCAGGCGCCGTACCAGAACCGGACGACCGGTGGCCTGGGTGGTGCCTTTGACCAGGTCATCGGTGTACTGAGTCGGGCCGACAATGCACAGCCGCAATTGCGCAGGCTCCACCGGCCATCGCGCATAGCTGAGAATGCCCAGAACGACCTGGGTGACCGCCTGGGCGCGCTGCTCGGCAAGGCTCGGCGTCTGCGCCCAGACGCGCGGTGCGAGCAGGCACAGAACCGCCACCAGCAACATCCGTCTCCAGCTCAAACTGCGCTCTGTGGGCGAGACAGCCACGTTCATGCAGCACTTCTCTCAGGTATTTTCCAGGGTGATGCCGCAACGATAGCACAGCGGCGGGAAACCCCACGCCGCACGCCAGGCATGGGGCCTACTATTTTTTCAGAAAAATCAGACATCTGAATCAGAAATATTTCATGACCTATCAGTCAGTTTTTCAGGCATGGCGTCCAACTCCAGCATCAGCCCGCTCAAACGCTTGACCTTGCGCCGTACCGCCTCCTCAAACACCCCACCGCGTGGCTCGATCAAGCTGAACCAGCGCTTGGCGCGGGTAATACCGGTATAGATCAACTCTTTGGTCAGCACCGGGTTCAAAGCGTCCGGAAGGATCAGCGCCGTATGGGTGAACTCCGAGCCCTGGGATTTGTGCACGGTCATCGCATACACGGTTTCAACATCATTCAAGCGGCTGGGCAGCACAAAACGTACGCCGCCCTGACCATCGTTACGTGGGAAGGCCACCCGCAGCACGTGGGAGCCGCCCTCGGTTTCGGGCAATTTCAGCGCGATACCGATGTCGCCGTTCATCAGGCCCAGGCCGTAGTCGTTACGGGTCATCAGTACCGGACGGCCTTCGTACCACTGCTCGTCGCCTTCGATCAGGCGTACTTTGCGCAGGGCCGCGGTGATGCGCTGATTCAACCCTTCAACGCCCCAAGGGCCTTTGCGCACGGCGCAGAGCAGTTGGAACGCATCGAAGGCTTGCAGCAACTGTTGCGCCCAATGCGTCCAGGCCGGGTCATCACGTGGTGTATCCAAGGGTGGACGTGCCGATTGCAACAGATTCAGGTAGTAGCGATAGCCTTGGGCGCCGTCGCCCTGGCCGTCCAGCACCAAGCGCTCAAGGGCATAGTCATGCTCGCCCTTGAGGCTGACGCAAAACAGGTCGTCATGACGACCTGCGGCCAACAGCTGACGTGCCTGTTCGGCATTTTGCTGGTTGACCCAGCGCGCCAGCTGGCCAATGCCGCTGCCTTCGCCGAAACGACGTGAATAGCGCAGCATCACCACCTGCTGGGCCAGGGGATGGCTGCCGTCGAGGTCTTCTTGCAGGCCGCTGGCACTGAGGTCTTCGCCGCTGACGGCTTGCAGCCATTGCCGAGTGTGCGGGCTGTACCAGCCGTCTTCGGCATCGCGGCACAAATCACCGAGTACCGCACCCGCTTCCACCGACGCCAACTGGTCCTTGTCGCCCAGCAATACCAGACGCGCATGGGATGGCAAGGCGTCGAGCAGGTTGGCCATCATTTCCAGGTCGATCATCGAGGCTTCATCCACCACCAGCACGTCCAACGGCAATGGATTACCGAGGTGATGCCGGAAGTGGCGAGTACCGGGACGACTGCCCAGCAGGCGGTGAACCGTGGTGACCTGCGTCGGGATTTTTTCCCGCACGCTGTCGGGCACTGTCAGCGACAGCACTTGCTGGCTGATGGATTCGGTCAGGCGCGCAGCGGCTTTACCGGTGGGCGCGGCCAGGCGAATGCGCAACGGGCTGCCGGACTCCACGGCGGGCGCCTGCAGCAACGCAAGCAGGCGCACTACGGTGGTGGTCTTGCCGGTGCCCGGGCCGCCGGTGACGATACTGAATGCGCCGCGGGTTGCCAGCGCACAGGCAAGTTTTTGCCAATCAATCACCCCATCCGGCGCCGGTTGGTCGAACAGGCGGTTGAGGCGTTGTGGCAAATCGGCCGCTGCGGGCTCCACGCTCGCAAGGCGCAGGCGCAGGGCGCGGTCGATCCGTCGCTCGTAGGTCCAGTAGCGGCGCAGGTACAGGCGCTTGCCGGATAACACCAACGGACGGCTCTGGGCCACGTCGCTGCCATCGAACGCCAGCGCGACCAGTGGGCTGCCCGCCAGGGCATGACACCAATGGGCACCGTCCAGGCCGTGCAGCAACTGCGATGGCAGCAGCATGGCGCCGGTGTGCAGGTCGCCTTCGGGCGGCAAAGACAGGGCGAAGTCCGGCGCCTTGAGGGTTTCGAACAGGTCCAGGCAGACGTGGCCATGGCCCAGTTGATGGCTGGTCAACGCGGCCGCCAGCAGCACCAAGGGATCGGCCTGGGCATCAAGCTCGTGCAGGAAGCCGACGAAGGCTTTGTCCAGGGCCCGCAACCAGCCACGCTCGACCCAACGCTCAAGCAACTGCACCAGGTCAGCGGCGCGACTCAGCGGTGCCAGCTCCTCCAGCGGTAACGGCGACAGGCTCATAGCAACACTCCTTGTTCCCAGACGGGCTCGACCTTGGGCGCAATTGGCTTGCCCTGGAACAACAGGTCCAGGCTTTCGATCAGCTCACGGGGCGGCCGGGTGAAATACGCCCCCTGGCTCACCGACTGGGTGCCACGCAGGAACAGGTACAAGGCGCCGCCGACATGCTGGTCGTAGTCATAATCGGGGAGGCGTGCCTTGAGCTGGCGATGCAGGGCCAGCAGGTAAAGTACATATTGCAGGTCGTACCGATGCTCAAGGATCGACTGCTCCATGGCTTGCTGGGTGTAGGCCGAATCGTCGGGGCCGAGCCAGTTGGACTTGTAGTCCGCCACGTAGTAGCGACCCTCGTGTTCGAACGTCAGGTCGATAAAGCCCTTGAACATGCCGTTGAGCAGCACCGGCTCCGCGGCCACACGGGAAACGCCGCCGTGGGTGTGCCTACACACCAGCTTGTCGAGGGCGAGCACATCGACTGTGTGACTGGCGAACCAGAACTCCATTTCAATCTGGTACTGCTCAAGGCCGCTGAGGGTCACGTGGTCGTTGTACAGCGGCAACGGCGTTTGCAACAGATGCCCCAGCCAGCCGCTGAGGGTGACGATCCAGCCTTCCCAATTGCGGCGGTTACAGCGTGCGCCCACGGCTTTTTCGATGGCCTCGGGTGTCACGTTGAAGCCCTCTTCACCGGCCCACTCCAACAAGCCATGGAGGAAGGTGCCTGGATTAGGCCCGCGTGGGAAACGGTGAATATCACCGCCGGACGCCACCACTTCCCGTGGTGCATCGGGGTCGAGGCGTTCGTCATCGAACAGCTTCTGGGCCTGCGGGCTTTCCGGCGCTTCGAGGCTGGCGGCGCTCATGCTGTCGCCAATGCGCAAGGCACTGTAGGAGGCAATCCACCAGTTTTCCGCAGCCTTGCGTTTGGGCAGCAACGGCGCAAGCAACATCGCTTCATTGCGCGGCGGGTGAAACAGGACGTCCTGGATATCCGGCACAAGGCCATAACGGATGGCTGGGCAACCTTCCTGTAAATCCAGCAACCAGCGCGCCAGGCCGGTGGACTCGCCCAACGACGTCCCGCCCCCCAGCAAATACCCCAATGCCGACAGGTGCAAGACCGAGCTGCTGTTATTGCCGCGCTTGAGGTCGGCAATACCCAACCAGCACGCGTGTTTGGCGCGGGTCAAGGCCACGTAGAACAAGCGCAGGTCTTCGGCCAGACGCTCGTCATCGGCTTGGGCGATCAGCTCGGCCGTTGGCCGCAGGCTCACCTGGGACTTGCCGTGTTCATCGTGGTAATGCAGCGGCAAGCGACTGCCATCCACCGGTTTGGCCGAGCAGATGAAGGGCAAGAACACCAGGTCGTATTCCAGGCCCTTGGATTTGTGGATGGTCACCACCTTGACCAGTTGCTCATCGCTTTCCAGACGCAGGATCTGTTCTTCACCGGCCTGGCCCGACAGTGCCAGGTGTTCGGCCAGATGGCGAATCAACGCCTGTTCACCATCGAGTTCCGACGCGGCTTGTTGCAGCAACTCACTGAGGTGCAACAGGTTGGTCAGCACGCGCTCGCCATCACTGCGGGCGATAAGGGTTTGCGGCAGCTTGAAGTCATGGAGCAGGCGACGCAGCATCGGCAGCACACCTTGAGTGCGCCAGATTGCGCGGTAGCCACGGAACTGCATCACGCGCGATTCCCCCGCCAATTCGTCCTGGTTCAGACGCTCCAGCTCCGCCAGGGACAGGTTCAAGGTGACGCAGGCCAGGGCGGCGCGCAGCGGGCGCTCGACATCCGGCTCGGCGCAGGCCTTGAGCCAGGCCAGCAGGTCGTGAGCTTCCTGGGCGGCGAAAACCGAGTCCTTATCCGACAGGTACACACTGCGCACGCCACGGCTGGCCAACTCGGCGCGCACGGCCTGGGCTTCCTTGCCGTCGCGTACGAGGATGGCGATGTCCGACGGCAATACACCCTTGAGACTGCCCTCTTTTACAAACCCTGCTGTACCTTGCTGCCCACCATTGAGCAACGCGACGATCTGTGTGGCGCAGGCCGCAGCCAGGTGCTGACGGTAAACCGCAGTGGAAATCGGCTGGTCGGTAGGCAGGTGCCACAGGTTCATGGCCGGCAACGGTTGGCCATCAACCTGCAGGTGCTCGCTGCGGCCCTGGGACAGTACCGGGTGAAACGGCACCGGGTTATCGCCGTTGGGCTCGCGGAACAGAAACGCACCACGGCCGGTTTCCGCACGCTGGAACACGTGGTTCACCGCCTCGACCATCGCATGGCTGGAACGGAAGTTGGTGCCCAGGGTGTGATGGCGGCCGGTGGTGGACTGCCGGGCGCGCAGGTAGGTGTAGATGTCGGCACCGCGAAAGGCGTAGATCGCCTGCTTGGGGTCGCCGATCAAGAACAGGCCACTGTCCAGGTGGTTTTCGTCGATGCGGTAGATGCTGTCGAAGATGCTGTATTGCACCGGGTCGGTGTCTTGAAATTCATCAATCAGTGCCACCGGGAATTGCTCACGGATCACACTGGCCAGGCGCTCGCCACCGTCTGCCTGAAGGGCCGCGTTGAGGCGGATCAGCATGTCGTCGAAGCCCATTTCAGCGCGGCGACGCTTCTCTTCTTCGAAGCGTTTACCCACCCAGCCGGCAGCATGTTGCAATACCGCTGCGTCTGGCGTTGGCAAGGCGTCAAGGCTGGCTTTGAGGCCGGCCATCGCCTCGATCCCCGGGTGCTGCGGCGGTTCGCCCTTCCAGGCTTCGGCCATGCCCTCGGGCGTCAGGCGCGTGAAGCCGGTACCGATGTCCAATTGCTCCAGGGTTTCATCGGCGGCCCAGGCGCTGATCTTTTCGAACCAGGGTTCGAAGTAGCGCGCTTGCATCTTGCGCCCATCGACCGTTTTGGCGGCGACGGCTTGCAGGCAGATATCGCGCAGCTCGGCGGCCCATTGTTGCCAGGGTGCCTTGAGGGTCGTCAGCGCGGCGCGACGCTCTTGCAAACAAGCGTTGATCAGTTCGGCCGGCTCGCGACTTTCGTCGGTGGGCCGCTCGCTGCCGAACAGCGCACGCACCCTTGGCATCAGCGCCGCGGGGCCGCCCCAATTGTTGCGCACCCAGTTGAGCGCATCGTCGTGCATCGGGTAGCAGAACAATCGCCAGTAATCGCGCAGCACTTCGCCCAGCAGGTCGCTATGGTCAGTTTCCAGGGTCTGGGTGAACAGGCTGCCACTGTCGAACGCATGTTCACGCAACATACGCTGGCACCAGCTGTGGATAGTCGAGACCGCCGCTTCATCCATCCATTGCGCGGCGATGTCCAGGCGGTTGGCGCAGGCCGGCCATTGCTGCGGGGCGTATTGCTCGCGCAGGTCGGCGATCAACGCATCGGGCTGTTCGATTTCGTCGCGAAAGAAGCGCGCAGCTTCGGCCAGGCGGATGCGGATGCGTTCACGCAGCTCCTTGGTGGCCGCATCGGTGAACGTGACGACGAGAATTTGCGGCGGCAGCAGTTCGCGGCCGAAGCCGGACTCATCACCACCATGGCCGAGCACCAGGCGCAGGTATAACGCAGAGATGGTGAAGGTCTTGCCAGTGCCGGCACTGGCTTCAATCAACTGGCTGCCTTTAAGCGGGAATGCCAGGGCCAAGGGTTTGCCGATCATGCGCTGGCCTCCGCGCTGGAAAGCGATCGCCATGGTGCGTTGATGAGCGGACGATACAGGGTTTCGCACCAGCCTTCGAATTCCTCACTGGCGACCAACGCCGCGTAGTCGGGAAATTGCCGCGTGAGAGCAGGCGTTTCGCGGCGTTCGCCGTCAGTGGTGATGCCATCGCCTTCGTAAGCTTTGCTGGCCGCGGCTTGGGCCTTGGCGGGGTCAGTTTGGCCGAGCCAGGCGAAAGCGGTTTTTACTGCAACGGGCAGCGGTGTGCTCATACCGGTGTGCCAAGCCAGCAGCAGGTTGCCGAGGATTTCCTGGGCAGTAGGTTTATCCAACGGCTCGAGCAGCAAGGTGTCGTCACTTGCTACCAGGCCGGTACTCAATGGCAGGCCACAGGCGCAGGCCACCACATGGTTGACCCAAGGGCGGATCAAGCGATGCCACTTGCGTGTCTTGATCGAGCCAATGCTGTTGGGGATGGTGGTAACGCTTAACAGGCCGCCATCGCTGCGGCGATGCAAGCCGCTGATCCAACCTTCCAACTGAATGCCTCGATACTCAAAAGTGATAGGTTCAGCGCCGGTATGTGGGGTCGGCCACAGCGCCAGAAGCTGTTGATAGCGCTGCACCAGATCCGGCAACGGCTCGATCAACTCCTTACGCAGGCACTCACCGAAACCGACCATCGGCAACAGGCCACTGCCCTGCAAACGCAGGGCTTGGGCGTTGAGGGCCTGGTCGAGGTGATCGGGGTGGGTCAGTGCAGCATTTAGCAGACTGTCGCTGAGGCTATAGCGCTGCAGTGCGTCGAGGACGAAGGGTTCTTCGTCAGCCAGAGGCACTTCTGCGGCTTCGAAGAATACTTTCAGACGCTGGCTGAAGAAATGTTTGACCGGGTTGCGCAAGAAGTCCTGCAACTGACCGAGGCTCAGGGGTTCTTCCTGTTGATGCTGCAGCAATACATTCGCTGGGGGCATGACATCCCGCGCTTCATGCAGCAATTGCCATTCGCGGGCGTAGCTGAACAGTGGATCGCCCTCATGGAAGTAGCGGGCGCTGAAGGGTTGGAGCGGGTGTTCCTGGGTCATTGCGTCGATCAGCGGCTTATCGCTGCCGGCGTGCTGCCAGCCGCTGGCGAGGTGGTCGCGCAACTGGCCGATCAATACCGAGGCAGGGCGATCGCTGTTATCGCGGATGCTGCGGCCAACCCAACTGATATAGAGCTGGTCGCGGGCCGAGAGCAGCGCTTCGAGCAGTAAGTAGCGGTCGTCTTCGCGGCGCGAACGGTCACCGGGACGGTAGTCGCTGCCCATCAGGTCGAAGTCCAGCGGCGGTTGTGCTCGTGGGTAGTCGCCGTCGTTCATGCCGAGCAGGCAGACCAGCTTGAACGGGATCGCACGCATGGGCATCAGGGTACAAAAATTGACAGCTCCGGCGAGAAAGCGCTGGGACAAGCGGCCCTGATCCAATCCGGCCAGCCATGCCTCACGGACGACCGTAAGCGGTAACTCGTCCTGCAAGCCAACGGATTCGCAGGTTTCCAGCCAGGTCTCTCTCAGTTGCTCAAGCTGGCCCAAGAGGTAGTCATCGTGCTCGCTGCTGGGCAGGAAGAACAGCTGCATCAAGCGTTGCAATCGCTCGCCCCACACCCTGGGAGCAGCCGGTTGTGATAACGCCTGATGGGCATCATTCAAGGCGTCGAGCAGGGCGACCAGCGGGCCGATCAATGCCGCATCGAGGCCGCCGATTTCGTCGTAGGGCTCAATACCTTCACAGGCCATGCCAGTGCCGACTGCATAGCCCAGCAACATACGGCGCAGGCCGAATCGCCAGCTGTTTTGTTCCAGATCTGTGGGTAGACCCAAACCGACACGTTGTTCGGCGTTCAGCCCCCAGCGGATACCGGCACCTTCGATCCAGCGATGCAGGGTGGGCAGGTCGCGCTCTTTGATAGCAAAACGCTCACGCAGGGCGGGAACGTCGAGCAGGTCGAGGATTTCACTGACGGGGAAACGACTGTCGGGAAGCTTGAGCAGATGTTCGACGGCGATCAGTAGCGGGTCGCGGCCGCGTTGGCCTTGGTCTGTCAGGGTAAAGGGGATGAAGCGTGGGTCATTTCGCTCAAGCTGGCCGAAGACCGCGCGGATGTGCGGCGCGTAGCTGTCGATGTCGGGAACCATGACGATGATGTCCCGAGGGCGCAACGTTGGATCGGCGCTGAAGCGTTGGAGCAATTGGTCGTGGAGGATTTCCACTTCGCGCTGGGCGCTGTGGGCGATGTGGAACCGGATGGACGTATCATGCTCCAGATCAACAGCGGGCCACAGTTCGCGGGTTTCATTCAGCGGGCGCAGTTCGAGGATATCGTCCTGGAGCTGGTTGAGCAGCGTGGTGGGTTCGCTGTCACTGAACAGATCGATTCGCCCATCGCGAAAGGCGGCGCGGTAGCTGTTGGGGTCATCGTAGCTGTCCAACAAACTGATGTAATCACGGCCCTGCTTGCCCCAGGCTGCCAGTAGCGGATGGGCGTGCTGGTGCAAGGTTTGAGGATCGATAGTGACCGGCATACCGGCTTTGCGCGCCTGGCGCTTGTATTCATTACGCAGTAAATCCTTGTCGGCGACGATGTCGGACCAATGATGGCGGCAAGGGTTATGTACACAGAGCAGGACCTGGCTGAAACGGGCCAGGCCAGCGAGGGCTTCCAGTGCTTGGGCCGGCAGTGATGAAATGCCGAATACAATCACCCGGGAAGGCAAGCCGGGCGGCGCTTGCTCAAGGCTGTTGATGCGCTCGATGAAGCGCTGGTGAACGCCGGCTCGGCTTTCAGCCATGCCCTCCTCTCCTACATCCAGCAGCAGCGCACGCCATAACTCGGCTTGCCAGCAGTTGGCAGGGTTGAGGGGCTTGGATTCGCCTCGACCATTGCGCAGTTGGTGCCGACCTGCGGCCCAGTCTTCCAGCCAATCAGCGCGGTAGACCTGGTATTGGTCGAACAAATCGGCCAAGCGCTCGGCAAGTTGGTAGCGTTTGCGCAGGTCGGTGTCTTGAGTCAGGAAGCGCTGTAGGGGCTCAAAATGCGGCTGGCCAATCAGTTCGGGTAACAGGCGCATAAGACGCCAGGTCAGCGGGGCTTTATCGAGCAGGGACTTGGGTGGAATTTCATCACGGCCCAGGACCATGCGGTAGAGCTGCCACATAAAGCTGCCAGGCAGTTGCACGTCGATTGCTGCGGCAATGCCGCAGCCGCCCATATCATCTTCTTGCGGATCTTCAGCCAAGGCCAGCTTGAGCCATTGGGCGATGCCGTTGCTTTGTACCAACGCGATTTCGTTTTCCAAAGGTGCCAGTGGATAACGGCGCATCCAGCTGACCACCAGGCTGCGCAGTTCGTCCAGGCGGTTACCGTGAACCACCATGAATCCAGGGCTGAGGGACGTTGCGTCCGGCATAACGGCTTCCTTGGGAAAAGCAAAATCGAGGGGTGGACTTTAGCACTGTGGTGCATGGGGCGGACACAGCCTGACAGGCGTGCGCAAAACAGGGTGGACGCTTTTCGACCGCCCAAAACAAAACCCCTGTTTGCGTTAGCAAACAGGGGTTTCAGAATTTAATCTTGACGATGACCTACTCTCACATGGGGAAACCCCACACTACCATCGGCGATGCATCGTTTCACTACTGAGTTCGGGATGGGATCAGGTGGTTCCAATGCTCTATGGTCGTCAAGAAATTCGGGTACTGAGTCGTGACCAGTTGGTCTCGCTTCAGCAAATTGGGTATGTGACAGCTTTCGGTGTTTTGTGAGCGTCGAACTTTCGGTTCATTGCGTCTTCACACACCGCAATCTGATGCTCTTTCGAGAAACAAATTGCTTGGGTGTTATATGGTCAAGCCTCACGGGCAATTAGTATTGGTTAGCTCAACGCCTCACAGCGCTTACACACCCAACCTATCAACGTCGTAGTCTTCGACGGCCCTTCAGGGAACTCAAGGTTCCAGTGAGATCTCATCTTGAGGCTAGTTTCCCGCTTAGATGCTTTCAGCGGTTATCTATTCCGAACATAGCTACCCGGCAATGCCACTGGCGTGACAACCGGAACACCAGAGGTTCGTCCACTCCGGTCCTCTCGTACTAGGAGCAGCCCCTCTCAAATCTCAAACGTCCACGGCAGATAGGGACCGAACTGTCTCACGACGTTCTAAACCCAGCTCGCGTACCACTTTAAATGGCGAACAGCCATACCCTTGGGACCGGCTTCAGCCCCAGGATGTGATGAGCCGACATCGAGGTGCCAAACACCGCCGTCGATATGAACTCTTGGGCGGTATCAGCCTGTTATCCCCGGAGTACCTTTTATCCGTTGAGCGATGGCCCTTCCATACAGAACCACC